>CANJQI010000117.1 GCA_947476215.1 Betaproteobacteria bacterium
ATGAACCGTTATTGAATCAGTAATGAAAGTTAATTGTATTCTATTGAATTCGAATTGACAAGTTATTACTTAAGTTATGTTGATTTGACCCTAGTTATTCTTGGTAAGCTCGTGGTTATTCTGCTAATATCGGTTCAAATACAGTTCGAAATGAGGCGCTTATGCCAGACAGTCAACCAATTGCGATCGATGGACCCGTGTACCGTAGCGGCGCGGTGGCGCGTCTCACTGGCATTCCGGTTCAGACGCTGCGCGTCTGGGAACGGCGCTACAAGGTCGTCGGGCCACTCCAGAGCGCGACTGGGCAGCGCCTATATTCGCCCGCAGAGGTGGCGCGCCTGGCGGTGATCAAGCAGCTCGTCGACTCGGGGCATGCCATCGGCTCCATCGCCTCGCTTGGCGTCGATCAGTTGCGGGTCATGCTAGAAAAGATATCCCGCTCGACCCTGGCCCCGCCTCGTCAGGCGGATCCGATCACTGGGGATGCGATGGCCGCTGTGCGCGTGGCGATCGTTGGCGAAGCCCTCACGCTGCGGGTGGAACACCATCACTTGCCTACCCTGCAAGTCGTGGCCGCAAGTCCGAGTGCGGCGCTGGCCATCGAAGCTCTGCGCGGCGTGACAGCTGATGCGCTGCTCATCGAGTTGCCGACCTTGCAGCGCGAAACACCCCAGGTGATTCGTTCGCTCGCGCAGCAGCTGGGCGCGCGGCACATCGTCGTGGTGTACGGCTTTGGCCCGCAACGCATCGAGCAGGAACTGCGTGCACTCGGTTGCCGCCTGGTCCATGCGCCCCTGGAGATCGGCCAGCTGGAATCGCTTTGCGGCGCGCCGCCCGCCGGCTTTCAGACGGGCCAACCCGCAGCGCTGCCGCTGATCGATCCTGCCGCGCCGCGGCGCTTCGACAACAAGACGCTGGCCGAAATCTCCATGGCCTCAGTCGCGTTGAATTGCGAATGCCCGCATCACATCGCTGATCTGCTGGTGCGTCTGGGCAATTTCGAGATCTACAGCGCGGAGTGCGAAAGCCGCAGCCCGGCCGACGCCGTGCTCCATCATTACTTGAAGCAGATGACAGGCAACGCGCGCGCCCTGCTCGAGACCGCATTGGTACGCGTCGTCGAGGCGGAGGGCATTCCGTGGTCGACGTCAGCGGCAGGAACATAAAACGTCGGCGGACTCGCCGTCTCCAGAATTCTGAATGCCGCAATGGTACTGGCAATCAGCACGCCGCCCGAGTTCACTTCAACACGCCGTGTGCCCGCCACGATGCGCGGCGGCCGGGGATAGTCCCAGACCGACTCCTGCCCCTCGCCGGGTGTAATGGCGAAGTCCGGCCGCTTCTGGCCGCGGCATTCCCATAGGGGTGGGATCTTCATCGAGCGGACTCCTGCTGCGGGAAAACTACTTAGAACAGCAATCCCGACTTATCGGCCACCGTATGCATGTCCTTGTCGCCGCGGCCCGACAGGTTGACAAGCAGGATCTGCTGCTTTTGCATGCGCGGCGCCATTTTGGCCGCATAAGCGAGCGCGTGGCTCGATTCAAGCGCCGGGATGATGCCTTCGAGCCGGCACAGGTTATGGAAGGCCGCGAGCGCTTCATCGTCGGTTACGGCTACGTATTCGGCGCGGCCGCTGTCCTTCAGCCACGCGTGCTCGGGGCCAACGCCTGGATAGTCGAGTCCGGCGGAAATCGAATGCGTCTCGATAATTTGGCCGTTTTCGTCCTGCATCAGATAGGTACGATTGCCGTGCAGCACGCCGGGCTTGCCCGCGCACAGCGTTGCCGAGTGCTTGCCGCTTTCGAGTCCGTGGCCAGCGGCTTCCACACCAACCAGCCGCACGTTTTCCTCTGCAATATAAGGGTAAAACAGCCCCATCGCATTCGAGCCGCCACCCACGCACGCGAGCACTGCGTCGGGTTGGCGCCCTGCCATCTCCAGCATCTGCCATTTTGCCTCGATGCCGATCACAGACTGGAAATCGCGCACCATCATCGGATACGGATGCGGGCCGGCGACGGTGCCGATGATGTAGAACGTGTCGTTGACGTTGGTCACCCAGTCGCGCATCGCCTCGTTGAGCGCGTCTTTCAGCGTCTTTGAGCCCGATTCCACCGGCACGACGCTCGCGCCCAGCAACTTCATTCGATAAACGTTCTGCGCCTGACGCTTGATATCCTGGGCGCCCATATAGACGACGCACTCCATGCCGTAGCGCGCAGCAACGGTGGCCGTTGCAACGCCGTGCTGACCCGCGCCGGTTTCGGCAATCACGCGCGGTTTGCCCATGCGTTTCGCCAGCATCGCCTGACCAACCGTGTTGTTGATCTTGTGCGCGCCGGTATGGTTCAAATCCTCGCGCTTGAGATACACCTGCGCGCCGCCGAAATGCTCTGACCAGCGTTTGGCGTGATAGACCGGACTCGGCCGGCCGACGTAGTGCTTCAACTCGTATTCAAACTCGGCGCGGAATGCCGGGTCGTTACGGTAATGCTCGTATTCGGCCTTCAACTGATCGAGCGCTTCGATCAGCGTTTCGGCGACGAACGCGCCACCGTAGGGGCCGAAATGTCCGCGGTCGTCAGGCAGATCATAAATATGCATTGCACACCCTCTTCATGAATACCGCAATTCTGCGCGAGTCATTGTCAGCGCACTCACGTCGCTCGCAAAACGCTATCGTCAACGCACAAAGACTATTCAAACTGCCGCGCAATATACCCGCCCGCGCCTGACTTGTTGGCGGACCGCTTAATCATGTGGCGCCATTGCCTGCTTTGCAAAACCGCTTCGCTAGCGTCAAAAGCAGCGGCCCGATGCATCGGGACAAAGCATGGCGATGCCGCGCGAACTTGCGGTAAGCCGCGTTAAAGGCTGGTTGCAGCCATTCGACTGACAGAAGACAGGCAATGACGTTCAAACCCACTCTGCGGTAAGCCTCAGCGAACACTCTCACCCCAGTAAGAAGTTCTCCGCTCCCGAGACGCCCATGAATCGTGGCAAGCGCCTGCGCGCAGGAAAAGCGCTGTGCTGACTCGGAAAAATGCGGATCCTGGAGGCCTACGAAACGCAGCAGACCTGCGTGATTGCGTGACTGCAAAAAACGGATTTCAGCCTGGCACAATGGGCAATGCCCGTCGTAGTAAATCGTCAGGATTTCCATCAAGACCCGCTCCACAGGACGCCCATAACCCAGGGACGTGGCCACCGCGTCGCTTTCCCCCAGACGCGCTGGCTGAGAGAAAGCGGACCCTGCCGTGCCAAACTGCGCAGTGGTGAGCGGAATTGCGCTTAAGACAAACGTTCTGCGAGTAGTCATGAAATCTCCTTCGTTGCGAAATTTTGGAAATTCAATAAGCACGCAACGCTACTTGCCATCACGAACAAGCGCCTATTTCAAAGCATATGAACCGAGATTGACCCCATAATATAATTTATTTGATAAATAATCAACATAATGAACTGCTTTATATCAAAAATAACGTTTCAATATCGGGTCATTGTAATATATTAGAAGTTTTCGTAAACATATTTGGTTCTGATCGATGAGTACCGAAATCAAAGTCAGCGGCCCGGATTCCGGGGTCTATCGAAGCGGCAAGATGTATCTGACCGAGGTGTTTCGCGGGCGCTACGTGCCCGCGCCGCCGGTAACCGAGTTCCCGAACGCGGAGCATCTCAACGAGTTGATGATCGTCGGCCCGATCACGGTGCGCAGTGCCTGCAGTCACCATTTCTGTCCCAACATGGGAAGGCTGTGGATCGGCCTGATGCCCAACGAGCATTCCAATTTGACCGGATTGTCGAAGTATTCACGGCTCGCCGAATGAATCATGAACCGGCCGCAGATTCAGAAAGAAGCGATCACGCAGATGGCCGATTTGCTGATGAGCAAGGTGAGCCCCGATGGGCTGGCGGTGGCCATGGAAGCGGATCACTTCTGCATGCACTGGCGCGAAGTCAAGGACGCCGAAACCAAGATGGTCAATAGCGTGATGCGCGGTTCCTTCCTCAAGGATTCCGCGCTGCACCGCGAATTCCTGTCGCCAATCAATCTAAAAGACTGAGGTCAGCATGCTCGTCCGTCTTCTCTACGCCAGCCGTGCCGCCGTACCGCTTACCACGCCGATAGTGGACTCCATCATGGAGCAGTCCCGCGAGAATAATCCCCGTCAAGGCATCACCGGCCTGCTTTGTTTCAGCGGTGACATCTTTATCCAGGTACTGGAAGGCGGCCGCGATGCGGTGTGTGAACTGTTTAACACGATCGTCCGCGACGACCGGCACCTTAACGTGCGTATCCTTATTTATGAGGAGATCGCCGAGCGGCGATTTGGCGGCTGGACCATGGGTCAGGTCAATATTGCCAAGGTGCATCCATCGCTGCTCCTCAAGCATTCGGAGACAGCAGAGCTATACCCCTTCGGGTGTTCGGGTCACGCCAGCATGGCGCTGCTCGATGAACTGGTCGCCACCGCTGCCGTCGTGAGCCGCGGCAGCTGACCACATCCGGAAAAACAATCCGCGCACTCCTGACCAAGGCTTGTTGGCCTTCGACGAGCTGTTTAATCACTTCTTTCGCGGTCTGTACTCTTTAACTTCGAACTCATTCCCGCTGCGCGCGCTCACTGAAGGCTGACCGCAAAGCCTCGATACGTCGACGGTTGACGCCGAAGTCGCTGTAGCCAAGGCGCGATGCGGATCTAACCGCAATAATTCCTTGATCGGCGCGCAATTCGAAATCAACGTCATCAACAAATCCCAAAATGGCACTTTTGCATTCGGCATGCAGCGTCTGGCCAGTGTCGGTAATTATTTTTGTGCGCGGAAGCGCCAACAGTGCATCTCTTGCAGATTGCCATGCTTTCCCCGATGGCCCAATAAATTTAAGCGGTGCGACGGAATGCTTATCGTCCGTAGAATCGCTCGAAACACAATTGGGGGAATTCGGGCAGGGTTTCAATGCTGGTGTCGCAACATTGGCGGGAACCTCCCACGCGCTGCTTGCCAGGAACGCCGCGCCGGTTAGAATCGCAACCCGCGCCAAGAAAGGTCGTTTGCGTCCAGGTCGAATAAGGCTCATTTCTTGCGTCAGTCGATGCGTACAGCCGGCAGAATGGCTAGGTTTATTTGATATCGCAGAACCGCCGGCAAGTTTAACACTTTCGTCCGTTATCAGTCATTAGCTGCAGTTTCTGAATGACTGAAAACGGCCGAGCCGCGAGCTCTGGATTCGCAGAAGGCGCATGCAGAAAGTATTTTCTTGAGGCAACTTATGGGCTTGGATAAATTGCGCGCTGCATTGGCGGCATTTGCAGCGATTGGACTCATGAGCAGCGAGGTTGCAATGGCGGTCGAGGAACCAGCCCTCGAGTTGCTCGAGAAGTCCGCAAATATCGAGATACGGCAATATCGCCCCTTCATCGTGGCCGAAACCTTCGTCGATGGCGACCTGAGTTCAGCATCGAATAAAGGATTTCGCCTGATCGCCGACTATATTTTCGGCAACAACCAGTCCATGCGCATGTCCGCAGACAAGGCATCCGAAAAAATTGCCATGACTTCGCCAGTATCGGTCGAGCCGGTAGTCCCTACCGAGATGGTCGCCATGACGGCCTCTGTGAACGTCGAACCGCAAGGCGACTTTGCCGGCGCGATGATGCAGGCCCGACGTTGACGCATTCAATTTACGATGCCAAGAGATTACTCGATGGCAACCTTGCCCAGACCGCGAAATCCGATGGTCACCGTTAGGGACGTGCCAGGCAAACGCTACGCAGTGCTCACTTTCTCGGGGTTGTGAACGAAGATAAGACGCAGCAGAAGACCGGCGAACTCTTGGTTTGGCTCAAGGCGAAGAGCATCAGAGCCGTGGCCACGCCTCAGTTGGCGCGCTACAACCCGCCGTGGACGCTACCGTTCCTGAGAAGGAACGAAATCCTTGTGGAAGTTGCTGTACCCTGATCGGACAGGCATGACAGTCGCGCTACTCGCACTCAACCGCTTGGGCGCGGCGCGGCTTGCGCCGTATCGGTTCTTCGGTCTGATACTCTGGGTATCGGTGCTGAAATCCGGCGTACACGCGACGCTGGCCGGCGATGCGCTGGCATTTTTCATGCCACTCCGCGCGGGCGACGCCCGATCGAATTCGCTGTTGCGGCGCCTCGAGCACGATCTTCGCCCGCTGGTCGCGTTCGCGGTTCTGCCGCTATTTGCGTTTGCCAATGCCGGCATAACTCTTAAGGACGTGACGGCCGCAGCGATGCTCGAACCGGTTGCACTCGGTATCGCAACGGGCCTGCTGGTTGGCAAAACGGCGGGTGTGTTTCTTGCGTGCTGGCTCACCGTGAAACTCGGATTCGCGCGACTGCCGCGGGGAGCGGACTGGCGTTCGATGTTAGGCGTGTCAGTGCTATGCGGCATGGGCTTTACCATGAGCCTGTTCATTGCCGGCTGGGCTTTCGACGGGGCGGGCAGCGAGTATATTATGCAGACACGGCTCGGAATTTTGTGCGGTTCTCTTGTCGCTGCAAGCTTCGGCTACGCCTTGCTCCGTGCCAGCCTCCCGCGGGCTTTGCCAATGCGATAGGTGTCCGGACACTGATCGGCCAGAGATATATGCTTCGGTCAGTACATCTCATGCAATGGAATATACTATTTGCTCATATCCGGAGCATTAAGATGACAACGGTCAAGCCACAGCATGGAAAGAGCACATCAGAACAATCCGCAGAACGCGAGGACGCGGGGCGCACCCTGGCGCGCTATGCGGCAACACTGGCGTTCGAAGCACTGCCGCCCGCCGTCGTGCACGTGACCAAACAATGCATTCTTGATACGCTGGGAACTACGCTCGCGGCATCAACGCTGGCACCGGAGGCGCCGATGTTTCACGACTACGTGCGCGATATCGGCGGAAACCCGGACTGCACGCTTATCGGTTATGGCGAGAAAGCACCAGCGCAGATGGCTGCGTTTCTTAACGGTGCCAACAGCCACATGCTGGACTACGATGATCTGGGCTCCGGCCACGTCAGCGTTGCGACAATACCGGTCGCATTTGCGATGGCCGAGAAGACCGGCAACGTGAGTGGACGCGAACTGCTGACCGCGGTCGCCGCCGGCATCGATATACATACCCGGATCTATCCCTACGACACCACCGAGGAATGGGATCTCAACCAGCAATTTTCGCAAACGCAGTCGATCGGCTATCTGTCGGGCGTGGCAGTCGCCAGCCGACTTGCACGGCTGCCCGAGGACCAGATCATGAACGCATGGGGCCTCGCCTACCAGCAGGTAGCCGGGCCGCACCAACGGCACCTCGGCATGCACGCCGGCTGGTGCGGTCAGGGCGCCGTTCTCGCCACCCTGCTTGCCAAACGCGGCGTTCCCGGCGTCAAGGACATTCTGTACGGAAAGCACGGGCTGTTTCGTACGCATCTGCGCAACACCGAACCGGACCATGAGCGGCTGACCGGCGAGCTCGGCACACGTTTCAGAACCCTGGAGCTTCACGGATTCAAGGCGTGGCCGGCGTGCGGACTGACGCGCCGCCCGGTAAACGCCATACTCGATCTGCGCCATCAGCACAAACTGCGTCCCGAAGAGGTGGAGTCCATCGTGGTCTATGGCGGAGAACACATACTGCGCCTCGCGGAACCGCTCGAGTACCGGCGGCGTCCTCCGCACAGTGCCCAGGCGAAGTTCAGCATCCCGTTTACGGCTGCGGTCGCGATGACGCACGGCGACGTCAAACTGCGCCACTATACGCCGTCCGCCCTCAAGGACCCCGCGGTTCTCGCCATTGCCGACCGCGTGTGGGTCGAAAAGGACAGCAGCAGCAGCCGCCAGAAAGAATCGGCATCCGTTGTAATTCGCATGCGCGATGGCAAAACGTATCAAGATCAGGTGCTCTATCCACTCGGCGACGACAGACGAAACCCCATGTCGCAAACCCAAATCGAAGATAAATTCCGCGACTGTGCGTCATTCTCGCTCAAGCCCATGTCCAGTGCGAATATCGAACAGGTCATCAAACTGGTCGCTGACCTGGAAAATGTCCCTGATGTTGCCATGCTTACCCGATGGCTTTGAGGAAAACATGCAGCACGCCTTTTTTCCTTACGCAATGCTAGTAGCATCGCTCCTGAACTGCACGGCCCATGCACAGGACGCGACCGACTATCCTGCCAAGCCGGTTCGGATCATCTTGCCGCAGGCTGCCGGCGGCGGCACCGACACCCAGGCGCGGCTGTATGCGGCCAAGCTGAGCGAAACATTCCGGCGTCAATTCATTATCGAGAACCGGCCCGGTGCAGGAAACACCGCCGGCCCTGCCTACGTCGCCAAGTCCTCCGCGGATGGCTATACGCTGCTGACCGTTACACCCAGCTTCACGTTCGCGGCAGCGCTTTACAAGAACCTGCCGTTCGATGCTATCAAGGACTTCGCGCCGATCTCGCTGATGACACTGTCTCCATACTTGCTGGTGGTGCATCCGTCCGTGCCGGTTAAATCCGTGAAAGAACTGATCGCGCTGGCGAAAGCGCGTCCCGGAGAGTTGAATATCGGTGGCGGCGCCAGTGGCAGCTTTACCCATCTGGCGGGGATGTTGTTCATTTCACTGGCCGGCATCAAAGTCGCCTACATACCGTACAAGGGCGCGGGTCCAGCGCTGCATGCCTTGCTGGGCGGACAGGTCGATGCGATATTCTCCTCAAGCTTAAGCACCATACCGCCCGTCAAAGCCGGCAAGCTGCGCGCGCTGGGGATCAGCACTCTGCAGCGCTCGAAAGCGATGCCTGCTCTTCCCACCCTCGACGAACAGGGCGTGGCGGGATATGAAGTCAGCACCTTTCACGGCTGGGCGGCACCTGCGGGCACGCCGCCTGCCATCATCAACAAGCTCGCCGCCGAACTGGTGAAAGTAGCGAAGATGCCGGAGATCGCGGAGAAACTTGCGGAGGATGGCAGCGAACCCGTGGGCAGTACGCCCGAGCAGTTGCGGCAACTGATTGCGAGAGAAGTCGCACGCTGGCGCAAGCTGGTGAAAGACATAGATCTGAGAATAGATCCGTAAGCCACGCTCATCTTCTGGTCGCCGGCGCACAAACAAATTTTGACAAGAAATCATGATCTAATGCATATTCTTGGATCAGCGCGCATGGCGTTGCCACAGCCCACGCCGCTTGAACCATCCCCGCGCGCAGCAGAATCTGCCGCGCAAACCAGGACAAAAAATCAATGAGCACCAAATCCGCAAAGAAACAGGCGTTGCCGCTTGAGGGCGTGAAAGTCATCGAACTGAGTCATATCGTAGCCGGACCCAGCGGCGGCATGATACTGGCCGATCTGGGGGCCGATGTCCTCAAGATAGAAAATCCCGATTCCGGCGATACGTCGCGCAACCGCTCGGGCGACGGTGCAACGTTTTTCACCTATGGGCGAAACAAGAGGTATATGGCGCTCGATTTGCGCCACAAAAAGGGCAAGAAGATTTTCGAGCAACTGGTGGCCCGCTCGGATGTGGTGCTGGACAACTTTGCGCCGGGTGCGCTGAAGCGGCTGGGCCTGGATTACTCGTGGGGCAAGCGTGTTAATCCCCGAATTATTTACTGCTCGGTCAAGGGTTTCCTGCCCGGCCCCTACGCCGACCGACCGTTTCTCGATGAGTTGGCGCAAATGGCGGGCGGACTCGCTTATTTGACCGGGCTCAAGGATCAGCCGATGCGCGCCGGCGCTTCGATTACCGATATCGGCGCGGCCACCTATGGCGTCATAGGCATACTCGCGGCGCTCTATCGGCGGCAGGCGACCGGCAAGGGCGACTGCGTCGAGGCAGGTCTATTTGAAACCATCGTGTTCTGGATCAGCCAGTACATCACGCGCTCGCAAATGACAGGCAGCAATCCGCCACCGCGCGGCGCCCGCAAGAGCGGCATGGGCGCCACTATGGGATGGGGCGTCTATGAGCTGTTCCCCACCAAGACCGGCAAGCCGGTGTTTATCGCCGTATCGGGCAACCGCCACTGGACAGGGTTGTGCGATGCGCTGGGATTTGACGACTGGCGGGATTCCGCTGAATTCAACAGCAATGGCAAACGTTCAAGCCAGAAAGTACGCATCGCCGCGCGCATCGCGAAAGAGACCGTCAAACTGACTTACAACGACATCACCAGGCGCCTGTATAAGGGATTGGTTCCTTACGCTCCGGTGGGCACGCCACTCGATCTGGTCAACGAGAAACACCTTAACGAGGGCAACTATTGGCTGCCGCTGAAGACGCCCAGGCAAAGCCTGAAGGTGCCCAAATTGCCGCTCAGCATGGGCGAAACCACGGATTTCACGATGCGCCTGCAGCCGGCCTGCCTGGGCGCGCACACCGATCAGATATTGAAGGAACTTGGGTACAAGAACGCTGAAATCAAGGCGCTGAAGTCCGAGAAGATTGTGCGCCGCACCGACCGCATGCTGGATGTTAACGAGGACCCGGCGTAATATTGTCCCGGTCTGTCGGTCACCTGTTGCCGCCGTTTTCCGGCAAATGCCCCGAATTTCCGTCGAAACCAGACCTGGCTATAGCGCAAGCAGGCGTTTCCAGGCTCACTTTTTTCCAAAATCTAACGGAGGAATTAGCGATGAAAGTCGATGACGTCGTAGCAAGCGCCTTTGTCAAGGAAGGTGGAACCACCATATTCGGACTGCTCGGCGATGGTCAGGTCGGCTGGTGGGCCGCGATCGCCAAATACCCGCAAGTCAAGATTATCGACGCACGCGACGAAGGTGCGGCGCTGACGATGGCTGAAGGCTGGGCAATCACGACCAAGAAAGTCGGCGTCGCCAGCTGCACCCACGGTCCGGGACTCGCGCGCATGTTCACGTCATTGATCACGGCCACGCGTTCCCACACGCCCGTTGTTGTCTACACCAGCAAGACCGCGCTCAACAACGAAGCGCACGTCCAGTTCCTCGATCAGGAACGCATGGTCAATGCCACCGGCGCGGGTTATATCGAAGTATTGAAGCCGGACTTCGCGGAAACCGCCGTGCGCCAGGCGTTTTACCGGGCGCGACTGGAACAACGGCCCATCGTGTTGTGCGTACCGCACGATGTCCAGCACATGAATTGCGAAAGCGATGGCGACGACTACCAGACGTCGGCCTCCATGTTTGCCGGACAACAACGCATCCGACCCGACGTTGATCGCCTGAATGACGCGGTTAAGATCATCGCTGCAAGCAAGAAACCGGTCGTCCTCCTAGGGCGCGGCGCGATGGAAGCGCGCGCCAAGGAAATCGCGGACCGGCTCGCAAAACGCATAGGTGCGCTGATCAATACCACGCTGATTGCGCAAGGCACGCTGTGCGAGTCCGAGTTTCACGCCGGCATCTCGGGACTGTTCGCCACCAAGGCCGTGATGGAACTCTATGAAGAGACCGACTGCGTGATCGCGGTCGGCGCGGGATTGAATACCCGTACGCTCGAAGGCGGCTATCTGTACCCAGAGGCCAAGATCATACACATCGACATACAGCCACATATCATGATGGGCACGGACAAGGGCGCGGATTGCTATCTGCAGGGCGATGCAGCCGCAACGTTGCAGGAAATCGACGACCTGCTGGCCAAACAAGGCATATCCCAGGAAGGGTATCGCACTGCCGCGACGCGCAAAGCGCTGCGCGACGCCTACCGCGATCCGACAGAATTTGAAATCGAATCGGGCACGATGGACCCTCGTGAAGCGATGCGCGTGATCGACGACAAGTTGCCGGCCGAAATCGGCATGGTCATGGGCGGGGGCCATTCATTTACCTTTTCGGCCATGCTGCTCAAGAAAAAGCGTTCGCATCACACCTACGTCACCTCGTTCGGCTGTATCGGTCAGACGCTACCGGCAGCGATTGGCGTGGGTGTCGCACTCGAGGGCAAAGCTTTGGCTCACCTCGCTGGCGATGGCGGCACGATGCAGAATGTGCAGGAACTGGATACCGCAGCGCGGCTTGGACTGAAGCTTCTGTTCATCATCCTCAATGACGAAGCCTATGGCGCCGAGTACCACAAACTCAAGGCCAGCGGACGCGATGCCAATCTTTCCCAGGTGAACTCACCGGACTTCGGCGCCGTCGGGCGCGGCTTCGGGTGTCGCGGCAAGCTTGCAATGACGGTAGAAGACGTGGCCGCTGGTATAGATGAGTTCCTCGCCGGCGACGGCCCCATGGTTCTCGATATCAAGCTGTCGCGCAATGCCATCAGCATACCATATCGCCGCATGCACTATGGGCAGGATGTCTAAGCCCTAAGCGCATGAAAAAAATAAGAATTACCGACCAGACACTGCGCGACGGCCAGCAGTCGCTCTGGGCCTCGCGCATGACCACCGCGATGATGTATCCGGTGGCCGAGCGCCTGGACCATATCGGCTTTGAAGCCATCGACATGGGCGGTGGCGGCCAGTCCGGCGTCACCGTACGCTTCCTCAAGGAAAATCCGTGGCAGCGCATGGACCTCATGTGCGCAAAGATCAGACGCACGCCGTGGGTTACCGCCATGCGCAGCAAGGGCGGCGGCGGCTTCAATGTGGTCCCCGACGATATTCTGCTTCTGTGGATCGAGCGCTTCGTGGCGCACGGTATGCGGCAATTCAGATTGTTCGATCCGCTGATCGACCTCGACAACCTTGTTTTTCAGCTCAAATACGCCAAGTCTGTGGGCATGTACACGATAGGTGCACTGCCCTACAGCGTGAGCCCGGTGCATACCGACGAACTCTACGCGAGCAAGGCCAGGGAGTTTATCGAGCGCGCGGGTGTGGACGCGATCATGCTCAAAGACGCGGGCGGACTTCTGACTCCGGACCGTGTGCGCACGCTGGTGCCTGCGATTAAAAAAGCGATAGGCGACGTCACGCTGGAACTGCACACGCACTGCACCACCGGGCTCGGCCCTCTCGTCACCCTTGAAGGCGTCAAGGTCGGCGCCGACCAGATACACACGTCAATTGCACCACTGGCGAACGGTGCCGCACAGCCTTCGATGCAGACTACGGTGCGCAATCTGCGTGACATGGGCTATTCGGTCGACGTCGATGACAAGCTGATCAACGAGGTCAGCGAGCATTTTTACAAAGTCGCACGGCAGGAGGGCAAGCCCGTCGGCGTGCCTGCTGAATACGACGCATTCCAGTTCGAACATCAGGTGCCCGGCGGCATGATCAGCCATTTCAAGTTGCAGCTTGCGCAGGCCGGGCTCTCGCACAAGCTCGACGAATTGCTGCACGAATGCGCACGCATCCGCAAGGAACTGGGATGGCCCATCATGATTACCCCGTTCGCGCAGTTTGTCGGGACACAGGCGGTGCTCAACGTCGTGAACGGCGAGCGCTACAAGATCGTTCCGGACGAAATCAAGCAGTTCGCGCTCGGATACAACGGCAAGCTGCTTGCACCTATCGATCCCAATGTACTCGACAAGATACTTGCAGGCGGATCGCAGGCGATTCCACCAAAGCCGTCCACGCCCGAACCCGGCGTACCACTATTACGCAAAAAATACCCCAACATAAGTGACGAGGAACGCCTGCTGCGCTATGCGTGCGCCGGATCACAGGTCGATGAAATGCTGGCGGCAGGCCCCATCAAAACCGAATATCGCTATGACCAGCCGCTGGTCGACATGCTCAAGGATATCGCCATGCGTCCGAAACTCGCGCGCGTCTATATCGAGAAGCCAGACATGAAGATTGAGTTTCGCAGGACTGCCGAGAACGCGGCTACTCCACCTTGATACCGGTGTCCCGAACCAACTTGCGCCAGCGCGGCACTTCGGCCGCGATAAACTGCCTGAATTGTTCCGGTGTACTGCCCACCGGCTCGCTGTTGTCGGCCTTCAAACTATCGGCAACATCTGGCAGCTTGGCTATCCTCGCCAGCTCAGCACTCAACTTGTTGATGATCGTCGGCGGCGTGCCGGCCGGTGCCGACCATTCATACAACGCGGACTCAATGTTGACGAGAGTCACGCGGGCGCCGAGTCCGCCGCGGCTCGGGCCGCCAGCCGCACCGTGATTTCCTTGCGGAAGCGGTTCAGCTCCTGGACGCTGGTGAAGTTGCGCTCCATCAGCAGGCTGAGGTTGTGCAGGATGCGATCGACGACCTTGCCCTCCCATACCGCGTCGAACTGGATCTGCGTGTCGAGCCACTGCTCGAGCCAGGCCGGGTCGGGTAAACGGCTTTGCACCGTGTCGCGCGGGAAAAGCTTCACGTTGACGTGCAGGTTGGTCGGGTGCAGCGCTTGCGCGGTACGGCGCGCACTGGCCATCAGCACCCCGATCTTGGCGAACGCAGCCTTGGCCTCGTCGCCAAACCGGGTCAGCGCACGCTTCATGTAGCGCAGGTAGGCACCGCCATGGCGAGCCTCGTCGCCTGCCAGCGTCTCATAGATCGCCTTGATGACCGGCTCCTGGTGCCATTCGGCGGCCCGGCGGTACCAGTGGTTCAGTCGAATCTCGCCGCAAAAGTGCAGCATCAGCGTCTCGAGCGCGGGTGCCGGGTCGAACTCAAAGCGCACCTGATGCAGCTCCTCTTCTGTGGGCACGAGATCGGGCTGGAAGCGGCGCAAGTACTCCATCAGCACGAGCGAATGCTTCTGCTCCTCGAAGAACCACACGCTCATGAACGCCGAGAAATCGCTGTCGTCGCGATTGTCGCGCAGGAACATCTCGGTGGCCGGCAGCGCCGCCCACTCGGTGATCGCGTTCATCTTGATGGTCTGCGCCTGCTCGTCGCTGAGCAGGCTGCCGTCGAACTGGTCCCAGGGGATGTCTTTTTCCATGCTCCAGCGCACCGCCTCGAGCTGCTTGAAGAGTTCTGGATAGATCATGAATGCACTCCCTGGGGACGCCGGATTCTAGGGTCGAAGGTAGAACGACGCTCAGCTGTGGGCGTCGTGGCGAGGTGTCTCCAGCGCGCCACCTCGCCACGGATGTGGGCCAGCGACGTCACGGCGAGCACGCCGTCGGTCGGCCCGCACCACAGAACCGGCGCTGGCACCGCCCCAGATCTCGATGGCACATAGAAAATTCGAACTACCTTTTTCCCATGCGCGACTATATCGCTGGCGCGACAAGCGGTCAATTGCGGGGTGTTTGGTGAAAATTTCGCTCTCTCGTTGAGCATTCAGCTCATCGCGGGCCGGTGCGCACGCGTCCTTGAAGATCGGTTCGCTCCCAGTGCGCCGATTGACCCCGTCGAGCACCAGACAACAATGCAACTGAACGGTAACTCACTTTAACATGAAGATTGAGTTTCGCAGGACTGCCGAGAACGCGGCTACTCCACCTTGATACCGGTGTCCTGAACCAACTTGCGCCAGCGCGGCACTTCGGCCGCGATAAACTGCCTGAATTGTTCCGGTGTACTGCCCACCGACTCGCTGTTGTCGGCCTTCAAACTATCGGCAACATCTGGCAGCTTGGCTATCCTCGCCAGCTCAGCACTCAACTTGTTGATGATCGCCGGCGGGGTGCCCGCCGGTGCGGACCAACCATGAAAGGTACTGGCGTCGAAGCCGCGCACCCCCTGCTCGGCTATCGTGGCGATATCGGGAAACAGCGTTGAGCGTTGCCCTGTACTGATGCCCAAAGCGCGCAGTCTGCCCGATTTAATGTGCGGCAACAGCGGCACGGCGGTTGAGAAACCCGCGTCGATCTGCCCTGCCACCACGTCGATAACGGCTTGCGCGACCCCTTTATACGGAACATAGGTCGCCTTAATATTGGCAAGCGACATGAACCAGGCGGAGATGAAGTGGGTACCCGTCCCTTGCAGCCCGGCGCCAAAATTGAGTTTCCCCGGATGGGCTTTGGCGAGCGAAATCAACTGCTGCACGGACCTGACCGGCAATGATGAATTGACGACCAACAGATAAGGTGCGCGGCTCATCAGGGAAATAGGCGCGAAATCCTTGATGGGGTCGACCGGAAGATTTTTGTACAAGGCCGACGCAAAATTAAAGCTGGGCACCACCACCAGCAACGTATAACCATCGGGGGCGGATCTTGCCACCAGAGGCAATGCGATATTCAGGCCCGGACGGTTGTCGATAATAAACTGCCTGCCCAGACTCTCGCTCAGTTTGATTGCATACAGGCGTGCCTGTACGTCGGTTCCACCTGGCGCCTGTGAAGCGATGACGCGCACCGGCTTCGACGGATAGGCTTCCGCCGATTCTTGCGCATACACCATGCACGCTTGCAACGCAGCGCTCAGGAACAGCAAAGTCGAAACAATCCGGCAAGGCATCGTCATTTTCTCCAATTTACCCCGTAGATCAAGCGTGAAACTCTATTCGGCCTAGGTCATGAACGGTTCATTCACTATATCAAATTGGCTCACCGAGGGTAACGGCTTCGGTCACCACATCAAATTCCGCTCCCGGACTGCGGGTCTATCTAGCTTGACGGCCTCTCCCGCACCCAGAGCCGCGCAGCGGCTTGACAAGATTTAAATCTTACGTTTTATAATAGAGTGAGAGCCTGACGGTTACTCCAGAGCCAGCAGCCTCGGCACCGGCTTAGGCGCCATTCGCCGGCAATCGTCGGCATTCGACATTTGCTCCTCGCCCGGGAAAGTTACCGCCGTGTTCATCCGTCTGTGGAAAAACGCGCCGCCCGAACGTCCGCCTGCGCTGTCCGTGGGCGCCGTGTGCCTACCCGTGCGCAGTGAGCAAGCCTGTGGCGACGCGTGGGCGATGAAGGTGGGCTGCGACGCCACGCTGTTTATGCTGACCGACGCACTGGGGCACGGGCCGAACGCCGCCGCCGCGTCCAACCTGGCAGTCGCCTTTTTTGCTAAACAGGCACTGCGCAGCCCGGCGGGATTGGTGCACCTGATTCACGCCGGGTTGCGCGGCACGCGCGGCGCGGCAGTGGTGGTGGCCGAGGTCGCGTTGGGCGCGCGCGTCGTTCGCTACGCCGGTGTGGGCAATATCTCCGGGCAGATACTCTGCGCCGGAAGCTCCCGCAGCCTGGTTTCCAACAACGGCACCGCCAGGGTTGAAGCGCGAAAAATCCAGGAGTTCAGCTATCCGTGGCCGGAGGGCGGATTGCTCGTGCTGCACTCGGACGGCGTGGCGACGCATTGGTCGCCGGAGGATTGGCCGGGGCTGGGACAAAAGAATCCGGCCCTCATCGCCGGCGTGTTGTTTCGCGATCAGCAGCGGTTGCGCGACGACAGCACGGTGGTAGTCGCCAGGGAAACCGGACTGAAGGTGGCGGCGTGAACACCTCCATCGCTCGTGTTGAGATCAGCTTCGAGCAGGACGTGGTTCATACCCGGCGGCGAGCGCGGCTCATTGCCGAGATGCTCGG
>CANJQI010000118.1 GCA_947476215.1 Betaproteobacteria bacterium
ATCATCGGCATGGCGCGCGCGTTGGTTGCCGACCCCGAATGGCCGAACAAGGCGCGGCGTGGCGCAACGAACGAGATCCGCCGCTGCATCGCCTGCAGTTACTGCTGGGGCGGCATCGTGAGCGGCAAACGGCTGGCTTGTTCGGTGAATGCGAACGCCGGCTTTGAGAGCGAATTCGCGCCGCTCGCGCGGCACGACAGTCCAAAACGGATCGTCGTGGTCGGTGGCGGCCCCGGCGGCATGGAGACCGCGCGCGTGCTGACGGAGCGAGGCCATCGCGTAACATTATTCGAAAAGAGCGCGACGCTGGGCGGGAAACTGAATCTCGCCCGACTACACCTGCCTTATCACGAGGCCGGAAATGCGATGGATTATCTGGTGGGCCGCATGAGCGCGCTGGGCGTCGATGCGCGGGTCTCGACGAATGGCACGCTCGGCGCCGTACTGTCCGAACGGCCCGACGCGGTGGTCGTGGCGACGGGTGCGCAGGCGTTTGCGCCCAAAGTTGCCGGTGACGGATCCGTGCCTGTCGTCACCAGTGGCACGTCGCCGGCAGGATCCACCGTGGTGGTCGTGGATGAGGACGGATACTACTGGCCGTCATGCGTCACCGAGGAACTGGCACGACGCGGCTGCAAGGTCGTGTATGTCACGCGCTTTCACGAAGCATTGAGAGAGCTGCCCGAAATATCACGCAATAGCACCTTGCGCGCGCTCGATGAGCTAGGCGTCGTACTGCGACCGACCATGTTCGTCGATCGCATCGAAAAAGGCGCGGTGATACTGCGCCACTATTACAACAGTCACCGCGAGGAACGTATCGGGCATGCCGCGGAAGTGGTATGGATAGGCCCGCAACGCGCCAATGACCGCATCGTCCAGGAATTACGCGACGCCGGTATCGCCGATGTCAGGCTCGTCGGGGATGCGTACGCGCCACGCCGGTTGGCAAATGCGATCGCGGAAGGGCTCCGGGCTGGCAGAGCGATCTAATCCAAACGTATATTCAACTCCTTGAATATCTTGCCCAATGTAACCATTTCCGATTTGACGAGTGCCGCCAGTTGCACGGGTGAACTGCCCACGGTTTCCACGCCCATCGCGAAAAACTTCTCTTTCAGTTCCGGTTGACTCAACACCCGCGTAATCGCGCCATTTAAGTGACTGACCAGCGCGGCCGAGGTTTTGGCGGGGCCGAATACAGCGTTGATCGAGGCGGCTTCATATCCCGGCACGCCGGAGGCGGCGACCGTGGGCAGCCCCGGCACCAGTTCGGAAGGCCGCGCGGTGGTGACCGCCAACCCTCTGAGTTTTCCGGATTTGACGTGCTGCGACACTGAGCTAGCCGTTGCGAACATCACCTGAATCTGCCCTCCAATCAGATCGATGATCGCCGGCGGCGCGTTTTTATACGGAACGTGCAGTATGTTTACCGCTGTCATCGACTTGAACAGTTCTCCTGCAACGTGAGTAACCGCGCCAGGCGTCCCGGAGCCATAACTGAGCCCGCCCGGCTTGGCTTTCGCCAGGGCAATCAACTCTTTCACGGAATTGGCCGCGACCGAAGGATGAACCACGATGATGCACGGCGTGCGATCGGTGATCGTGATCGGCGAGAAATCCGCAATCGGGTCATAGGGTGTTTTTTGCAGCAACGGCCCTATCCATAACGCGCCGCTGAACAGCAGCAGGTTGTACCCGTCCGGCGAAGCCGCGGCGACGATCTGTCCCGGCAATACGCCACCGCGATTGTCGACGATGACTTGTTGCCCCCAGATGCCGGACAGCCCCTGGCCGATCAGCCGTGCTGCGATGTCGCCGCCTCCGCCGGCTGACGAGGTAACTATGCGTATCGGCTTGTTGGGGAAGTTCTGCCCTTGCGCGACACTCGGCCCCAACACCATACAGAACGACACCAATCCGGCGAAACAGCGCAGCGACAATACAAAACTCCCCTTCGGCGCCACTACTCTACACGCGACACTATCCATCCAAGCCCCCCCGTTTTTCCAATCTGATTACACGCACGAAGGCATCAAAGGGCAATGCCCGCGTCTTTGATCACTTTACCCAAGCGTTCAATTTCGGACTTCATCTTGAACACCAGTTCCTGCGGCGTGCTTCCTACCGGTTCCGACCCCACACCAAGCAGCTTTTCCTTCGCATCCGCCTGACCGATAACCTGCACGATCTCGCGGTTCAGCCGCGCGATAACCGAGGACGGCGTTCCAGCCGGCGCAAACACGCCATACATCTGTGCTGACTCATAGCCGGGCACGCCGGACGCGGCTATCGTCGGCAACCCCGGAAACAGCACCGACGGCTCGGCACTGGTAACGGCCAAAGCCAGCAATTTACCCGACTTCACATGAGGGATCACCGACGTCGCCGAGAAAAACGCCATCTGCACGCGTCCGGATAACAGATCAGCGGTCGCGGCGCCGCTGCCCTTGTACGATATGCGCACGATATTCACGCCGGCCATGGCTTTGAACAATTCCCCCGCCAGGTGAGACGCTGCTCCGGTTCCGGCTGACGCGTAACTCAATTCACCGGGTCTTGCTTTGACATGGGCTATCAGTTCTCCGACCGAGCGGACCGGCACCGACGGATGCATGGTCAGCAGCAACACCGAGCGGTTCGTCATAGCTATGGGTGCGAAATCCTTGAGCGCATTGTACGGCGCCTGCCCCATCAACGGTCCTATCCACATCGCACCGCTGGACACCAACAGACTGTAACCGTCATTTCGCGCTTTGGCCACGATATCCGCGGGTATCGATTGCACGCCGCCTCTATTCTCAACGATCAACTGCTGCCCCAACCTGCCGGCAAGGCCTTGCGCGAGGATGCGCGCGACAAAGTCCACGGCACCGCCGACCTCGGTGGTTACCAGGCGTATCGGTTTATTGGGATATTCCTGGCCGGATACGGCGCCCGACACCAGCGCCGAAAGAGTAGCCGCGAATGCCCACGAAACGAAACCAGGTAAGCGCATATTTCCTCCTGTCGGGATTATTAGAAACCGATCGACCCCTACCCATTCGCATACAACACAAATCGGATTCAAACTTTCATTTGGGCGCGGAGTACGGTATTTCAAGTTCGCTCACCAGGCTGGCGACATTCTTTTCCGACTCTATGGCCAGGAGCTTTTGTTCGAGCGCGGCAACCGCATCCGGGGCCAGCCGCAACCCCACCAGGTAGCGGAACTTCTGTTCGATTTCGGCGCTGCTCATCAGCGGGTAACGTATGTTCTGGCTGAGCTTTTCGCCGTTGCGTTTGCGCACTATGATGCCCATTTGAAGCCGCTCCGCTGCGACCGAAGGACCCGGACGAGGAATAATGAAGATGCGCACACGTTCCTGGAATGCGCGGAATTCAGGCGTGTCGCGATACCGGGGTTCGTGTATGTGCGTAAAGTTCAAATCTCCGTAGACCGCCGCCAGTGAAAGTATGATCGGCATATGCACCGACGGGTGCTTGTTGGTCATGACGGTCTGAAACGCACCACGGGATACCGACACTTCAATCTGCTCGATGTCGTCCGCGACCAGCTTGTGAGTACGGATGAGTTGCAGGAAAGCATACAGCGGCGTCTGATTCGGCCCACCCACCGGGAATCGTTTGTAGGCAATTTGCCGCATCAGGTAGTTTTCTCCCAGCCCCTCCACCACTTCATACCCCGCTTTGGGCAAGCCCAGATAGGCGTCAAAAAAACCGTTCTCCACGGTCATGATTTCACGCGGGCCGTGGTAGCCTTCCTGCGCCAGCAAAGCGGCGAGCACACCGCCCTCCACGGCTTTTCCACGATTCAGCGATTTCGTCTGATGCAGTTCCTCCAGATGAGCGCTGGCCAGACCGCAGGCGCACGCCGCCGCCAACCCCAGCGCGTGCTCCATCCGGTCGGCGTCCAGGTTCAACAGCAGCCCGGAGGTGACCGCCGCTCCCATGGTTGCGCCCACGCTCGCGACAAACTGGTTCCGTGTCCCGTGGTGGCTCAGTATGCTTTGAAAACGCGCCGCGACTTCGGACCCTATGGTGACGGCCCGGCACAGATCACGGCCGGATGCCGAGACATACTGGCCGACCGTAAGACCGGCGGCGACCGTCACCGCGGCGTAGTGCCCGGTACCCTGCTGGCCGGTGGCGTCGACCTCGTCGCCATGGGCAATGGTACCGTTGGCCAACGCCGCACTGGTAACCGATGTGCGCAACGGATGCCCGACGATGCTGCAGCTCCCCGCAGGCCCGATCTTGCTTAGCAAACTGATCAGGGGTTGGCATGAAGGAAGTACCGCGCTGGGTATCATGCCGCCGACCTGATCATAGATCAGGGTGACGGTTTCCTTGCGGATTTCCGCGGGCAGATCGTCATATTGCGTCGAACATGTCCAGCGGCATAGTGCGGAGGTGGGACCCGTGCTGTTAGTCATAAAGTATCTTTCAAGTGATGGTTACTCAAGTGCGATGCGCGACGTCTTGACCAGGTTGTTCCATTTGTCGACTTCCTTTACGAAATCTTTCCGGAGTTCCTCGGGTGTTGTCAGCGCGACTGCTTCGGAACCGTCGGCCGCAACTTTTTCCTTCATTTCCGTGGAATTGACGATCTGGCCGACTTCCCTGTTGAGCACCAGCACTAAGGCGGGCAAAGTTCTCGACGGCGCATAGAGCGCCGACGAATTGCTCATCTCGAAACCGCGCACACCGGACTCATCGAATGTCGGCAGATCGGGATAGGCCGGCTGACGCTTGAGGCTGGTGGTGCCTATGGCTTTCAGCCGGCCGTTCTTGACGAATGGCGCGGCACCCGGTCCCGAAATCAGGAAGTGTATGCGGCCGCCGATCAAATCAATATACGCGGGACCCGTCCCCTTGTAAGGTATGTGCACGGCATCGATACCAGCCATGGACTTGAAGAGCTCGGTGCCGAAATGTATCAGCGACCCCATGCCGGTGGAGCCGTAACTGAGCGCACCCGGCTTGGTCTTTGCCTGCGCGATCAACTCCTTCACGGAGTTAAGCGACGACGTGGGGTGAACCAGCAAAATGTAAGGGTAAGCGGCCATCTTCACGAGGGGCACGTAAGCCGTGCGTATGTCGTAAGCCATCTTGTTCGTCACCGCATTGATGATCATAGACTGGGTCGCGGCCATGATCGTATAACCGTCAGGCACCGCCTGCGCCACCAAGTCCATCGCTATCATGCCGTTGGCGCCGCCGCGATTGTCTATCACCACCGGCGGCCCCCAACGTTCAGAAAGTTTTTGCGCCACCGCGCGCGACAGATTGGTAATACCACCACCTGGCGCGGTCGCGACTATCATCCGTATCGGCTTGTCCGGATAACCGGCTGGGAGTTGCGGTTTTTGCTGTGCCTGGGCCGTTAACGAGACGCAAGTGACTAGGGTCAACGCGAATCGCAACCGCATATCTCGCATACTGTTCATCCACGCCTCCGGTGCAGCGCCAGGGAAGATGTCATTGTAGTGCGATCGCGCTTGACGGTCACGTTCAGTCCGCGCGTATGCCGGCGTCGTGGATGACCTTGCCCCACTTGATGATTTCAGACTTCACCGTCGACGCAAGCTGCTCTGGCGAGCTGCCGACGATTTGCGTCCCCGAATTGATAATGCGCTCCCGCACCTCGGGCCTTGCCAGCACCCGCACGGTTTCGCGATTCAATAGCGCCACAACAGCAGCCGGCGTCCCTGCCGGTGCGAACATGCCAAACGGCGATACCGATTCATACCCGGGCAGGCCTGACGACGCCACCGTCGGCAGCTCCGGCAATAGTTCAAACGGTGTGGTGCTGGCCACCGCAAGCGCATTGATTCTGCCCGATTTGACGTGAGGCGCCGCCGCACCGGCGGTCGGAAACATCAGATGTACCTGGTTGGCGATCAGCGCGTTGAGTGCCGGCCCGCTGCCTTTGTAGGAAATGCGCACGATGTTGACGCCAGCCATGGAATTAAACAGTTCGGAAGAGAGATGATTTGACGATCCCGAACCACCGGAGCCGTAGTTGAGTTCGCCAGGCCGGGATTTGGCCAAACCTATCAACTCCTTGACCGACCTGACCGACATCGACGGGTGTACGACCATTATGTTAGGCGAGCTCATCAGCAGCGTGATCGCCGCAAAGTCCTTGAGCGGGTTATAGGCGACTTTCTGAAACAGCGGCAATATCCACAAAATATTGTTCATAATCAAAATGGTATAGCCATCCTTAGGCGCTCTGGCCAACAGGTCGCCCATGCCCACGCTGGGCCTGTTGTCGACGATGACCTGCTGTCCTAGGCCACCGCTGACCAGCCCTTGCGCGATCAAACGCGACACGCTGTCCCCTTGACCGCCGGTTTCGCCGGAAAGCAGACGTATGGGTTTGAGCGGGAAACTCTGGCTGTGCGCCGCGTCCACGGCCAACACCAGGCAAACCATGCATAACCTTAAATCGATCTGGTGCCGGGGCATAGTTCCTCCACAAACGCAAGTCGAGCATGCACTACTCGCCGCCAATTCCTGTGTCCTTGATTAACTTGTCCATGCGTGCAATCACGGATTTCATCTTTGCCGCCAGTTGCTCGGGTGAACTGCCGACCGCTTCCGCGCCGACGCTGAAAAACTTGTCCTTCGTCTCCGGTGTGCGCAGAAAGCGCACGATCTCCTGATTGAGCCGGCTGATCAGCGCTGACGGTGTCTTTGCAGGCGCGTATATGCCTGTAATCACGACGGATTCATACCCTGGCAATCCTGAACCCGCTATCGTCGGCAAGTCCGGAAGCAAGACGGATGGCTCGGCGCTCGTTAAGCCCAAGGCCCTCAATTTACCTCCCCGGACGTGCGGCATGACACCGGATGCCGCGGGGAAGGCGAGCTGCACTTCGCCACTGATCAACGCTATGGTTGCCGGACCGCTGCCGCGGTAACCGATGCGCACGATATTCACACCGGCCATGGATTTAAACAGCTCGGCCGCGAGATGGACCGCGGACCCGGTCGACGGTGAAGAATAATTGAGATCTCCGGGCCGTGCCTTGGCAAGTGCAATTAATTCTTTCGCGGACTTGACCGGCAATGACGGGTGCACCACCAGTACACTGGGCGCCGTATTCGTCAGCGAGATCGGCAAAAAATCCCGGACTGGATCATAAGTCAACTTGCGCAACAGCGGTCCAGTCCAGAAACTACCGCCCGCAACCAGCAAGGTATACCCATCCGGCGCCGCCCGGGCCGCGAAGTCCATGGCCAGGAATGCACCGCGACCGTCGACGATGGCCTGCTGCCCCCAGCCTGCCGTCAGGCCTTGCGCGATCATACGCGCCGCGAACTCGGTTCCCCCTCCCGCTTCGGATGTAACGATGCGTATAGGTTTGGTTGGAAACTCCAGTCCATTGGCCTGAGCTGCAAACACGATCAGACCCAACATGGAAATTCGTGCCGTCAAGTATTGCCGACCAAGCGTCATCAATGTTGGCTACTGCTACTGGGAAACAATGCCCGCATTCGTCACGACCTTCTTCCAACGCACGATTTCCTCATTAATTTTCGCGGCATATTCCTGCGGCGTGCTGCCTCGCGCTTCGCCGCCCTGCGCCACGAGAGCATTGCGCAGTTCCGGGCTTTCCAGAAATCTGATGGACTCCGCGCTAAGCCGATTGACGATATCGCGCGGTGTTTTTGCCGGTGCCAGCATGCCCGCGACTGAATCCACGATGAACTGCGGCAATCCGGATTCGGCGACCGTGGGCACGTCCGGGAACGCGGCCAACCGTTTCGATCCCGTGACGGCAATCGCCTTGACCTTGCCGGTCTTGATCGACGGCAACGTCGACACGGTACTCGAAAAAACAAGCTGAACATTGCCTCCCATCAGATCGGTAAATGCAATATTGGTGCTCTTGTAGGGTACGTGCTGAATATCAATACCGGCGACCGACTTGAAGAATTCGCCTTCCAGATGCGTGAGGCTGCCGACGCCGGCCGAACCGAAATTGATCGTGCCCGGCTTGGCGCGCGCCAGCGCAATCAGTTCCTTGACCGAATTTACCGGCATCGCCGAGTTTACCGACACGAAGTGCGGACCGTAGGTCAGCGTAGTGACCGGCGCAAAATCCTTGATCGGGTCATATGGAGAGTTCTTGATGGTGGCGGCATTGATCATATGCGAGCTGCTGACCACCAGCAGTGTATAACCATCCGGCGTGGACTTGGCGACCAGATCCGCGCCTATCATGCCGCCGGCACCGCCGCGATTGTCGACTACGACGGGCTGCCCGAGAGCCAGCGTCAGCTTTTGTGCGACGAGGCGGGCCGTGATGTCCACGTTGCCACCGGGCGCAAAACCCACAACCAGGCGTATGGGTTTGCTGGGGTAGCGCTGTGCCGGACAGGGCGCGCTGGCTAGCGCTCCCATCGCGAGCAGGACGGGCCACACGATGCGTTTAAATGAAACCGATAATCGCAAGTCTTTCATGTTGGCAGTTCTTTCCGTGACTAAACCTGACATCCGATCTAATGAAACTTGCACAAGTCGTCAACTCGCCCACAGGCGCCTGATTCAGCGTAACTCTATGACCTGATCTATGCTCGGCAAGTCGGGGCGAAACGTGATGCGCCACGCTTCGAGAGCATTATGTTTGGCGACGTTGCCAATGTCGCCAGCAACCAGATTTAGCACTTCCAGAATTTCTTCGGGACTGGCGCCGGCTTTGTTCGCGGCATGCATATGGATACGGATGTGTGAATGCTTGTCCTTGAGTGCCACCAATGCGGCAACAATCACCAGTTCCTTGGTCTTGCGGTCCACCAACCCCTGTTTCAGGTAAGTCGCTTCAACGTTATCGTTGACCTTCTTAAGCGCTGCCGCACCACCCAAATGAGCAACAAAATCGTGCAGTCCATAACGAAACCCGCGCATCTGTGTGGTTCGCTCCAATTCTTTCTCAATATCGCTCGACATGGCTTCGCTCTTTCTGATGATGGTAAAACGGCTTCTTATCGCGGCAACTCTGAAAACCGGCGGTGGTTCCGCAGAATTCCAGGACGCGGCCCATTCTAAGGGGTCAAAACCAATCTTCCAAGTTTGTGCCTGAGCAGATACTTGACTTAAGAACGCACGCTCTGTATCGTTGAGAACGTTCGTTCTTAAGAGCAATTTCATGGAACTCGACCCCTCATTTATATCCAAGCTTCAGGACTATTACGCGAAGCATCAGGTTATCCCATCTTATTCCGCGATGGGAAAGCTCTTGGGTATAGCCGCTAAGTCTTGGGTCGCCCACTGCGTAGGCCGCATGAAGGAAGCCGGCTATCTCAAGGTTGCACCCGACAGACGTCTGAGCCCCGGTCCGCGCTTTTTCGAGCGCCGCCTGGCCTATGCGCCCGTGCAGGCGGGCTTGCCGAACCCGGCGCTTGATGACGGATACGATCTGGTGACCCTGGACAGCTATCTGGTCAAGATTCCGTCCAAGACGACGCTGATCCGCGTCAAGGGCGACTCGATGGTCGATGCCGGCATCTTCGAGGGTGACCTCGTGGTCGTCGAACAACAACCCAATGCCAATGTAGGCGATATCGTAGTGGCCATCGTCGACGACGACTTCACCATCAAATACCTGGACCGCGATAAGGGCGCGTTTGTGCTGCGGCCCGGCAACAAGGCTTATCCGACCATACGTCCCAAGGGCAAACTTGAAATTTTTGGCGTGATGGTGGGACTGGTGCGACGCGTGGATAAACGTTAGCTGCCGGCCGAATGCAAGTCCGATCTCCGGTCTATGTCCTGCAATACGCCGGGATCCCCGCACTCGATCAGCGCCATCTCGCTTTTGTGAACCGATAGTATGTCGCGCGCGCCGGCATCGCCCTGGAGCGCAAGTAATTGCTCACGGAAACGTGAGCTCAGGCCTACGGGAT
Source organism: Betaproteobacteria bacterium (assembly GCA_947476215.1). Taxonomy (GTDB): domain Bacteria; phylum Pseudomonadota; class Gammaproteobacteria; order Burkholderiales; family SG8-41; genus PALSA-1004. The sequence continues at coordinate 9,919 of CANJQI010000118.1, forward strand.
GACCGCGCTTGCCCTGAAAGGTCGGAGCGACCAGATCCTTGCCCGCCGCCAATTCCGCGACAATCGCGGTAATCGTGACGACACGGATAGCCGGCATGTCGGCGAGCGCTATGACCCAGGCATCGGCGTCGCGCGTTGCCGCGATACCGTGCACCAGGCTCGCGCCCATGCCGTCTGCCGCCTGTAGACAGACTGTCACACGGCAACCTGCACGTTCAAGCATCCCGGCAAGCACCGTGTCACCGGGCTTGACCACCGCAGTCACGGCCAGCCGCGCTGCAATCAGTATGCGCGCCGCATGTGCACCCAGGGCCACGCCATCGGATAGCGAGTGCAGCAACTTGTCACCCCCGAAGCGTGAACCGGACCCTGCCGCGAGCAAGATTGCGCATATGTTCAATCGATCAGTCCCTCGCTAACTGTTGCAATTATCACATGCAGATCATGGAAGGCGACCTCGCACCCACGAGCGCGAAACATCTGGACAAAATCGCACACATGCAGCTTGCGGACACGCCGGGTTGCCACGAGCCCGGTACCGGTGAAATCAACTACCGCTTTCTGCTCGACCATATCGACCGGCTTGGCTATCCCGGCTGGATCAGTCGCGAATACCAACCGCCAGGAAACACACTGGATGGACTGGCGTGGGCACGGGCTTATCTAGAACGGTTCAAATAACGTTGCGACTGTGCAAGTCGGAAATTTGCTGGTCGTTGTATCCCAACTCGCGCATCACTTCGTCGGTATGCGCACCGCATTCCGGCGTCACGGTACGCACTTCGCTGGGTGTGCGCGTTAACGTAAAGGGTTGATTGACGAGCGCGACATCGCCCAGCACGGGATGATGCACGGGCACGGCCATCCCCAGATGCTGCACCTGCGGATCGGCGAATACTTCGTTCATTTTGTATATAGGACCGCTCGCCACGCTGTTTTTCTCAAAGATCTCCAGCCACTCGCAACTGGTCTTGCGCCTGATGAATTCAGCCAGTTCGGCGTGACATTGCTTGCGATTCTTTGAGCGCAGCGGCCCGGTTGCATACTCGGGTCTGCTCGACAACGCTTCCGCGCCTATGGCCTTGCACAGCCGCACCCACATGCCATCCGATCCTGCCGCCACGTTGATATAACCGTCTACTGTTTGAAACACGCCCGTCGGAATGGAAGTCGGGTGATCGTTGCCGGCCTGCGGCGGAACTTCCTTGGCCACCAGCCACCGCGCCGCCTGAAAATCGAGCATGGCGATCATCGCCTGCAACAACGAGACGTGCACCCATTGCCCCTCGCCCGACTCCTCGCGCTCAAGCAAGGCCGTCAACACGCCATTGGCGCAGTAGAGGCCGGCGCTTGAGTCCGCGATCGCGATACCGGCACGCACCGGTCCCTGACCTTCCAAACCGGTAATCGCCATCAGACCGCCCATGCCTTGCGCGATCTGATCGAATCCGGGACGCTTGGCATACGGTCCGTCCTGTCCAAACCCCGATATGCTTGCATACACGAGACGCGGGTTGGTGGTTTTCAGCGACTCGTAGTCGATACCGAGACGAAACTTCACGTCCGGACGAAAGTTTTCCACCACCACGTCGGCGCGGTCCGTAAGTTTGCGGAAAATCGCCAAACCTTCCGGATCCTTGAGATTCAACGTCATGGCACGCTTGTTCCGGTGTAGATTCTGGAAATCCGCGCCATGACGTGCGCCGCCCCATGCGTCCGCAAGTCCGAGCTTCGGTGGCGATTCAATCTTGATCACGTTGGCACCCCAGTCCGCGAGCTGGCGCACGCAGGTGGGCCCGGAACGCACGCGGGTAAGATCGATAACGGCAAACCGGGCCAACGGCCCGCGGCGCTTGCTCTTGTCTGTCATGGTTAAGTTCTCACGTGATTGGATACAGTCGTGCAATCATACCTTTCCCGCCCGTCAGGGTCACCCGTTACTCGCGCGGCGCCCCCAGCTTCGCTTACACTGTCCGCATGACCGTAGTCACCAACATCCCAATAGACGCTGAAAAACAGCGCGAGATCGTGACCTCACTGGCGGCATTCCTGCCGGAAAGTGCATTGCTGTTTGATCGCGAGGACGTGCAGCCCTACGAGTGCGATGCGCTCTCTGCTTATCGCCAAATCCCTATGGTGGTAACACTGCCGGAAACCGAAGACCAGGTGCGACGCATACTGGAAACCTGCCATGCGCTGCGAGTGCCCGTGGTGCCACGCGGCGCCGGCACCGGACTGTCGGGCGGCGCATTGCCGCTAGCCAACGGGGTACTGCTCTCACTCGCCCGTTTCATGCGCATCATAGCAATCGACCCGCTGGCACGCACCGCACGATTACAGCCGGGCGTGCGCAATCTGGCCATCTCGGAAGCTGCTCGTCCGTATGGACTGTATTACGCGCCCGACCCGTCGAGTCAGCTCGCCTGTTCGATCGGCGGTAACGTTGCCGAAAATTCCGGCGGCATGCACTGCCTCAAGTATGGACTTACCGTCCACAATATACTCAAGCTCCGTGCCTACACGATCACCGGCGAGCTGCTCGAAATCGGCGGCGATGGCCTGGACTCTGCCGGCTACGATCTGCTTGCACTGCTGACCGGCTCCGAAGGTTTGCTTGCAGTTATTACGGAAGTCACCGTCAAGCTGCTGCCGCGTCCCGAGGGCGTTCAATGCATACTGGCCGCATTCGATGAGGTGACCAAAGCCGGTCAGGCAGTCGCCAATATCATTGCCGCCGGCATCATCCCGGCCGGACTGGAGCTGATGGATCAACTCACCACCACCGCGGTCGAACCGTTCGTCAACGCCGGCTACCCGCTGGACGCCGCGGCCATACTATTGTGCGAGTCCGATGGCAATCTTGAAGAAGTTAGCGAGGAAATCACACGCATGACCAGCGTATTGAAGGCGAGTGGCGCAACGGAAATTCGCGTTTCTCAAAACGAAGCCGAACGCCTGCGCTTCTGGGCCGGACGCAAAGCCGCTTTTCCGGCCGCCGGGCGCGTATCGCCCGACTACTACTGCATGGACGGCACCATCCCGAAAAAAGCACTGCCGCGCATGCTCAACGCCATCAGCGAACTGTCGCGCAAATACGGCCTGCGCTGCATGAACGTATTCCATGCCGGCGACGGCAACCTGCACCCGCTGATACTGTACGACGCAAATCAGCCAGGGCAGCTTGAAAAGACCGAACAGTTCGGCGCGGAAATCCTGAAACTTTCGATCGATCTTGGCGGCACAATCACCGGAGAACACGGCGTCGGCGTCGAGAAAATAGATTCGATGTGCTTGCAGTTCCGGTCACCGGAACTGGAGACGTTTCACGCGGTAAAAGCAGCGTTTGACGAACAAGGTCTGCTCAACCCCGGGAAAGCCGTGCCCACCCTGCACCGCTGCGCCGAATTCGGCCGCATGCACGTGCATGGCGGTGAAAAGAAGTTTTCGGAATTACCCAGATTTTGATGAACGCAATCATTAACCAGCTCGCTGACACCATACGCACCGCGGCAGCACGCCGCACACCGCTGTGTATCCGCGGCGGTGGCAGCAAGGATTTTTACGGTGGTACGCCTAGCGGCGAACGACTGGACGTCAGTGGCTATCACGGCATCATCGAGTATGAGCCCAGCGAACTGGTGATCACGGCTCGCGCCGGCACGCCGCTGTCCGAAATCGAGGATGCACTGCGCGCAAAAGGTCAGATGCTGGCGTTCGAACCACCGCACTTTGGATCCACCGCGACGCTGGGCGGATGCGTTGCCGCGGGGCTGTCCGGACCACGCCGTGCCTACACCAGCGCGGTGCGCGATTCGGCTCTGGGACTGCGCATGCTGGACGGCAAGGGCAACGACCTGCGGTTTGGCGGTCGAGTCATGAAGAACGTCGCGGGCTTTGACGTGTCCAGGCTGATGACAGGCTCGCTGGGCACGCTAGGCGTGATACTGGAAGTATCACTCAAGGTGTTGCCATTACCAGTGGCCGAAGCTACGCTGCAGTTCGAAAAAAATCAGGACAATACGATTGCTGCCGTCAACGCATGGGCTGGCCTACCGCTACCGATCAGTGCTACGGCATGGTGTAACGGCAAGCTGAGCTTAAGACTGTCGGGCGCGTCTGCCGCGGTAGACGCCGCGATCAGGAAATTGGGCGGGGAGCGCATGGATGAGGGTCCGGCTGCGCGCTTCTGGGTAGGTATACGCGAACACGACGAACCCTATTTCAGGACACCACTGCCGTTGTGGCGACTTTCAATTAAGTCTACGACTGCCTCCATGAACCTGCCCGGCGAACAGATGATGGAATGGGGTGGCGCCCTGCGCTGGCTGAAGAGCGATACCGAAGCAGCGACGATACGTGCGGCGACCCAGGCTGCCGGCGGCCATGCCACGTTGTTTCGCGGTAGCGACAAAAACACAGGCGTATTTCAGCCGATGTCGGCGGCCATGCTGGCGCTTCATCACCACTTAAAAGACACATTTGACCCCATGCACATATTCAATCCTGGCCGGCTGCTCGGCTGATGCAAACCCATCTGAGCGAGGCCATCAGGCAAACGCCGCACGGTCAGGCGGCCGATGCCATTCTGCGCAAATGCGTGCATTGCGGGATGTGCAATGCAACCTGCCCGACCTATCAATTGCTGGGTGACGAACGCGACGGGCCACGCGGCCGTATCTATCTGATCAAGCAGGTACTCGAAGGCACGACCGCGACCCGCAAAACGCAACTGCACCTGGATCGCTGCCTGACCTGCCGCGCCTGCGAAACCACCTGCCCCTCCGGTGTCGAATATGGGCGACTGCTCGATATGGGACGCGGCATTGTCGACAAGCAGGTCGGACGCGGATTGCTGCAATCACTGTTGCGCAAGGCGCTGCGCTCGGTCATTCCACACCCTGCACGCTTCTCAGCCTTGCTCGCGCTTGGGCAATGGGTGCGTCCGCTGTTGCCCGGCAGCCTGCAGCACAAGGTACCCCAGCCGGCAAAATTTACATCATGGCCAACGGGTGCTCACGCGCGAAAAATGCTGGTACTTGACGGCTGCGTGCAACCCAGCCTGTCGCCCAACACCAACGCCGCCACCGCACGCATACTGGACAAACTCGGCATCACACTGGTGCGTGCGCAACAAGCCGGATGCTGCGGCGCGGTTTCCCACCACCTCAATGCGCAGGAAGAAAGCCTCAACCATGCCCGGCGCAACATAGACGCCTGGTGGCCGCACGTAGAACAAGGCGCCGAAGCCATCGTGATCACGGCCAGCGGCTGCGCAACCATGGTTGCCGATTACGCACACCTGCTAGCCCACGACGCGAAATACGCAGAAAAAGCACGTCGCGTCACATCGCTGATGAAAGACATTTCAGAAGTGATCACAGTCGAAAAAGCCAGCATAAAGTCCCTGCTGAACTCATCCCTCATCCCTCATCACTCATCCCTTGCCTTTCACCCTCCCTGCTCCCTGCAGCACGGCCTCAAAATAAAAGGAAACATAGAGACCTTGCTGACTGAACTGGGATTTGATTTAACGACCGTCCCGGACGCTCATCTGTGCTGCGGCTCGGCCGGCATTTATTCGATACTGCAGCCTGAGTTATCGCGGAAATTGCGGGACAACAAAATTGCGGCGCTGACCTCAGGCGCACCAGCCGCCATCGCAACTGCAAACATCGGATGCCAGATGCATCTGCAAGCAGCGACCGCGCTATCGGTCAGGCACTGGATAGAATTGCTGGATCAACAAATAAGTAAGCCGGCTTGAAAACCCGGCCGATCAGCCGAGCACGAACGCCGGAGGAATCTCTGCGACGTTACCCATGTCCTCGAGGTGCCACAGACGATCAAGAATAGCGTCGACGCGCTTCTTGCCAAGGAAATCCTCGGTCAGCCCTCTGAATTTTTCCTCGATCTTGGCATTGCTCTTCGGCGTCGCCAGATCGTCCTCGTCGCCGCCCGTCTCCCCGACCAGACGCTCGCCACTGGCAGTCACGACGGTGACACGGGTGCGATGTGCTTGCGGCACGCGTTCATAGTCGCGTGTGAATTCCGAATTCTCGACCACCACAATCTTCTTGAGCAGCGCACGCAGCTCCGGATTTCTAAGATGGGCATCGTTATACGAATTCGGCGTGATGGTTCCATCGACGAGCGTCGCCGCCACCACGTAGGGAACACTGTAGTCGGCGCTCTCGCGCGTGTCCGGGTGCCAGTGGTGCTCGGCAGTACCCATCTCGTCCTTCGCGTATTTGAAGACCTCCACGGTGACCTGCTGCACGTCCTTGAGGTTGCGCAAGGGCGCGACTTTTTCGGCCGCGAGTATGGACGAAATCGTGACACCCGGCGCCGGGCGATTCTTGATCTGCGAGTCCGGAATTCTGAACGGCGTGCCATTGCCGCCTAATATTGTAAGAGCCAACCGTTCGTGCGCCACGTGATCGCACCACCCCGCCTTGCCCTCAAATGGCAGGTGCGGACCCTCCATGCCTGCACGTGCGAGTAAAGCCGCAAACACACCGCCGCGTCCCGCCTGTCCGGAGATCGCAGCCTTGAACATCGACAAGTGTCCCAGTCTCACCTGTCTCAGTATGACGTTGGGCACGACCGCCATCGAAATACAGTGTGAGAGCTGGGCGGGCGACAAGCCCAGCAATTTTCCTCCGGCGACGGCCGTCGCCAGGCAACAGAGATTCGTGTGGTCGAAGTCTTCATTGTGATACACGTCGCACATGCGCAGATAGATTTCATAAGCCAGTACCACCGCGGTGATGAAATCGCGCCCACTGGACGCGGCGTGCTCGGCGAGCGCGAGCACTGGCGTTACGGTATCGCTGGGATGGCCCTGGTGGCTGCCCGGCCAATGATAGGTATCCATTAATTCCACAAAACGGCCCGTCGTGGCGTTGACGAATGCAGCCATGTCGGGCGTGGTCTTGATCCGCGTGCCGATGACCGTGGCACCACCCGCGTTGGGCATTTGCGCGGCGAGGTTGCGCGCGATGCCGGCCGGTTCGCTGAAGAACCCGCCGATCAACACGCCGAGTATGTCGATGATGCGCACCTTGGCCGCCTGTATCGCCTCCGGGGTGAGGCTGTCGTAATTCAGCGCGCACGCATATTCCGTGATGCGCTGCTGCAAGCTGTCGACCGCCTTGTTCACGTGATGTGGTTCGCTCATCAGATTCAATCCGCGCGTATGCCGGTTTGCTTGATCACTTTGTTCCACTTATCGTACTCGGCGCGCACCAGCCGCACGAACTCCTCACGCGACGTGGGCGCGGGTTCAGCGCCTTCGGAACTGAGCCTATCCTTGACTTCCGGCGCCTTCA
>CANJQI010000119.1 GCA_947476215.1 Betaproteobacteria bacterium
CTCGATCGACCCCGTCACATCCGTCGTCCGAAAATAAAACTGCGGACGGTAGCCATTGAAAAACGGCGTGTGCCGGCCGCCTTCATCCTTCGACAACACGTAAATCTCCGCCGTGAACTTCGTGTGCGGCGTGATGCTCGCCGGCTTAGCCAGCACTTGCCCGCGCTCCACTTCCTCTCGCTTGGTGCCTCTCAACAACACCCCAACGTTGTCCCCCGCCTGACCCTGGTCCAGCAACTTCCTGAACATCTCCACGCCCGTGCACACCGTCTTCAGCGTCGCCTTCAACCCTACAATCTCGATTTCCTCGCCGACCTTCACGATCCCGCGCTCGATCCGGCCCGTCACCACCGTGCCACGGCCCGAGATCGAAAATACGTCTTCCACCGGCATCAGAAACGCCCCGTCCAGCGCTCTCTTGGGCTCCGGTATGTAGCTGTCCAGCGCATCCGCCAGCTTGAATATCGCCCCTTCTCCCATCTCGCTCGTGTCGCCTTCGAGCGCCTTCAACGCCGACCCTATGATAATCGGCGTGTCGTCTCCAGGAAACTCATACTTCGACAGCAACTCCCGAACCTCAACTTCCACCAGTTCCAGCAGTTCCTTGTCGTCTACCATGTCCGCTTTGTTCATGAATACAACGATATACGGAACCCCCACCTGCCGCGCCAGCAGTATGTGCTCGCGCGTCTGCGGCATCGGACCGTCCGCCGCACTCACCACCAGGATCGCGCCATCCATCTGCGCCGCTCCCGTGATCATGTTCTTCACGTAGTCCGCATGGCCCGGGCAATCCACGTGCGCATAGTGGCGTTTCGACGTCTCATACTCCACGTGCGCCGTGTTGATCGTGATCCCGCGCGCCTTCTCTTCCGGCGCCGCATCGATCTGGTCGTAGTTCTTCGCCTCGCCACCAAACTTCTTCGACAGCACGTGCGTCATCGCCGCCGTCAACGTCGTCTTACCGTGGTCCACGTGCCCTATCGTCCCTACGTTCACGTGCGGCTTCGTACGCTCAAATTTGCTTTTTGCCATAGTCGTTCCTTCAGTCAGACTTATTTCTTGTTTATGATTGCTTCAGCGACGTTCTTAGGCGCTTCCGCATAGTGCTTGAATTCCATCGTGTATGTCGCTCGTCCCTGCGTCGCGGAGCGCAATGCCGTCGAATAACCAAACATTTCCGCAAGAGGCACTTCCGCCTTTATAACCTTCACGCCTGCGATGTCATCCATGCCCTGTATCATGCCACGGCGTGACGACAGGTCGCCGACCACGTTACCCATGAAATCCGGGGGCGTCTCGACTTCGACCGCCATCATAGGTTCGAGCACCGCCGGACTTGCGCGACGCATCCCTTCCTTGAATGCCATGGACGCCGCCATCTTGAAGGCATTTTCGTTGGAGTCGACCTCGTGATAGGAGCCGTCGAGCAACGTGACCTTGACATCGACCACAGGAAATCCGGCAAGGACGCCCGCGGGGAGTGTGTCTATCAGACCCTTTTCTACAGCGGGAATGTATTCACGCGGTACGGAACCACCCTTGATCGCATCGACAAACTCAAATCCCTTGCCGGGTAACTGTGGTTCAACCTTGAGAACCACATGGCCGTACTGGCCACGTCCTCCGGACTGCTTGATGAATTTTCCCTCGACCTTGTCGCAGACCTTCTTGATCGTTTCGCGATACGCCACCTGCGGCTTGCCCACCGAAGCTTCGACACCGAATTCACGCTTCATGCGATCGACAATGATTTCCAGATGCAGTTCGCCCATGCCGGCAATGATGGTCTGACCGGAGTCTTCGTCGCTGTGCACGCGGAAAGAAGGATCTTCCTGTGCAAGGCGATTCAGCGCCATGCCCATTTTTTCCTGGTCCGCCTTGGTTTTCGGCTCAACGGCTTGGGAAATCACAGGCTCGGGGAATGTCATTCTTTCCAGAACAATAATCTTGTCGGGATTGCACAGCGTCTCGCCGGTTGTAGCCTCCTTGAGGCCAACCGCGGCCGCGATGTCGCCCGCGCGCACTTCCTTGATGTCCTCGCGCGAGTTTGCATGCATCTGCAACAGCCGACCTATGCGTTCCTTACGGCCTTTGAGCGGGTTGTATATCGTATCGCCCGAGTTCACGACGCCTGAATAAACCCGGAAGAAAATCAGCTGACCGACATAAGGATCGGTGGCGATCTTGAACGCGAGGCCTGCGAAGGGCTCGTCGTCGCTCGCTTTTCGTTCGGTCGGATGACCATGGTCATCCGTTCCCATGACCGGCGGAATATCGATGGGTGCCGGCAAGTAATCTATGACCGCGTCGAGCATGGCCTGCACACCCTTGTTCTTGAATGCGGAACCGCAAAGCATGGGCACGATTTCGTTATTAATCGTGCGCATGCGCAAACCAAGCTTGGTTTCGTCCGTCGACAACGCGCCCGATTCGAGATACTTGTTCATCAAGGCTTCGTTCGCTTCGGCCGCACTCTCGATCATTTTGTCGTGCCACTCCCGCGCCTGATCCATTTGGGCAGACGGGATATCCCTGAGTTCAAATTTCATGCCCTGCGACGTATCATCCCAGTAAATAGCCTGCATACGCACGAGGTCGACGACGCCTTCGAATTTTTCTTCGGCCCCTATCGGGATCTGAATCGGCACCGGATTCGCCTTGAGGCGAGTCTTTATCTGCTCGTAGACCTTGAAAAAATCCGCTCCCTGCCTATCCATCTTGTTGACAAAAGCCAGCCGCGGGACCCGGTACTTGACCGCCTGCCGCCACACCGTCTCTGACTGCGGCTGCACGCCACCGACCGCGCAATACACCATGCACGCGCCGTCGAGCACCCGCAAACTACGTTCCACTTCTATAGTAAAGTCAACGTGGCCCGGCGTATCGATAATGTTTATTCTGTGTTCGGGATAATTACCGTCCATCCCTTTCCAGAAACAGGTCGTTGCCGCCGACGTAATGGTAATGCCCCGTTCCTGTTCCTGCTCCATCCAGTCCATCACCGCGGTACCGTCATGCACTTCGCCCATCTTGTGCGACACGCCCGTGTAAAACAGCACGCGTTCGGTGGTCGTGGTTTTACCCGCATCAATGTGCGCACTGATGCCGATATTCCGATACCGATTGATGGGAGTCTTGCGTGCCACTGTGTGATTTTTAGCCCCCTAACCTGCGGCAAACCGTCGCGGGCCGGAGTAACCTTCCGTTTATCAAACCTACTAAATTAAAACCGGTAATGTGAAAATGCCTTGTTAGCTTCAGCCATACGATGCACTTCTTCGCGCTTTTTCATGGCACCGCCACGGCCCTCCGCCGCTTCGGCGATTTCGCCCGCCAGCCGCGCATCCATGGACTTCTCACCACGACCGCGCGCCGCGTCACGAAGCCAGCGCATGGCGAGTGCGGTACGGCGTATCGGCCTGACTTCCACCGGGACCTGATAGTTGGCGCCCCCGACTCGGCGGCTCTTCACTTCCACCATGGGCTTCACATTGTTCACCGCCTGGGTAAACACCTCGAGCGGGTCCTTGCTGGATTTCTTCTTGATCTGATCGAGCGCGCCATAGATGATACTCTCGGCCACAGACTTCTTGCCGGCCTGCATCAGCACGTTGACAAACTTGGCGACTTCTACGCTCAGATATTTCGGGTCCGGAAGAACCTCGCGTTTGGCTATTTCTCTACGACGTGGCATATGCTGTCTCTATCCTTCTTAAGCGGCTTTGGGCCGTTTTGCGCCGTACTTCGAGCGGCTCTGTTTACGATCCTTGACACCGGCGGTGTCCAGACTGCCGCGCACGATGTGATAACGCACGCCGGGCAAATCCTTTACGCGCCCCCCGCGTATCAGCACCACCGAGTGTTCCTGAAGATTGTGCCCCTCGCCTCCGATATAGCTGGATACTTCGAAGCCGTTGGTCAGTCGCACGCGCGCAACTTTGCGTAACGCCGAGTTAGGCTTTTTCGGCGTCGTCGTATAAACACGCGTACACACACCGCGTTTTTGCGGCGAATTTTTCAGCGCCGGAACTTTACTCTTGACGCGTCGCGTAACGCGCGGCTTGCGTACTAACTGGTTAATCGTAGGCATAGATCGCTTTGCTCAAAAATCCGTTTAATTACCACAGGACCGTGCAGACGCCAGATTTCCTGTTTCCCAAAAAGGAGAGGACGGCCATAGAGCCGTCCCGTTCCTAGGGGATTACCCGATATACCCGCTCGCTGGAACGGGTTTTGAAGCTAAAAAGACTGTAAATTTTATGGGGTTACAGCAACTATGTCAAGCCACCTGCTCACGACTTTCAGTTGTTGCCGCCTCAATCGGCGCTTCTTCTACCTGCAACAATTCGCCGGCGGCTGCCTGCCGCTTGCGCGCGTTGTGATACGCCATGCCGGTGCCAGCTGGAATCAGGCGGCCGACGATGACATTCTCCTTCAACCCCCGTAGTTCGTCGCGTTTGCCCATGATCGCCGCTTCAGTCAGCACGCGGGTCGTCTCCTGGAAGGAAGCCGCCGAGATAAACGAATCGGTCGACAGGGATGCCTTGGTAATACCCAGCAGCATGAATTCGTAAGTCGCCGGCTTCTTGCCTTCCGCGAGAACTCTATCATTTTCATCCAGTATTTCCGCACGTTCCAGATGCTCGCCCAGTATGAAGCGTGTATCGCCCGCATCGGCTATCGTAACGCGGCGCAGCATCTGACGGACTATGACTTCAATGTGCTTGTCGTTGATCTTTACGCCCTGCAGCCGATAAACGTCCTGGACTTCATTGCTGATGTAGCGGGCGAGCGCTTCCACCCCCAGCAAGCGCAAAATGTCGTGCGGATCAGCGGGGCCGTCCACTATGACTTCACCACGATTAACCACCTGGCCATCATGAGCCATGACATGCTTGTCCTTGGGGATCAGGTATTCGTGTGCAACCCCGTCGAGGTCGGTAATAACCAGGCGCTGCTTACCCTTGGTGTCCTTGCCGAAGGACACCGTGCCGGTAACTTCCGCAAGCAAACCTGCATCCTTCGGCGATCGCGCCTCGAACAGTTCGGCGACGCGTGGCAGACCGCCCGTGATATCGCGCGTCTTGGAACTCTCCTGCGGAATCCGTGCCAGCACTTCTCCGACCGAAACCTCCTGGCCATTCTTGACGGTAATAATGCAACCGATCTGGAACGTGATATTGACCGGCAATTCGGAATTAGCAATCCTGACTTCCTGACCGCGTTCATCAATCAACTTGACCTGTGGTCGCAGACCTTTGTTTTGCGCCGTGCCGCGACGTTTTGGATCGACCACCACCAACGTCGACAAACCGGTCACTTCGTCGGTTTGCTTGGCGACAGTGACACCCTCCTCGACGTTCTCGAACCGCACACGCCCCGCGTACTCGGTGATAATGGGTCGGGTATGCGGATCCCACTGCGCAAGCACGTGACCTGCCTTCACCGTCTCGCCGTCTCGCGCCAGCATGGTTGCACCATATGGCACCTTATGACGTTCGCGCTCGCGGCCTTGCTCATCGTGTATCAAGACTTCACCGCTGCGCGAAATTGCAATCAGTTCGGAGCGTGAATTGGTGACATAGCGCATGGTGGGTGAATAGCGAACAACACCAGCCGACTTTCCTTCCACCTGGCTTACCACCGCCGTACGCGATGCCGCGCCGCCGATGTGGAAAGTACGCATCGTGAGCTGCGTGCCCGGCTCACCTATCGATTGCGCGGCGATTACCCCAACCGCTTCGCCGACGTTCACTATGGAGCCGCGTCCAAGATCGCGGCCATAGCAGTTGGCGCACAACCCGTAACGTGTTTCGCAAGTCAGCGGCGTGCGAACCTTGAGCTCATCAAGACCGACCGACTCTATGGCCTCCACCGCTTCTTCATCAAGCAGCGAATTGGTCGGGTACATTACCTGGCTGTTTTCGGGATTGATGATGTCGGTCGTGCAAACCCGGCCCAAAATGCGCTCGCGCAGCGACTCAACCACTTCTCCGCCTTCTACCAGCGCTTTCATCACCACGCCTTGCGTCGTCCCGCAATCTTCCTCGGTAACGACCAGATCCTGCGTGACGTCGACCAGACGCCGGGTCAGGTATCCGGAATTGGCGGTCTTCAACGCCGTATCCGCAAGGCCCTTGCGCGCACCGTGAGTGGAAATAAAGTACTGTAGGACATTTAGTCCCTCTCGGAAGTTCGCCTTGATAGGCGTCTCGATAATGGATCCATCCGGCTTTGCCATCAGGCCTCGCATACCAGCAAGCTGCCGGATCTGCGCCGCAGATCCTCGCGCACCGGAGTCGGCCATCATGTAAATTGAATTAAACGACTCTTGGGTCACCGCGTTGCCCTTCTTGTCGTGCAACGGTAGGTACTCCTTCTTCCGGTAGTTCCAGGCTGCGACGTTTTCCGTACCCAGCTGATCCATCATCGCCTTCGCGACTACATCGCCGGCCCGACCCCAGATATCCACCACCTTGTTGTAGCGTTCGCCCTGCGTCACCAGACCCGAGGTGTACTGCGATTCGATCTCCTGAACTTCCTTTTCGGCGGACGAAATGATGTCGCCTTTTTGGCGCGGCACCAGCATGTCGTCGACGGCAATGGAAATTCCCGCTCGTGTCGCCATCGTAAATCCGCTGTACATGAGCTTGTCGGCGAAAATCACGGTTTCGCGCAGGCCGCAACGGCGAAACGCGGCATTGATAAGCCGTGAAATTTCCTTCTTCTTGAGGGCCTTGTTGATCAATTCGAACGGCAGTCCCGCGGGAAGAATTTCCGACAACAGCGCACGCCCTACCGTGGTCTCGTAACGGGTTACCTTTTCGCGCTTCTCTCCCGCGGAATCGAACTCATATTCCTTGATACGAACTTTCACCCGGGCATTGATCTCAACCTGCCGCGATTCGTATGCGCGCGACACTTCCGCGATATTGGCAAACGCCATGCCTTCGCCGCGTGCGCCCATCTTCTCGCGCGAGAAATAGTAGAGCCCCAGCACGATATCCTGCGACGGCACGATGATCGGTTCGCCATTGGCCGGTGACATGATGTTATTCGTCGACAGCATCAGCGTGCGCGCCTCGAGCTGCGCTTCCAGTGACAACGGGATGTGCACCGCCATCTGGTCGCCGTCGAAGTCGGCGTTGAATGCCGCGCACACCAGCGGATGCAACTGGATAGCCTTGCCTTCAATCAGTATCGGCTCAAACGCCTGGATGCCCAGGCGGTGCAAGGTGGGCGCACGATTCAGCATGACCGGGTGTTCGCGTATCACTTCTTCCAGTATGTCCCACACTTCCGGCACTTCCTGCTCGACCAGACGCTTTGCGGCCTTGATCGTCGTCGCCAGTCCCAACACTTCCAGTTTGTGGAAAATATAGGGCTTGAACAGTTCAAGCGCCATCTTCTTGGGCAAGCCGCACTGATGCAGTTTGAGTTGCGGGCCAACGACGATCACCGAACGTCCGGAGTAATCAACGCGTTTGCCGAGCAGGTTCTGGCGGAAACGACCGCCTTTGCCCTTGATCATGTCGGCAAGAGACTTGAGCGGACGCTTGTTGGCGCCGGTCATAGCCTTGCCACGGCGCCCGTTGTCGAGCAGTGAATCGACAGCCTCCTGCAACATGCGCTTCTCATTGCGCACGATAATGTCGGGGGCTTTGAGTTCGAGCAACCGCTTTAGGCGATTATTGCGGTTGATTACGCGGCGGTACAGATCATTCAGATCCGACGTCGCGAAACGCCCCCCGTCGAGAGGCACCAGCGGCCGCAACTCCGGCGGCAGGACCGGCAATACTTCCATCACCATCCAGTCCGGTTTGATCCCGGACTTGTTGAACGCCTCAAGAACCTTTAGGCGTTTGGAATATTTCTTGATCTTGGTGTCCGACGTGGTCGCGGCGAGATCGGTACGCAGCGTCTCGACTTCATGCTTGATATCGATCGCGCGCAGCAGCTCGCGCACGCCTTCGGCACCCATGATGGCGATAAACTCATCGCCGTACTCTTCCACCTTGGCGAGATAGTCGTCCTCAGACAGCAATTGGCAACGCTGCAACTGCGTCATGCCCGGATCGGTTACGACATATGCCTCGAAATAGAGGACGCGCTCGATATCGCGCAACGTCATATCAAGCACCATGCCCAGGCGCGACGGCAGCGACTTCAGGAACCATATGTGAGCAACCGGGGATGCCAGTTCTATATGCCCCATGCGCTCGCGACGCACCTTGGACAACGTTACTTCGACGCCGCACTTCTCGCAGATCACGCCACGATGCTTGAGACGTTTGTACTTGCCGCACAGACATTCGTAGTCCTTGACCGGGCCGAATATCTTGGCGCAAAACAACCCGTCACGCTCGGGTTTGAAAGTCCGATAGTTGATGGTCTCGGGTTTCTTCACTTCCCCGTAAGACCACGAACGGATTTTTTCGGGAGAAGCAAGTCCTATCTTGATCGCATCAAACTCTTCTTCCGGCGATACCTGCTTGAATAAGTCCAGTAGTGCTTTCATGTTTCACTCCACAGTGGCGTGATGCACAGAATACGGTTAGTCGGGGCAAACAATTTCAAACTATCAATAGCGTTCGTGGTCAAGATCGATATCGATCGCGAGCGACCGAATTTCCTTGACCAGCACATTGAACGACTCCGGCATGCCAGCTTCTATCTTGTGCTCTCCCTTGACTATGGATTCGTACACCTTGCGACGTCCCTCGGTGTCATCCGATTTGACCGTCAGCATTTCTTGCAGGGTATAAGCGGCACCGTATGCTTCCAGCGCCCATACCTCCATCTCGCCGAAACGCTGGCCACCGAACTGCGCCTTGCCGCCCAGCGGCTGCTGGGTGACCAGGCTGTATGGTCCGGTCGAGCGCGCATGCATCTTGTCGTCGACGAGGTGATGCAACTTCAGCATCTGCATGTATCCTATCGTCACCTGGCGGTCAAATGCTTCCCCCGTGCGTCCGTCGGATAGTCTGACCTGACCGGTACTGGGCAAGCCCGCGAGTTCCAGCATGTTTTTGATTTCTGTTTCGGTGGCTCCGTCGAACACCGGCGTGGCGAACGGCACACCCTTCTGCAGATTCTTCGCGAGCTCCATGATCTCGTTGTCGGTGAGCGAATCGATATCCTCGCTCTTGCCGCTCGAGTTGTAGATACTGTCGATAAACTTGCGCAATTCCGCTATTTTGGCCTGAGCCTTGAGCATCTCGCCTATCCTGAGGCCCAGCCCCTTGGCCGCCCACCCAAGGTGGGTTTCCAGTATCTGTCCGACATTCATGCGCGATGGTACGCCAAGCGGATTCAAAACGATATCCATGGGCGTGCCGTCGTCCATATGCGGCATGTCCTCTACCGGCACGATTTTGGAAACCACGCCCTTGTTGCCGTGCCGCCCAGCCATCTTGTCCCCTGGCTGAAGGCGACGTTTGACGGCGATATAAACCTTGACCATCTTCTGCACCCCCGGCGGAAGCTCGTCGCCGCTGGTAAGCTTTTTCTTCTTCTCCTCGAATGCCTTATCGAATTCGATGCGTTTCTGATCCAGGCTCTCCTTCAACTGCTCCATCTGGCGCGAGTGATCGTCGTTTGCTAGATCGACGTCAAACCAGCTGTGCCGTTCGATCTCCGTTAACGCCGCTTTCGTGATCTTGGCGCCTTTGACGAGTTTCTTCGGCCCCTTGTGCGCCACCTTGCCTACCAACAGGCGTTCAACACGCACGAAGGTATCGTCTTCCACGATCCGCATCTGATCGGCGAGGTCCTTCTTATACCGCTTCAATTCATCGTCGATGATCTGCTGGGCGCGCTTGTCGCGTTCTATACCCTCGCGCGTGAATACCTGCACGTCGATCACGGTGCCCGACATGCCGGAGGGCACCCGCAATGACGTGTCCTTGACGTCCGATGCCTTCTCGCCAAATATCGCGCGCAGCAATTTTTCTTCCGGCGTGAGCTGGGTTTCACCCTTGGGCGTCACTTTGCCCGCCAATACGTCGCCTGCTTCGACCTCGGCTCCGATATAGATGATGCCCGACTCGTCAAGATTGGCAAGTTGAGTTTCGGAAAGATTCGAAATATCGCGCGTAATTTCTTCCGGGCCGAGCTTGGTGTCACGCGACACTACCGACAACTCCTCGATATGTATGGAGGTAAACCTATCATCGGCGACGACGCGCTCGGATATCAGAATCGAGTCCTCGAAGTTGTAGCCGTTCCAGGGCATGAACGCAACCAGCATGTTCTGTCCCAGCGCGAGTTCACCCATGTCCGTCGATGCACCATCGGCAACCACATCACCCTTCGCGATCTGGTCCCCGACCCTGACGAGCGGCCGCTGGTTTATATTCGTGTTCTGATTCGAACGCGTGTATTTGACCAGATTGTAAATGTCGACACCGACTTCGCCAGCAATGGTTTCCTCGTCAGTGACCCGCACCACGATACGACTCGCG
Organism: Betaproteobacteria bacterium; assembly: GCA_947476215.1. Taxonomy (GTDB): domain Bacteria; phylum Pseudomonadota; class Gammaproteobacteria; order Burkholderiales; family SG8-41; genus PALSA-1004. The sequence continues at coordinate 10,467 of CANJQI010000119.1, forward strand.
TCTATGTAGTCAACCGCGCCTCCGCGGCGCGCCTGTACCGCGGTCCCGGAATCCACCGCGACCGTGCGCTCAAGCCCGGTGCCTACCAGTGCTTTTTCGGCGCGCAGGCAAGGCACCGCCTGGCGTTGCATGTTGGAACCCATCAACGCGCGGTTCGCGTCATCGTGTTCGAGAAACGGAATCAGGGAGGCGGCGACCGAGACAATTTGTGACGGTGCGACGTCCATGTATTCAATACGATCGGGCGTCGCAAGCGTGAACTCGTTCTTGTTTCGGCATGACACGAACTCATCAAGGAATTTGTTTTCCTTGTCGAGATCCGCATTCGCCTGCGCAATCACAAACTGGCTCTCCTCGATCGCCGACAAATAATGAATCTCGTCGGTAACGTGGCCGCTTCTGACCGCGCGATAAGGGGTTTCGAGAAAACCGTACTCATTGGTACGCGCAAACAATGCCAGCGAGTTAATGAGGCCGATATTCGGGCCTTCCGGCGTTTCAATAGGACATACCCGGCCGTAATGCGTGGGATGCACATCGCGCACTTCAAATCCGGCACGTTCGCGCGTCAATCCGCCCGGCCCAAGCGCGGACACCCGGCGCTTGTGGGTTATCTCCGACAAGGGGTTGGTCTGATCCATGAACTGCGACAACTGGCTGGAACCGAAAAACTCCCGAACCGCCGCCGAAACCGGCTTGGCGTTGATCAAATCATGCGGCATCAGATTGTCCGATTCGGCCTGACTGAGGCGTTCCCTGACCGCGCGCTCCACCCGCACCAACCCGGTGCGGAACTGGTTTTCTCCCAATTCGCCGACTGAACGCACGCGTCGGTTTCCAAGATGATCGATATCGTCGATTTCACCGCGGCCATTGCGCAGTTCGACCAGAATCTTGATCACCGCGACGATATCTTCCTTCGACAGGGTGCTGGCGCCGGTCAATTCGGCGCGGCCCACGCGTCGATTGAATTTCATGCGGCCAACCGCCGAAATATCATAACGGTCTTCCGAGAAAAACAGTCCATTAAATAGCGTTTTCACCGCTTCTTCCGTGGGCGGTTCGCCAGGACGCATCATGCGATAAATTGCGACCATCGCGGCAATCTGATCCGCAGTTTCGTCTATGCGCAAGGTCTGCGATATATATGGCCCCTGATCAAGATCATTCGTGTATATGGTCTGTATCTTGGTCACGCCGGCATCGACGAGCTTGGCCAGCAACTCTTCGGTCAACTCGTCGTTGGCGTTGGCGACTATCTCCCCGCTCTCCGTGTCTATGACAGCTTGCGCGAGCACCCGGCCCAACAGATATTCCTGGGGCACATTGATTTTGGTGAGTTTAGCCTCCTGCATCTCGCGCACGTGCTTGACGGTAATGCGCTTGTCCTTGACCACGATCTGTTTGCCGGTCTTGGTGACAATATCGAAGCGTGCGATTTCGCCGCGCAGACGATCGGGTACGAGTTCGAGTTCGACCTCGTTCTTATGCAGTCGAAAAGTATCGTTAACAAAAAACTCGGCCAAGATCTGTTCGGGCAGATATCCGAGTGCCTTGAGGAGTATCGTTACCGGCATCTTGCGTCGGCGATCGACGCGGAAATACAGATAATCCTTGGGATCATATTCAAAATCCAGCCACGAGCCGCGGTAAGGAATGATGCGCGCCGAAAACAGCAGTTTGCCGGAAGAATGCGTTTTGCCGCGGTCGTGTTCGAAAAATACACCGGGCGAACGATGCAGCTGCGACACAATTACGCGCTCGGTTCCGTTAATGACGAAGGAGCCCGTCGTGGTCATGAGCGGAATCTCACCCATGTACACTTCCTGCTCCTTGACCTCCTTCACGGTGGGCTTGGACGCTTCCTTGTCCATGATGGTAAGCCGGACCTTGGCCCGCAATGGCGCGGCAAATGTGAGGCCGCGCTGACGACATTCCTTGACGTCAAACGGGGGCTCGCCGAGCACATAGCTTACGAACTCAAGTCGCGCGTTTTTGGAATGGCTCTCGATCGGAAAAATGCTCGTGAATGCCGCTTGCAGGCCTTGATTCTTGCGCGCATCAGGCGCCGTGAATTCCTGCAGGAATGCCGCGTATGAATCAAGCTGGGTCGCCAGCAAATACGGCACCGGCAGCACGCTCGCACGCTTGGCAAAGCTCTTACGGATACGCTTTTTTTCGGTGAACGAGTAGCTCATTGGGGCTCCTCAATAAAAATTGGTGAAGGCATAACAAAACCCGGCACGTCGATCGCTAGAGCCGGTTTTGACCTTACAAACTCAAACAAAAAGAAGACCAGACCGGCGGACTCCCGCCGGCCCAGGTGCATCCGCAATCGTTACTTGATTTCAGCCTGCGCGCCTGCGTCCGTAAGCTGCTTCAGTATCCCGTCCGCATCGGCTTTTGAAACACCTTCCTTGACGGCTTTCGGCGCTGCGTCAACCAGATCTTTTGCCTCTTTCAGACCCAGTCCCGTCACCGCGCGCACCACTTTGATGACATTGACTTTGCTCTGGCCCGCGTTGGTAAGCACCACCGAAAACTCAGTCTGCTCCGCTGCCGCGGCCGCGCCGCCACCAGCCGCGGCAGGCGCCGCAACCGCCACTGCCGCTGCGGCAGCGGATACGCCGAATTTCTCTTCCATTTCCTTGATCAGGCTCGAAAGCTCGAGCACCGTCATTTGGGAAATTGCTTCAAGTATTTCTGCTTTGGATATTGCCATTTTTATCTCCAGTTAAATTATCCGTTGATTCAAGCTGTCTGTTGTTTTGCGTCGCGCACGGCAGCAAGAGTGCGAACAAACCTGCCTGGCACTTCGTTCAGTGTCCGCACGAATGTTGCAATCGGTGCCTGCATGGTACCCAGCAGTTTGGCGAGCAATTCCTCGCGACTCGGCATCGTCGCCAAATTCGCCACATCCTTGGGAGACATGACGAAATTGGCCATCGATCCGGCCTTGATGACAAACTTGTCATTGCCCCTGGCGAACTCGTGCAATACCTTCGCGACCTGCACCGGATCGCTGGATATCCCGTATGCCAATGGACCAACCATTTTTTCGGTGAGTCCCGCAAACGGTGTTTCCGCGACGGCACGGCGCACGAGCGTATTCTTGAGGACCCGCAGATAGATGCCCGCGCCGCGCGCTTTCTTGCGCAGATCGGTCATCGCCGCGACCCCCATGCCACGATATTCGGCGACTACGATAGCCTGTGCCCGTGCCACCTGCGCACTGACTTCAGCCACCACTGCCTGTTTCTGTTCCAGACTAAGACCCAAGGCCTACCTCCTATAAAGTTAAGGATGAGGGTGGAAGCAGGGACGATGAACACGGATCCGTTGTTTCAAATCCCATTCGTGCCCCTCTCTTCATATTCCATCCTTCGAACTACGGCGACCTTAGTGCCAGGCGCTTGCAACATAACCTGATTCTCAGGGAGACGCCGTCTGCGTAGAGCACAAGGAGCTGAGCGCCAAGCGTGTAGAAAAAGCTCCACGCCATGCAGCCACATCCAAGCAATTAAGTCATCCAGTTCGAAATCCATGGCCACGGGCGCATAACGCTTTCCACGACCGGCACTTCTCGCCTTCAGACCTCTACGGTCTTTGACAACCTGCCGGCACACCGAACCGCGCGCACCGACAGCCCAAAGCCTGCAATACCACTAACCTGCAATACTTCCCTGGTCCACGCGCACACCTACGCCCATCGTGCTCGAGACCGCTACCTTCTTGAGATAAATTCCCTTGATACCCGCCGGACGCGACTTGTTTACGGCATCCAACAGTGCTTTCAAGTTCTCGGTCAGCGCCTCGGGCGTAAACGAAGCACGCCCTATCGTGCACTGCACGATGCCGGTTTTGTCGGCGCGATACTGAACCTGACCTGCCTTGGCGTTTCTCACCGCCGCGGCCACGTCCTGCGTCACGGTCCCGACCTTGGGGTTGGGCATGAGCCCGCGCGGCCCCAGGATCTGACCCAGTTGGCCGACCACCCGCATTGTGTCAGGGGTCGCGATTACTACGTCAAAATCCATTTTGCCGCCCTTGATCTCGGCAGCGAGATCGTCGAGACCAACCAGATCGGCCCCCGCTTCCAGAGCCGCTTTGGCCTTGTCGCCCTGCGCGAACACCGCCACGCGCACGGTCTTGCCGGTGCCCGCGGGCAGCACCACGGAGCCACGAACAGTCTGGTCCGACTTCTTGGCATCGATGCCAAGATTGAACGCCACATCAATCGATTCGTTGAACTTCGCGGTCGCATTGTCCTTGACCATCTTGATCGCGTCGGACAATGGGTACAGCCTGTTGCGATCAACCTTGGCTGCAATCGACTTATAGCGCTTCGAAAGGTTACCCATGTTATATCCCCTCCACGTCTACGCCCATGCTGCGCGCGCTACCGGCGATGGTTCTCACCGCTGCATCCATATCCGACGCTGTCAGGTCCGGCATTTTGGTCTTGGCGATTTCTTCCGCCTGTGCACGGGTCAGCCTGCCGACTTTATCGGTATGCGGACGGGGGCTGCCTTTGGCCAGCTTCAGCGTCTTCCGGATCAGCACCGACGCCGGTGGCGTCTTGATAATGAAGGTAAAGCTTTTGTCGGCGAAAGCCGTAATCACCACGGGCAGCGCCAGGCCAGGTTCTACCTTCTGCGTTTGCGCGTTAAATGCCTTGCAAAACTCCATGATATTCAAACCACGCTGACCCAATGCCGGCCCTATGGGTGGGCTCGGATTGGCTTTGCCGGCGGGCACCTGCAACTTGATAAAGCCGACGATCTTTTTTGCCACAATAATGCTCCTCTAAGTGGGTGATAGCGGGATAAGGATCAAGGATTAAGGATTGAGGAATAAAAAACCATTCCGCAAATCACTCACCTTACTTCCTTCGCCCTCCCCGTGCATCAATAAACCGCAACCAGCCGCGGAACCAACTCAAACCTGTATCCTTGATTCTCAATCCTGCCGTTACGCCTTCTCCACCTGGCCGAAATCAAGTTCGACCGGCGTCGAGCGTCCGAATATCGTGACCGACACCCTGATCTTGCTCTTGTCGTAATTCACGTCCTCCACATTGCCCTGAAAATCCGTAAATGGTCCGTCCTTGACGCGCACCGATTCACCTATTTCAAACAGCACCTTGGGCCGCGGCTTCTCGACGCCCTCCTGAATCTGGTTCAGGATGTTCTGCACTTCCTTGGCGGAAATCGGTGTCGGCTTGGTCGATGTGCCCCCGATAAAACCAGTGACTTTGGGTGTGCTTTTCACCAAGTGCCAGGTATCGTCAGTCATCTCCATTTCGACCAGCACGTAACCCGGGAAAAACTTGCGCTCGGAAATGTTCTTCTGACCGCTCTTCATCTCGATGACTTCTTCCACCGGCACCAGTATCTGCCCGAACTTATCCTGCATGCCGGCGCGCGCAATGCGATCAACCAGCGTGCGCTGTACTGTTTTCTCAAAGCCGGAATAGGCATGTACTACATACCATTTCATGCTCATGAATCGCTCCGACCCATCAACAGGCGCACTGCCCATAGCAACCCCGCGTCAACCAGCCATAAAAATACCGCCATCACCACCACAAAGGCGAAGACCACACCCGTGGTCTGCAGCGTCTCCTTGCGAGTCGGCCAAACTACGCGCTTGGCCTCATCGATCGATTCCCGCGCATAGGTCACAAACGCTTTGCCGGGAACCGAGGTTCCGAACGCTACCGCGCCGGCAACCGCACCGCCTATCACGGCAGCAACGCGTATGATCATGGCGCTTTCCGAGCAATAATAGAAAGCCGCGATGCCCGCGATCAGCAGCAGTACCGCGATTGCAATTTTTATCTTGTCTGCCATATCTTTCAGATTCGGGCTCCGGGTCCGTCACCTGCTAGCACACCCGGCACCTTGCCGTAACTTGTTTCTCTTAACCTGCAACTCGACTATCAGTCCTGGCAGGCCAGGAGGGAATCGAACCCCCAACCTTCGGTTTTGGAGACCGACGCTCTGCCAATTGAGCTACTGGCCTTTAACCCCGATAAACAGCAAACCGTGAGCGGTCGTACGCGTTTCCATGCACCGCTTACCGTTTCCCGTCACTCAATAACCTTGGCGACGACGCCGGCGCCTACAGTACGTCCGCCCTCGCGTATCGCAAAACGCAGCCCCTCTTCCATCGCGATCGGCTGGATCAGCGTCACCGTGATCGAGACGTTGTCTCCCGGCATCACC
>CANJQI010000120.1 GCA_947476215.1 Betaproteobacteria bacterium
CCGGCCTACATCACCACTGAAAGTCGCAAACCGATCTTAAACCTCGCTAGCGCGATGCAGCAGCGCGCATGGATGCAAGGTCTGTGGGATGCCGCAAAAAAGTTCGATTTGCCCGCTCATTTTGAGCCACTTTATCCGTCTGGATAAAGGTCTAATGGAAAATCTCGGTTGAAACCATCAGCGCCTGCGCCCTGCGGCCCAGAAACATCGTGCCATTGAACTGCGCCAGCAGATCGCCGAGTCTGCGCAGAAACACATCCGGTCCACGTCCTTGCCAGTCGAGGCCACCGGTCAGCGGGCGTGGCGGCGCAAGCGTCCATGCGCGGCCTTCCTGCGTGCCTCCGCGAATGAATCTGATGCCGTGCCCGACCAACCAGTCTATGAGCTTGCTGGCCCCATCGGCCAGCGACGCAACAAGTTCGGGATCCGCGCCGGGCATGGTGCTGCCCTGCATGACCTAGAGGAGCTCGTCGGCCGGCAACTTCGCACTGTGATAGGCGACATGAATGATGCCTCCCGAATAACGCGTATTGCACGGATATTCGCGCGCTTCGCCTTTCTCCAGAACCGCGACCCTGAGGCCGAGTTCCGCCGCGCACACCGCCGCGACCATACCCGCGATACCCGCGCCGACCAGCGTGACATCAAATGTTTTACGCTCTGTCATTGCCAGAACCATTGATCGTGATTTCGATAAACCTGCCAGGTCGCGGCATGCATCAAAACACAAACGCGAAAACCGAAACGCGATGCATACACGACCACGTGACTCTGTTTGCTGGTTGATGTTTCAAGATCGCTGTTTGCGCCTCGAATTCTTCGCCACCTTATATGATTTCCCGCCATGCTCCGGAAACCTTGCGGACGAAAGTCAACCTTGGCTTTCTTTCCACGCACCCGTCCACCGCAGAACGACTTGCGACCATCGCACAGGTAAATGGGCTGAATTCAGCCAATGGCCTGTTTAGATACCTGACGACTTCCAGATCAGTAAGTCCGGCGCTGGAGATGTTCTGCACCATCTGCGTGAGCGAAATCCAGGCGCAGCGCTTTGCAGTTCATGCGCCGGCAGTTTCAACACTTCCGCAATCCTAGAGCGTCTCCGCACTTGTCGTTACAGGTTAGAATCCACTGCTCCAGCAAGTCGGGCAGCGTTATGGCATCTGTACGATGCCGTTTTTGGTGGTATTTTTCCTTGGTGCGATTGTTTCCTCATGCAAAGTTTCAATTCAGAATCCCATATCAAGATAGTAAATGCCATAGCCAAGGAACTCGCTGTCGGTGCCAACCAGGTTGCGGCTGCTGTCGCATTGCTTGATGAAGGCGCTACAGTTCCCTTTATTGCTCGTTACCGCAAGGAGGTGACGGGCAACCTCGACGATACGCATCTGCGCACCCTGGAAGAGCGGCTGCTTTACCTGCGCGAGCTTGAGGAAAGGCGAGCCTCAGTGCTGAATGCGGTCACCGAGCAGGGCAAGCTCACCGCGGCATTGCGGGTTGCCATCGAAAGCGCGGGCACCAAGCAGATTCTTGAAGACTTGTATTTGCCCTTTAAACCGAAGCGGCGAACCCGAGCACAGATCGCGCGCGAGGCGGGACTGGAGCCGCTGGCCAACGCGCTGTTCACGAATCCGGAACTGAATCCAGAGGCCGAAGCGGCGCGTTACGTAAAAGTCACTGCTGCCACCGAGACGAGCGAGGCAGTCAATGTTCCCGATGCCAAGACCGCGCTGGAAGGCGCACGCGACATACTGGCGGAGCGCTTTGCAGAGAACGCGGAATTGCTCGCCAAACTGCGCAACCGCATGTCCGACCATGGCCTGGTAAGTTCCGGCGTCATTCCCGGAAAGGAAATGGCCGAGGACGAAAAGTTCCGCGATTATTACACCTACTCGGAAGCGCTGCGCACCATTCCGTCGCACCGCGCGCTCGCGCTGTTAAGAGGGCGGGATCTGGGTGTTCTATCCGTCACCCTTGGGCTTGGTCCGGAGATGGAAGGACTCGATCCTCATCCCTGTGTAGCCATGGTGGCCGCGCATTTTGGAATCGAAAACAAAGGCCGGCGCGCGGACAAGTGGCTGGCAGATGTTTGCCGCTGGACATGGCGCGTCCGTGCCCAATCACACATCACCATCGATCTCATGACCCGGATGCGGGAAACTGCCGAGGCTGAGGCGATCAGGATATTCGGACGTAACCTTCGCGAGCTGTTGTTGGCCGCGCCAGCCGGTCCGAAAGTGGTCATGGGTGTCGATCCGGGGATACGCACCGGGTGCAAGATTGCGGTTGTCGATGCGACCGGCAAGCTGCTGGAAACGGCAACGGTTTATCCCCATCAGCCGCGCAATGACTGGCAGGGCGCGCTGGCCACGCTTGCACGCATGGTCGTTCAACATGGCGTGCAGCTGGTTTCGATCGGCAACGGCACCGCCAGTCGCGAAACAGAGAAACTCGTGGCGGAATTGATCAAGGCGGTGACCGGGCGCAAACCGGAGTTGAATCTGGTCAAGATCGTGGTCAGCGAAGCCGGCGCCTCGGTGTATTCTGCTTCGGCCTTTGCAGCCGCCGAATTCCCCGAACTGGACGTCAGCCTGCGCGGCGCCGTCTCCATTGCACGGCGACTCCAGGATCCCCTGGCCGAACTGGTCAAGATAGATCCCAAGTCTATAGGCGTGGGCCAATATCAGCACGATGTAAATCAGCGAGCGCTGGCGCGTTCCCTGGACGCGACGGTGGAAGACTGCGTCAATGCCGTGGGTGTCGATCTGAACACCGCATCGGCTCCACTGCTGGCGCGGGTATCCGGCCTCAACACCATACTGGCAAAGAATATCGTCGATTATCGTGACAGGAACGGGCCATTTCCGAACCGCGCCAGCGTTCTTCGCGTGCCGCGCATAGGCGACAAGACCTTCGAGCAGGCGGCCGGCTTTCTGCGCATCATCAACGATTCCGGAAAAGACGCGAATCCGCTGGATCGATCATCGGTGCACCCCGAAGCCTACCCGGTGGTGCAAAAAATACTGGCGCGTATCGGCAAGGGCATCATGGAAGTGATGGGGCGACCGGAACAGCTCAAAGGACTGCAGGCCCGTGATTTTATTGACGGGAAGTTCGGCGAGCCGACTGTACGTGATGTTATCGCCGAACTGGAAAAACCCGGACGTGATCCGCGTCCCGCCTTCAAGACCGCGACTTTCCAGGAGGGTGTCGAGTCCTTGTCGGACCTGCGGCTGGACATGATACTGGAAGGGGTGGTCACCAACGTGGCGGCCTTTGGGGCGTTCATCGATATCGGTGTGCATCAGGACGGACTTGTACACGTGTCTGCGCTCGCCAACAAGTATGTCAGGGATCCGCACGAAGTTGTGAACCCTGGGCAGATCGTCAAGGTCAAGGTGCTGGATATCGACATCAAGAGGCAGCGTATTGCGCTGAGCATGCGTCTGGAAGACACCGCTACGGAGTATCAGGCGAGAAAGGCGGGAAGCAGCGCACCTATAGCCGGGAACGGTGTTCGAACGGAAGCCCGCCGCGCCCCCGAAAAGAACCGGTCTGGCATAGGTGGGGTCGCGCGTGATGCTGGCAATGTCAGCGCGATGGCGCTCGCGTTTGCAAAGCTAAAGAACTCTTCTGCGGGGAAGTAATCCGGCTGGCTTCGGATCGTCTATGCCTGCCCGATGACCTGAATACTGCCGCGAAAATGCTTGAGCTGGTAGCGTCGATTCTTCAGAACGCCGCCGTTCGTAGAAATAGGCCGCACGGTGACCAGCCGACGCTGACTACAGCGCTTGTCCCATGATGCGCGCTTACCGACGGCGATCTCTTACGTTACTGCCTGCAACCGAGCGGGCCGTGTGCGCAGAACGATCGACAGTAATTCGGCATCAGGCAGTGCAGCGCGCACATGAAAGCTACAAAAGTCCGCGTTCGGCGAACGACAACACCCCACTGCCCGCGACTATGAAATGATCGAGCACGCGCACGTCGACCAGCGCCAGCGCTTGCTTCAATGCCTGCGTCAGGGTCTCGTCCGCGTGGCTGGGTTCGGCTGCGCCGGATGGGTGGTTGTGCGCCAGGATGACCGAGGCTGCATTGTGATGCAGGACACGCTTTACGATTTCGCGCGGGTAAACGCTGGTCTGCGTCAGCGTGCCGCGGAACAGTTCCTCGAATTCGATGACGCGATTCTGTGCATCGAGGAACAATGCAACAAATACTTCATGCGGCAGCGCCTGCAGTTTCAGACGCAGATACTCGCGCACTGTCGCCGGAGAGTTCAGCGCGTTGCCGCTGGCCATCTTTTCCATGAGTGCACGGCGCGCCATTTCCATCACCGCCTGCAGTTGGGCGAATTTCGCCTGGCCTACGCCGGCGTGCCCGCAAAGTTCCTGCTCACTGGCCGCGCATAACGCGGAAAGCGAGCCAAAGCTGGTCAGCAACTGGCGGCCGATATCGACCGCGCTCCTGCCGCTTACGCCGGTGCGCAGAAAGATCGCCAGCAGTTCGGCGTCCGAAAGCGCGGCGGGGCCCTTGGAAAGCAGTTTTTCTCTTGGCCTGTCATCCATGGGCCACTCGGTGATTGACATTTTTGGTCCTGGGGTAGCGGTAAGCGGTAAGCGGTAAGCGGTAAGCGGTAAGCGGTAAGCGGTAAGCGGTAAACGGTAAACGGAATAACGCGCCAGGGCTACATCCTGTTATCGTCCAAAAGTCATAGATGACCGTACCGGTCGGTTACAGGGAGCTGCCCCCCGATCACGCTTATTTGGCGGTTTTGTCCATGGAACAAATGGTTTACACTCCAGGATAGAACATTCGGAAGAGTTTGAATTCATGGCGGAATCCGGCAAAAAGCGCATAGTGCTCGGAATCAGCGGCGGCGTCGCGGCGTATAAGGCTGCCGAGCTTGTGCGCCTGTTCCGTAAGGCCGGCATCGACGTGCAGGTCGTCATGACGGACGCGGCGTGCGGCTTTATCACGCCAACAACATTGCAGGCACTGGCGGGCAGACCCGTCTTTACCGACATGTGGGACGCCCGTATCGCCGACAACATGGCGCATATCGAGTTGTCGCGTGGCGCCGACGCGATAGTGGTCGCGCCTGCCACTGCGGATTTCATCGCCAAGATCGCGCATGGTCTTGCCGACGACCTGCTGTCTACGCTATGTCTGGCGCGCGAGTGTCCTTTGCTGGTTGCACCCGCCATGAATCGCCAGATGTGGGAAAACAAGGCCACGCAGCGCAATATTGCGCAGCTCGCTCATGACGAGGTCAGCATACTCGGGCCGGCAAGCGGAGATCAGGCGTGCGGCGAGATCGGCATGGGCAGAATGCTGGAGGCACAGCAGATCTTCGACGAGGTCAGCTCGTTCCTGCAGCCCCGACTGCTGACCGGCAAGCGGATTTTGATCACCGCAGGCCCGACATTTGAAGCCATAGATCCGGTGCGCGGCATCACCAACCGCAGCTCGGGGAAAATGGGGTACGCAATTGCACGCGCAGCGCTCGATGCCGGCGCGCAAGTCACCCTGATTTCCGGCCCCACCAGCCTTGCGCACGTCCCAAGCGCGGGCATGGAACACGTTGAAAGCGCGAACGACATGTTTGTAGCGGTCAAAAAACATGCGAAATCAACGGATATCTTCATTGCCGTCGCGGCGGTCGCCGATTACCGCGTCGAAAAGACCAGCACCCAAAAAATCAAGAAGACCGACAGCAGCCTCACGCTCAGGCTGGTGCCCAATCCGGATATCCTGGCGTGGGTCGCGGCACTGCCCAAGGCTCCGTTCTGTGTCGGCTTTGCCGCTGAAAGCCAGAACCTGCTCGAAAACGCCGACGCGAAGCGGCGGCGCAAGAAAATACCTCTGATCGTGGCCAATCTCGCACAGAACGCGATAGGCGCCGACGATAACGAACTGACGCTGCTCGACGATAGCGGCACGCATACCCTGACACGTGCCCCGAAACCCGTACTTGCGCGGCAACTGGTCGCGCATATCGCGAAGCTATACAAATCTCGGAAGGCTTGATTGGCCGCCACGCCGCCAAAAATGTCAAACGCTAGCTCTTTAAAAAAATGAAGCCGCGACAGTTGCTTTCATTTCCGACGGGTAGTGAAAGAAACGCGTTGAACAAGGATTCGGGTGTTCAGTTTTTTCTTGGCGGCCTTGGCATACCCCTCAAGGGGATATCAAAAAGAATCTTGGCGGTTAACCTCAGAACACAATGAAAAAACTCGATGTCAAAATTCTAGATCCGCGGCTGCGCGATCAACTCCCCGCGCATGCAACGCCCGGCTCGGCCGGACTTGATCTGCGTGCGTGTATCGACCACCCGCTCACGCTGGCGCCGGGACAGACGGAACTGGTGCCCACGGGCATCGCCATACACCTGGACGACGCCGGCCTCGCGGCCGTGATCCTGCCGCGCTCCGGGCTGGGGCATAAGTACGGCATCGTGCTCGGCAACCTGGTTGGATTGATCGATTCCGACTATCAGGGACAGATTTTTGTATCGGCATGGAATCGTGGAAGTGCGCCATTTGTGCTTAACCCGATGGAACGCCTTGCCCAGTTGGTGGTGATACCTGTGGTTCAGGTGGAGTTCAACGTGGTCGACAATTTCGCGCAGAGTTCGCGCGGCGCCGGCGGATTTGGAAGCACGGGGAAACAGTAGTGATAAGTGCAGAGTGCAGAGTGCAGAGTGGAAACCACCGCATGCGGGGTTCTGTCTTTCACTCATCACTCATCACTCATCACTCATCACTCACCACATTCTCGCATCGGCGTTAGCGCGGAATGGCCAAATCCCTATCGGGCAGCACCTCAACCGCCCTCATCCTCTTCGCTCACGGCTCGCGCGATCCTGAATGGGCGCAGCCTTTCAGGCGCATCCAGGCTGCGATGCGCATCCGGCGACCCGGCGCCACGGTAAAACTCGCGTTTCTCGAAATGATGAAGCCCACGCTCGATGCCGCGGTTTCGGAACTCGCGGCGTGCGGGCATGCGCGAATTACCGTTGCGCCCCTGTTCATGGCGCAAGGCGCGCACTTGAAAAACGATCTTGCGAGAATTCTCGGCGCGATACGCGCTGATCATCCACAGATAGAGATAGCACTGCTGCCCGCGATCGGCGAGACGGAAGCTATCACCAACGCCATCGCGGACTGGCTTGTAGCCTCTACAACGTCCTGAAACGTTAAATACCCATGAAAAAACTATTCGCCATCCTGACGTTTGCGCTATACATCGCTCCGGCTTATGCCGCTGAGGCCCTGTCCGATATCACGCTGGATATTCGCGGCCACAAACTCACCGCGGAAGTCGCCGCCACGGATGCAACGCGCACCACCGGCCTCATGTTCCGGCGCATGATGCCGGAAAACCGCGGCATGCTGTTCGTGTTCGCGCAGTCGGAACCGCTGCGGTTCTGGATGAAAAACACCTATATTCCGCTGAGCATCGCCTACATCGACGAAGCCGGCACCATCGTCAATATCGCCGATATGAAACCACAGACTACGGACGGGCATCCGTCGACGAAACCCGCCAAGTATGCGCTGGAAATGAATCAGGGATGGTTCGCCAAGCGCGGCATCAAGGCCGGCGCGAAGATAAACGGATTACGGAACGCGCCGCCAGGCCAATAAAAAAAAGCGCGCGGAATATCCGCGCGCTTTTCGTATTCGGGACTCGCCGCCCGTCAGCCTGGGCCGTGTCCCGTCATGCGACTTACAACCCCGCGTTTTGCTGCGCGACCATGCAGAACAACATGGGTATCGACAGCATCGTGTTGATACGCGAGGTCAGCATCGCGGTGCGTGCTGCCGCGGCTTTTTCCTCGGCCGAGACAGTAACAATGCCCAGTGCCTTTTTCTGGTTTGGCCAGATAATAAACCAGACGTTGAAGGCCATTATCAGTGCCAGCCACATGCCGATGCCGATTGCATGATGGCCCTTCTGCACCATCAAAGCCTGGCTCAGGTAACCGCTCATGCCGGCGACCAGCAATCCCGTAATGACGGTTGCCAGCGCGGCCCAGCGGAACCAGAACAGCGCGGTCGGTGCGATTACCTTGCCTATCGCCGGCTTCTGATCGTCGGGAATCTTAGGCATGGAAGGAATCTGCACGAAATTGAAATACCACAACAAACCGATCCACATCACGCCCGCCATCACATGCATCCAGCGCATCAGGAACGTCCACCAGCTGTGGTCGCCCATTTTCTCCGCACCGCCGAATGCGACGATGATAATGATCAGCACTACAAGCCCCGCAAGTAACGTACGTCCCAATGACTGAAGTATTGCCCCCATATGCACTCCTTTCGATGATTATTATGTTCTCATCGCAGCCACCGACGACATGCCAGCAAGGTCATGGCTGCGACCCCGGCGCAAAGTCTACAACGATTAGGGCATTGGAGCCAGCGTCATCGGAGCGGGCCACCCACGCCCCCAGTGTTCCTCGGCTCAGCGCGCCGACAGCAGGTACAGCAATATCAGATTAAGAATCAGCGCAATCACGGCGATGGAGCGCCACAACAGCAATGGGGCGCGAGCCGCCAGCGGCGTGCGCGACGGCAGCGCAACCGCAAACGCAGCGCCCGCCATGCCGAGTACCAGTATCTGCTGAAAACTCGATATGCCGCCAAACTGCGCCCACGCCAATCCCGACAACACGATAAGCTGCCCGGTCACGCCGGCCTTCTTGGGCTTGAGGTGGTCGACCAGTATGCCGGCCACCGCGCGCAGCAACACCCCTGCCAGTACCGGCGTGGCCACCAACAGACCTTTCTGCGCCGCGGATAGTCCGAGATCGTGTGCGATCTGCACCGCCAGCGGACCCAGCATGACCCACACCATGATGGAGAGATCGAAATACAGGAACGCCGCGCACAGTGTCGGCGGATGGCGCGCTTAGAGAAACGATGAGTTCAGTGAGTTTCCTTATTGACGACATGTCACTAATGAGCATCCGGCAACACGCCCACCTGCGGCATGTTCGCCAGTCCAGTCTCACGTGCGTGGTCGGCGAAGCCCTTGTTGCGCCAGAAGAATGCGCCGGGCATGGTAGTCGGGATGACGAGCACATAAAACAGGGCCCGGCCTATGCATGCGGTGCCGGCTATCAGCGCCGCCGCCAACAGCCATGCCCACAATCCTGCAGCGCCATCGGGCTGGAAATACCCGGCGCCAGCGACCAGAACCGCGCACAGTGCCAGACCAACATTGCGTAGGAGGTAGGTCTTGCCGTACGTCGTCCGCTGCTCCATATGCGAAGCCGCGGCTTCGCCGCCACGCCGCTCCAGATCGCGTGCATGGGCGATCAAGCCCAAGCCCTCGATGACGAGACCGGCCGCCATAGGCACTGCCAGCACGGCGAGCAAACTTACGTATGACAGACCTTGTGTGAACAGCACGCCCGCATAGACGATCGCCACCACCAACGCGCCCAGCGTCAACATAGCACCATAGAACGAGGTCAAGACCTGCCAGTGATCCCAAAACGGTCGTGCCTTGATGCGATAGATGCGGCTCATCGCATAGAGTGCCGCCGGCCCGGCGGCAGCGGCCAGCCACCCACTGAGCGTAAGCAGGCCGTCGATAATGCCTTGCGGCAGCAGCCGGGACACCATACTGGGAGCCGCCAGCAACAACGAATAGGCGGCCATGGCGTTGTAAAACACTGCAACGCCGGCGACTTCGCGGCTCACCGGGGAATAGCGCAGGTTATAGAACGCGCGATAGAAGCGGTGCGGTTTGCCGAGGTGCGCGGTCGACAGCGCGAGCGCGCCGGTCTGCAGCGCCAACAAGCCAAACAGCAGCGCCGCGTGAGCCAGCGGATGGGCGGCATATGACAGTACCTGCAACCCGGCGAGCGGGGCCAGAAACAGCAGTAAGAACGCGCCGACCACCATCTGCGTCACCAGCGTGAATACCACCAGCGGATCTTCGCGCGAACGCAATTTCTTCAGATTCCAATGCCGCTCAGTTGGACGGTCGGCGACCTGCGGCTGATAGCTCGCCGTGCCGGCATCGTCCTTCTTGACGTAGACCAACGGCATGCTGTCGGTACGGCGCATCTCGCGCGGCAAATCACGGGTCTGCTGGAAACGAATATTGGGATGCGTGATTTCGGGATCGGGAAAACCCGGTATCGACAGCTTGGTCTGCACGCGATTTGCCGGCGCGGTTTCAACCACGCCGAAGTCGAGCGCCCCGGCCAGACACGCCGATACGCACGCGGGTTTCAATCCGACTTCAAGGCGGTCCACGCACATATTGCACTTGGACACCTCGCCTTTGACGGGGTCGAGTTGCGGTGCGTTATACGGGCACACCCAGGTGCAATATCCGCAACCGAAACAGATATCCGGATCCTGCAGTACCGCGCCATATTCGGCGAACTTGGTATAAGCACGCGTCGGGCATCCCTTGAGGCACACCGGGTCATCGCAGTGATTGCACGCCATCGAAATGTTGACGCGGCGAAAGTCGGGATAGCTGCCGCCCTCGACATAGCCGACGGAACGAAAACTGATGTGCGCCGGCAAATCGTTCTTTTCGCTGCACGCCGCTTCGCACGCGTGACAACCGATGCAGTTGTCGGCGGTAAAGTGAAAACCATGCTGTTTGTGGCGATCGGGGTTGGTGCTGATCGCGGTGCTGTCGTTGATGCGCAGGCTCTTGCCGGCCAGCGCCGCGTGGTCAGCGGCGAGGTCTATCTCCTTGCCCCACTGGTTGGTGCGTGCGCCGCTCGAGGGCGGCAATACCGCATATGCCGGCTCGTTATCACGCGTCTTGAATGCGTGGCCCGCATGCGATCCATGCCCACCGCAGCCACCCGTCGCCGGCGCCGCTCCACCCGGCGGAGCGAGGAACGCCAATCCATTTTTGTCTATGCGCACGTCTAACATGTTATTGCTCCATTTTAGAAACTGCGCGCAGCCACGTTGGCCGCTGCTGCCGCCAGCTGATCTGCCGCCGGTTCGATCTTCACCGCGCACTGCTTGTACGCCGGCTGTCTCGAATAAGGATCGAGCAGGCCCAACGTGAGGCGGTTGACGCATTCGTGAAAATGAAACGGAATGAACACCATGTTGTGCGGCACGCGGTGCGTCAATTGCACCAGCACCACCGCAAAGCCGCGTCGCGACACGAGCCGCGCATAGGTCATGTGGCCTATGCCCAGTTCGCGCGCGGAATCCGGATTCATTTCCATGTACGGTGTCGGCGAGAACTTGTTGACGTTGCCGATCTTGCCGGTGCGGGTACGCGTGTGAAAGTGCTCAACGACGCGGCCGCTGTTGAGCCAGAACGGAAAATTCTGGTCCGGTCGTTCGTTGTTGTCGATAAACGGCAAAGCCAGCAGTTTGGCCTTGCCATCCGGATACTGAAACACGCCGTCGGTATAAAGCCGCTGGGAGCCGGTTTCGGCGCCGTCGGTGCACGGCCACTGGATACCGCGCTGCGCTTCGATCTTGTCGTGGCTCATGCCGGAATAGTCAAGCATGCGGCCTCTGGAGAGCTCGCGCATCTCGTCGAACACGCCGGCCGACGTCTCCGGAAAGCGCATCTTGCGCCCCTGTTCGAAGCGCTTCGCCAGTTCGTTGAATATCCACAAGTCCGGTTTGGCGTTGCCGTGCGGTTCCATCACCTTGCGTACCAGATTGACGCGCCGCTCGGTGTTTGTAAAACAGCCCTCTTTTTCCCCCCACAGCGCGGCCGGCAGATACACATGAGCATACTGCGTGGTCTCGACATCGGAGTATGCGTCCTGCACCACCATGAATTCGAGTTTTTGCAGCGTCTTGCGTATGCGCGGCGTATTCGGCATCGACGTCATCGGATTCGTGGCGACCAGCCACAACGCCTTGATCTGCCCGGTCTCGATGGCGGGAAAAATATCAGTCATAAACAAGCCGCGCTGCTTGGGAAAGAATTCCGGATCCACGCCCCAAAACTTGCCTACGGTCTCGCGATCCTTTTCCTTCTCCAGCGCACGATAGCCGGGCAAGCCGGAGCAAGACGACCATTCACGCGTGCCCATGGCGTTGCACTGGCCGGTAATCGACAGGCTGGTGCCGCCCGGTTTGCCGATGTTGCCGGTGATCAGATTCAGATTGTTGATCGCCGCCACGCCATCGGAACCGTGCGTGCTTTGATTGATGCCCATGGTCCAGATGCTCATCGCCGCGCCGGCCTTGGCGTAGAGACGTGCGACGTGGCGTATGGTGTCCTCGTCGATACCGCAGATGGCGGCTGCAGTGATCGGATCGTACTGCGCCACGAGCGCGGCAAAATCGTCGTAACCGGATGTATGCGCGTCTATGTAGGCGCGATCCGCCAGCCCTTCCTTGAGTATCACGTGCGCAAGGCTGTTCAACAGCACGAGATCCGTGCCGGGCGTGACCGGCAGATGTATGTCCGCCATCTGTGCAAACATGGTGACGCGCGGATCGACCACGATCACCGGAAATTTGCGCTTCTCCAGCGCCATCTTGAGGCGCCAGTATATGATCGGATGCTGTTCCGGCAGATTGGAGCCGAACGCCATCAGGCATTCGGTGTGCTCGAAATCGTCGTAACAACCGGGTGGTCCGTCGGAACCGAACGAACGCTTGTACCCGGATACCGCCGAGGCCATGCACAACGTGGTGTTGCCGTCATAGTTATTGGTGCCTATGACCCCGCGGGTGAGCTTGCCCAGCGTATAGAACTCCTCGGTCAGTATCTGCCCGGTGGAAACTATGGCTATGCTGTCGCGCCCGTATTTTTCCTGTATGCGCCGGAATTCCGCCGCCGTGTGATCCAGCGCCGCGTCCCATGGCACTTCCACATAGGGATCTATGGCTTTCTCGCGGAATAACGGTGTCTTGCCACGGTTCGCGGAATTGAACAGCTCGTGCTCGAATATGCCCTTGATGCACAACTTGCCCTGATTCACGGGGGCGTCGCCCACACCGCGCGCGGACACCGCTTTGCCCTCGGCGTTGAGTCCGACTTCGATCGAACAGCCGGTCGAACAATAACCGCACGTGGTGTATTTCCAGTCGACGACGCCCTTGTCGGCAATCTTGATCGGGTTCTTTAACCTGCGTCCGAATAGCATCTCATCTCCCCCATGTTCAGAACGCGCGTTGCACCAATACCGAATCGCCGTCCAGCCGCACCGCATATACCGGCACACTGACCGCCGGGTCTTCAAGACATTTTCCCGACACCAGGCTGAAGTGCTGCTTGTAGACTGGCGAGGCCACCACCAGTTCGCCCTTGAGATCGCCGACGATGCCGCGCGACAATACATTCGCCTGCGAATAAGGATCGTGGTTGCCGATCGCGTAGATGCTGCCGTCGTTCAACCGGAATATCGCGATCTGCTGCTCGCCGACGAGCGCGCACACGCCGGTATCGGGCACGATGTCTTCAAGCGAACAAACCGGAATCCAATCACTCATACCGTCTCGGCCTCTGCTTCCGGCTCACGCTCGTCGGCACGCGCCGGCCGGATCTGACCGCGCTCGGACACGAACACGACGTTTTTATCCGGCACGTCGCTGTTCACGAAATGGCGGAAGCGCTTCATGATCTGCGGATCGTTGATCGCCTTCTTCCATTCGCATTCATAGCTGTCCACCAGCTTCTGCATATCGGCTTCGAGTTCGTCCGCCAAACCGAGCGCGTCGTCGCACACGACCTGGCGCACGTAGTCCATGCCGCCTTCGAGGCTGTCGAGCCACGTACTGGTGCGCTGCAGGCGGTCGCCGGTGCGGATGTAGAACATCAGGAAGCGGTCTATGTACTGGATGAGTGTCTTGTCGTCGAGGTCCACGGCGAGCAGGTCGGCGTGGCGCGGTTTGATGCCGCCATTGCCGCACACATAAAGGTTCCATCCATTTTCGGTGGCGATAATGCCCACGTCCTTGCCCTGCGCTTCTGCGCATTCGCGCGTGCAACCCGATACCGCCATCTTCAGCTTGTGCGGCGAGCGTATGCCGCGATAGCGATTTTCGATATTGATCGCCATCTGCACCGAATCCTGCACGCCAAAGCGGCACCACGCGCTGCCGACGCAGGATTTGACCGTGCGCAGCGCCTTGCCGTAGGCATGTCCCGATTCAAAGCCCGCCGCCACCAGTTCCTGCCAGATCAACGGCAGTTGTTCGACGCGCGCGCCGAACAGATCTATGCGCTGTGCGCCGGTGATCTTGGTATAGAGTCCGTATTTCTTGGCGACATTGCCCAGGACCAGCAGTTTTTCCGGTGTAATCTCGCCACCGGGGACTCGCGGCACGATGGAATAGGTGCCATTTTTCTGCAGGTTGGCAAGATAATAATCGTTGGTATCCTGCAGCGGTGCATGCCTGGGTTTCAATATCATCTCGTTCCAGCAGGAAGCGAATATCGAAGCCACCGCCGGCTTGCAGATGTCGCAACCGCGTCCCTGACCGTGTTTGGTGATGACCGCATCAAACGTCTTCAGGCTGCCGACGCGGATCAGATGGAACAGTTCCTGGCGCGAATACGGAAAATGTTCGCAGAGATGGTTCTTGACCTCGACACCGCGTTTCCTGAGCTCGCCGTCGAGTATCTGCCTGACCATCGGCCCGCAGCCGCCACAGCTGGTGCTGGCGCGGGTTTCGTTCTTCAGCGCAAGCAAACTGGTGCAGCCGGCGGCGACCGCCTCGCACAACACGCCCTTGCTGACGTTGTTGCACGAGCAGATCAATGCCGAAGCCGGCAGCATGTCGACACCCATGCCCTTCCGGGCGCTACCGTCACGCACCGGAAGTATCAGGTCCTCGGGATGCTCGGGCAAGGGCAGTGGATTCAGTGCCATCTGCAGCAACGTGCCGTAGTCCGCCGCATCACCGACCAGTATCGCACCCAGCATGTGCCGGCGGTCTCCGGAGACCACAAGCTTCTTGTAAACGCCCGCCACTTCGTCGGTAAAAACATAGTTGAGCGCGTCCGGCGTCGCACCGTGTGCGTCACCTATCGAGCACACGTCGACACCCATGAGCTTCAGCTTGGTACTCATGTCCGCGCCGAGGAACTGCACGTTGGTGTCGCCCACCAAGTGCCGCGCTGCCACCTCCGCCATCTGGTAGCCGGGCGCGACCAGGCCGAAGATGCGTCCTTCCCACAGCGCGCATTCGCCAACCGCATAGATATCCGGATTCGTAGTCTGGCAATGTGAATTGATCTGGATACCGCCGCGCTCGCCCACCACCAGACCTGCAGCACGCGCCAGTTCATCGCGCGGGCGTATGCCGGCGGAAAAAACGATCAGGTCGGTTTCGAGGCTGGTTCCGTCGGCGAAAATCAGCTTGTGGCGCCGGGCCGCGCCATCTATTATTTCCTTGGTGGCCTTCTGAAGGTGAATCTTGACGCCCAACGCCTCAATCTTGCGGCGTAACAACCGCCCCGCGCAATCATCAAGTTGCACGGCCATCAGGCGCGAGGCGAATTCCACGATATGTGTTTCGAGCGCCAGATTCTGCAGTGCCTTGGCAGCCTCCAGACCCAGCAGTCCGCCACCTATCACGACGCCTACCTTCGCGCGCGCCGCCGTTGCCGTAATGACTTCGAGATCCTCTATCGTGCGATATACGAAGCAATCGCGACGGTCCCTGCCCGACACGGGCGGCACAAACGGGTAAGAACCGGTGGCGAACACCAGCTTGTCGTACGGCACCTCGCGGTAGCGCGCCGAGCGCACGACTTTGCGCGTTGCTTCGATGGATTGCACGCTGTCGTTCAAGCGCAACGTCATGGCGTGCTGCTGGAAGAACCTTTCCGGAACGACATTGAGATCCGCGGCAGACTTGCCGGAGAAAAAACTCGTAAGCTGCACGCGATCATAAGCGGGCCGCGGCTCTTCGCAGAACGTGGTGATTTCGTACTCATCGCTGCGCGCGACCAGTTGCTCCAGGAAGCGCTGGCCGACCATGCCGTTGCCGACGATTACCAGTTTCTTTTTTTCCATTTGTCTGCTCTGAACCAATGAGTTTTATATAACTAAGCGACGGCCCGCCGCTCCGCGTCAATCCGCGCCACCTGATCCGCCAGGCCTACGACTTTGCCAATCACGATCAGTGCGGGGCTGCCGAGCCCGGCGTTGCGCGAGCTATCCGCCAGCGTTGCAAGGGTGGCAATCACATGACG
>CANJQI010000121.1 GCA_947476215.1 Betaproteobacteria bacterium
CCGCCAGCGACGAGGAAGAGCCCATCTATCACATGGGATTGCGACAGGAGATCAAGCGGTCGACGCTGGCCGATGCCAACGAGGCACGAAACTGGCGTATCCACGCCGAATTCGCCCAACGTCTGATCGTGCAGGCGCGCAAACTCTACATCGGCGACAGCTTCGGTCTCGATTTGGAGAACACGACCTACGCACTGGACTCGACTACCCTCGATCTGTGCCTGGCGCTGTTTCCGTGGGCGTTGTTTCGCACCACCAAGTCGGCAGTGAAGATGCACACGTTGCTCGACTTGCGCGGCAACATCCCCAGCTTCGTCCATATCTCCGATGGCAAACTGGTAGACGTCAAAGTTCTCGATATCCTGGTGCTGGAGCCCGGGGCGATCTACGTCATGGATCGCGGCTATCTCGACTGCGCCCGGTTTTACATGATGCATCAGGCACAAGCCTTCTTCGGTACACGCGCGAAGTCGAACACCCAGCTTCGGCGCGTCTATTCGGCTGTGGTGGACCGCAGCAGCGGAATCATCTGCGATCAGACCATCGCACTCACCGGCACCACCAGCCGCAAGGACTACCCCGAACATCTGCGTCGCATCCGATTCAAGGATCCCGAGACTGGCAAGACACTGGTGTTCCTCACCAACAACTTCACCTTGCCGGCAGCCACCATCTGCGCGCTCTACAAGGCACGCTGGCAGGCGGAACTGTTCTTCAAATGGATCAAACAGCATCTGCGTAGCAAAAAGTTCTACGGCAACACAGAGAATGCGGTGAAATCGCAAATCTGGATCGCTGTATCAGTTTATGTCCTCGTCGCCATCGTCAAGAAACGCCTCAATCTGGATGCCTCGCTCTACACTTTGCTACAGATCTTGTCGGTTACTCTGTTCGAAAAAATGCCCTTGCAGCAAGCATTTCCAGGCAGCAACTACAAATCCGAATAGAATGGCGACTGTAACCAAATGAATCTATTCACGTTTTAACCGGACACCAATGATTTCGGATATCTATGGGAAGCCGCACCAATAATGGCGCGTAAGGTTGCTAAACCTATCCGTGACCAGGAGCCATGCACGATGATGAAACTTTCCATAATGACGGCGATCGCATGCGGCTTGCTGAACACGTTCGCTGCCACGGCGCAACCCTATCCGAACAAACCGGTGCGTCTGCTTGTTCCATTCGCGCCTGGGGGGCCGAACGACGTCCTGGGCCGCGTGCTCGCGCAGAAGATAGGCGAACAACTCGCTCAACAGGTTGTCATCGACAATCGCTCCGGCGCCGGCGGCATCGTGGGCAGCGAGATTACCGCGAGGTCCGTTCCGGATGGCTATACGCTGCTGTTTTGCGGAACGGCATGCCTGGCCATAAACCCGAGCCTGCACAAAAAACTGCCTTATGACCCGGTCAAGGATTTTGCGCCTGTCAGTCTGGTCGGAACCGCGCCCAGCCTGCTGGTGGTCCATCCCTCGCTACCCGTGAAGACCCTTAAAGACCTGATTGACCTTGCCAAGTCCAAACCCGGGCAACTTGATTACGCCTCCGCGGGTATCGGTACGCCGCCGCACCTCTCAGTCGCGCTGCTTAAGAGCCGAGCGGGGATAGACATGGTGCACGTACCCTATAACGGTGCTTTGCGCATCATGGCCGATCTCGTCGCGGGCCACGTCAAGGTTTACATTTCCGGCATTTCCCTGGTGCTGCCGTTCGTCAAGGATGGACGACTGCGCGCGATCGCGGTGACCAGCGCGAAACGCAGCCCGGTGATGCCCGATGTGCCAACCATGGCGGAATCCGGGCTGCCCGGCTTCGAAGTCAGCAACTGGTACGCGATGGTGGCGCCTGCTTCGACACCACACGCCATCGTTACGCGACTCAACCGCGAAATCATCAAAGCGCTGGCGTTAACCGACGTCAGAAATAAATTCATTGAATTCGGCGCGGAAGCCGCCGGCAGCACGCCCGATGAACTCGCGGTGTACATACGCAGCGAGCTTCGGAACTGGGCAAATGTCATTAAGACGGCGGATATCAAACCCGAATAATGCGCACGGACATCGAGCAAAAAAATCAGCTTTTTTCGATCGCCAGCATCAGTCTACGACGGCAATATAATGCGCGAAGCATTGCCGCTCAGTTCCAGCATCAACTGGTTCAGACGCTTGACAAACCCCGCCGGATCTTCAAGCTGACCGCCTTCGGCGAGCAGCGATTGATCAAAAAGCACGTGCGCCCAGTCGTCGAAGCGTTTTTTATCCGATTCCGCGCCGAGGCGCTGCAACAGCGGATGGCGCGTGTTGATTTCGAATATGGGTTTGGCATCCGGGACTTTCTGTCCCGCCGACTTTAGCAGACGTTCCAGGTTGGCGCCCATGGCGTGTTCATCGGCGACCAGACAAGCCGGTGAATCGGTAAGCCGCAACGTAACCCGCACTTCCTTGACGCGTTCGCCCAGCGCCTGCTTGATCTTCTCGGTCAACTCCTTGTATTCGCCGGCCTCTTTTTCCTGCTCCTTCTTTTCCGCTTCGTCTTCCAGTTTGCCCAGGTCGAGCGCGCCCTTGGCCACCGACTGCAGCGGTTTGCCATCGAATTCGTGCAGACTGCCGACCACCCACTCGTCGACGCGGTCGTACATCAGCAGGACTTCGATACCTTTCTTGCGAAACACTTCGAGATGGGGGCTGTTTTTGGCGGCGGAAAAACTGTCCGCGCTCACGTAGTAGATCTTCTGTTGCTCGGGCTTCATGCGCGATACGTAATCGGCGAGCGCAACATCCTCGGTGTCCGTATCGGCGTGGGTTGAGGCAAAACGCAACAGCTTGGCAATGCGCTCGCGATTGGCGTGATCTTCGCCCACGCCTTCTTTGATAACGCGGCCGAATTCCTTCCAGAACGTCACAAACTTGTCTTTCTGGTTTTCCGCAAGGTCTTCTATCATGCTCAGTACGCGCCGCACGGCACCCGAGCGGATCGCCTCAATATCCTTCGATTCCTGCAGGATCTCGCGCGAGACGTTCAGCGGCAGATCGCTGGAATCGATGACGCCGCGCACGAAGCGCAGATAGGTCGGCATCAACTTCTCGGCATCCTCCATGATGAACACGCGACGCACGTAGAGCTTGATGCCGTGCCTGCGCTCGCGATCGAACAGATCGAAGGGCGCGCGCGTGGGTATATAGAGCAGCAGCGTGTATTCCTTGTTGCCTTCGACCCGCGCATGCGTGTGAATCAGCGGTCCTTCGAAGTCGTGCGAAACATGCTTGTAAAATTCGTCATACTGCTCCTGCGTCACATCGGCTTTGGGACGCGCCCACAGGGCATTGGCCTTGTTGACCGTCTCGTCCTCGTCCTTGGTGACGTATTCGGACTTGTCCTTGTCCCACTCCTCTTTCTTCATCACGATAGGCAGCACGATGTGATCGGAGTAACGGCGTATGATTTCGCGTAGTTTCATCGCGGCCAGGAATTCGTCTATGCCCTCGCGCAGATGCAGCGTCACTTCCGTGCCGTGGCCTGATTTCTCGACCGGTTCTATGGTGAATTCACCGCCGCCATCCGACTCCCAGCGCACGCCTTCAGCGGCGGCAAGCCCGGCCCGTCGCGTGGTAAGCGTCACGGTGTCGGCAACAATGAACGACGAATAAAAACCGACGCCGAACTGGCCGATCAGATTCGCGTCTTTCGCCTGCTCGCCGGTTAACTGTTTGAAGAATTCGCGGGTACCCGACTTGGCTATCGTGCCGATATTGGTAATCACTTCTTCACGCGACATGCCGATGCCGTTGTCGGATATGGTCACGGTACGTGCCGTTTTATCGAGGGCAATCCGAACCTTGAGTTCCGCATCATCTTCGAACAAGTCCTTGTTGGTCAGCGCCTCGAAACGCAGCTTGTCGCAGGCGTCGGACGCATTCGAGATCAGTTCACGTAAAAATATTTCCTTGTTGCTGTACAAGGAATGAATCATGAGATCGAGCAGTTGCTTGACCTCGGCCTGAAATCCCAGTTTTTCCTTGGTTGCCGCGGACATACGAGTTTCCCCTTATTAATCAAGACCTTGTTACATGTGGGCTGGAGCCCGAATTTTCAAGTCCCGGGCTTGCGCGTGTGTAGCATTTTAAGGGGTCGGACGGTAAGATTGGCTGTTACGCACTCATTATCAGGAAATAAACATGAATCGATTCAAACTTTTGTCTTCTACCCTGCTGTTATGCCTGGCGTACGCTGGCGCATGGGCTCAGCAACAGGTCGTCATCGTGACGTCTTTCCCCAAGGAACTCACCGAGGCCTACAAGAAAGCATTCGAGGCCAAAAACCCGGGTATCAGGGTTGAGATACTCAACAAGCCCACTCCCGCGGGTGTTGCCTATATCCGCGAAGCGCCCGCCAGCAACAAACCGGACGTGTTCTGGGTTTCAGCGCCCGATGCATTCGAAGTATTGTCTGCTGAAAAACTGCTTGCCAAAATCGAGTCCCCGGCCAAGGAAGTCCCGGCGAAAATCGGCAATTATCCAATCAACGACCCCAAGGGTTTTTACCTCGGTCAGGCGCTGGCCGGCTACGGCATCATGTGGAACACGCGCTACACCAAGGCCAACAAACTTCCGGATCCCAAGGAATGGTCAGATCTGACCAAGCCCGTTTATTTCAGCCACGTCGCCATGTCGTCGCCGTCGCGCTCGGGTACCACCCACTTGACCGTTGAAACCATACTGCAGGGCGAAGGCTGGACCAAGGGCTGGCGCGACATGTTGATGATCGCCGGCAACTGTGCTGCCATCACGGAGCGCAGTTTCGGCGTGCCCGACGGCGTCAACAATGGCCAATACGGCATAGGACTGGTAATCGACTTCTTCGGACTCGCGGGCAAGGCCTCCAAGTTTCCGGTTGAATTCGTCTATCCGTCAATTACCGCCATCGTACCGGCCAACATCGGCATAGTGGCTGGCGCCAAGAACGCCGAGAACGCGCGCAAATTCATCAACTACACGATGTCGCCCGAGGGACAAGAACTGTTGTTCGACCCGCAGATCAGCCGTCTGCCGGTGCTACCCAGCGCCTACAAGAAAGCACCGCCGGGATTCCCCAATCCGTACACCGGAACCATTAAGCCCAAGGTCAACTTCAACTCCGACCTGTCGGAATCACGCTATTACGTTGTGAGTTCGATATTCGATCATTCCATCACCTTCCGTCACAAGGAACTGGTCGCGGCAACCAAGGCCATAAACGAAGCGGCGGCCAAACTTTCGGGCAAGAACCATCCCCAGGCCGCGCAACTGCTGGCCGAAGCGCGCGAGCTTGCATACTCGCCGGTGGTCAGCGAGGAAAAATCGAAAGACAAGGAATTCCTCGCGCTGTACCGCAATACCAAGCGCGACGCCGAGAGAACCAAACAGACCACGGCGCTGGAAGAGTACTGGAGTAACACCGCGCGCCGCAATTACGAAAAAGCGGCAGAACTCGCGCGGCAGGCCGCTGCATTGGTGAAATAAAATAATTCAACTGCACTCCGACGACGGCATAGGTGTCTGCACATCCTGATGACCGCATGAATTCACGCCTGAGCTTTGCCCACGCGGCGATCGCACTCGCCATCGCCGCCTTCCTTGCGCTGTTTCTGGTGGTCCCCGTTATCACCGTCGTCTACGTTGCCTTCACCAACAGCGACGGCAGCCTGACGCTGTCGCATTTTTTCTCGTTTTTCCACCTGACACTGATGCGCGAGGCGTTCTACAACAGCCTCTACGTCGGCGGCATGAGTGTGCTGATTTCATCCATCATTGCGTTGCCACTGGCTTACTTCACGGTACGCTTTCAGTTTCGCGGCGCGATACTGATACAGACGCTGGGCGTATTACCGCTCATCATGCCGCCGTTCGTGGGCGCGGCGGCGATGCAACTCCTGTTCGGCCGCAGCGGCTCCGTCAACCTGCTGCTCAACGAGTGGTTCGGGTTCAGCATACCGTTCATGGATGGGCTTAACGGCGTGATCTTTGTCGAAGCGCTGCACTACTTTCCGTTTATTCTGCTCAATCTCGTCGCCGCGCTCGCCAATATCGACAGCGCGATGGAAGAGTCCGCGCAGAACCTTGGCGCCAGCGGCTGGCGACTATTCCGGCGCATCGTGTTCCCACTCGCGATGCCCGGTTACCTCGCCGGCGCGGCGCTGGTATTTCTCAAGGTATTCGACGACGTAGGCACACCGCTGGTGTTAAACGTCACCAACATCCTTGCCGCACAAGCGTACCTGCGCATCACCTCGATCGGCATAGACGACCCCATAGGATACGTCGCGAGCGTCATCATGGTGATCGCCGCGGTCGTGGCCTTATGGGGTTCCACCTGGGTCATGCGCGGACGCGACTACGCCACCTTGCAACGCGGTGGCTCCAGTCTCGCCCGGCGCCGGCTCAAGCCGTGGCAGGCGCTGTGGGCGTATGGCTGGATAGTGCTCGTACTGCTGGTGGTGCTGGCGCCGCACCTGGGCATATTGCTGTTGTCATTCTCCAAGGTGTGGAGTTATTCCATCCTGCCGGACACGTACACACTGGATAACTACGTGACGGTGTTTCGCGACTCATCGGGCATGATGGTCAACACCCTGCTTTACTGCGGCATCGCGGCCGGGCTGGATGTCATACTCGGAATTGCGATTGCCTACCTGATACTGCGCACGAAACTGCCCGCCCGGCAGTGGCTGGATTTCATCGCCACCGCCGCGATCGCGATACCGGGCGTGGTTCTGGGGATCGGTTACCTGCGCACATTCAAGGACTTTCAACTGCCCTTTACCGACGAGCCGTTCACCGCATTCTGGCTCATCATCGCCATCGCCTATACGGTGCGGCGGCTGCCGTATGCGCTACGCTCGTGCATGGCGGCGCTGCAGCAACTGCATGTCTCGCTGGAGGAAGCTGCGGAAAACCTCGGCGCCACCAAGAACCGCACCATTTACCGCGTGGTTGTGCCGCTGATGGCCGGCGGCATACTGGCCGGCTTTGTCACCAGTTTTCTCACCGCGGCCGTCGAGCTGTCAGCGACCATCATGCTGGTGACCGCGCAGAGCGACGCCCCCATGTCCTACGGCATTTACCTTTACATGCAGAGCATAGCCGGGCGCGGGCCCGGCGCCGCACTGGGCGTGATCGCCGTGATCACCGTCGGCCTGGGGACCTATTTCTCGAACCGATTGATACGTAACCACGCCGCGAGCCGCGACGCGCAGCTATTGAAAACCGGAGTTTAAAAGTGGAAACAGGACACAAGACAGATACCGGGGTCAGCGTGGATATCCGCAACATCAGCCTGTCCTACGGCAAGACACCCGTGTTGCGTGACGTAACACTGGCCATCAAACCGGGGGAATTCTTCGCGCTGCTCGGGCCTTCAGGTTCGGGAAAATCCACGCTGTTGCGACTCATCGCCGGATTTAATCAGTGCCAGTCCGGAACACTGCACGTCGGCGGTACCGACATCACCAACATTCCGCCCTGGAACCGTAATATCGGCATGGTATTCCAGAACTACGCGTTGTGGCCGCATATGACAGTCGACCAGAACGTCGCGTTCGGGCTTGAGGAACGCCGGCTGCCACGCACGGAGATTGCGCGCAAAGTCGCGGCCGCACTGGAACTGGTCGGGCTCGCCGACTTTGGCAGTCGTCGTCCCAATCAACTCTCCGGCGGACAGCAACAACGCGTCGCGGTGGCCCGAACCATAGCCATCGAACCCAAACTGTTGCTGCTCGACGAACCGCTGTCCAATCTCGACGCGCAGCTGCGCCTGCACATGCGTGTCGAACTGCTCGCGTTGCAACGTAAGCTGGGCATCACCACCCTGTTCGTGACCCACGATCAGGAAGAAGCGCTGTCGATCTCGGATCGCGTCGCGGTACTCGACGGCGGCGTAATCCAGCAAGTCGGAACGCCGATGGATCTCTACGACCGTCCGGCCAGTGCATTCATCGCGAATTTCGTCGGCACCATCAATGTGATCAGCGGCACGGTCACGGCGACATCGTCTGGAGCCATCTTCGAGTCGCCGCTCCTGGGCCGGGTGCCGCTTCCGGCCGCTGTCGCCACGTCCGGATCCGCGCAAGTTGCGTTCCGGCCCCACACGCTGAGCCTTGCCCCGCCGGAAGGTCAGACGGCGCCCGGCACGATACGCATTGCCGGCACTATCGCCGGCCGCGAATTTCTGGGCGAGTTCATCCGTTACAACATCGCAGTGCAAGGTAATCACCTGATCGCCGATCAACCGCATTACAGCGGCAACATCGAATTCCTGCCCGGCAGTGCGATCAATGTCGGCCTTGATCCCACCCAGTTGACCTTGCTGCCGACGTAAGTCATAGGTGCCGAATCGCGTAGAATTGCGCCTCCGGACGTAACCCGATTGACTACACCAGTTCAATCTGAATAGCGGGCTGGCGACCGCCAGATGCTATCTAATACTTATCAATCAAATAGTTATAGGGAGAACAGGATGACAGATACAACGATTGCAGGGCAGCTCGCGAAATGGGTTGTCGGCCTGCGTTATGAGGACCTGAGTCCGGAGGTGGTGTATCACGCCAAGCGTGCCATGCTCGACACGCTGGGTGTGCAGTTGCGCGGCGCGACGCTGGAGTGGGTGCAACCTGTGTATCGCTACATACGCACCATGAGCGGCAACGGCCAGGCGACCGTGTCCTATTATGGCGACCGCCTGAGCGCGCCGTACGCGGCGTACGTCAATTCGGCGTTCAGCTACAGCTGTGAATTGCAACATCACGGCACGTGGGGCAGCGCGCACACCGGCGTAAACATAGTTCCGACGGTGCAGGCGTTGGGGGAACAGTTGGGTTCCTCGGGCCGCGACATCATTACCGCCATGGCGGCCGGTTACGAGGTTCAGGGCCGTGTCGGCATATCCGTGTTCCAACAGGCCTTCGAGCGCAACTTCCATCCGCAGCCGCTGCTCGGCGTATTCAGTTGCGCCGCGGCAGCAGGCAAGCTGCTCGGCCTGAGCGAAGCACAACAGGCTCACGCGTTTGCGATTGCCGGCAGCCATGCGTCCGGCATACTCGAATACGATCAGGCCGGCGGCGAGGTCAAGCGCATACACGGCGCGATCGCGGTGCGCAGCGGCATACAGTCCGCCTTTCTCGCCAAGGAGGGCTTCACCGGCCCGCCCACTGTATTTGAAGGCAAACGCGGCATATTCAATTCATTCGGCGGCGGGGAGGCGCACCCCGAACTGGTCATGAAGGACATCGGCCTACCTTTCTGCATCACGCGTTGCCGTTACCGCATCTACCCCACCATAGGCTCGTGCCACAACACGCTGGACATCGTCAACGATATCATCAAGACCCAACCGTTCAACTATCGCGACGTGGAAAGCATTAACGTCGGCTTGCGCGAACTGTCGGTGCTCCACGTGGGAACCGCCCGCCGGCCGCACGATGTCATCAGCGCCCAGGCCAGCCTCGCTTACAGTCTCGGCGTGCGCATGGTCAAGGGCAGCAATGAACTCGACATGTATATCGACCCCAAGCTATGGTCCGACCCCGAAGTCCTCGCCGTTGCCGACAAGCTGCATTCCTATCCGCTGCACACGCTGCCCGCCTACACGGAACTGGTCAAGGCCAATCCGCACATGACCCGCGTCGAGATCAAGCTCAAGGATGGACGAGTGCTGAGCGGCGAACAAAAAGATGCGCGCGGCGCCCCATCGCTGCCGTTCACGGATGACATACTGGAAACCAAGTTCCGCAGTCTGGCCGGCGCCATGATCCCTATGCAGCGCGCCGAGCAAATCATGGCCATGGTTGCGCAGCTGGAAACCTTGCCGTCACTGGAAAAACTGGTACCGCTGCTGCAAAAACAATAACCGCGGAGCGGCATAGTTACAGCCGGGGCAGCGCGCGAGCCGCTATTTGCGCGCAAATGCGGTGCGCCGCATCACCGCACCGGCGATACCGAGCAGCGCGGCATTGAGCAGGAACACCGCCGACAGGCCGAGCACAGTTGCAATCGTACCGAACAGCACCGGACCAACCAGTCGGGTCATGTTATCAACAGCCATGCGCAATCCCATGGCCTCGCCGGAACGGCCCTCGGGCGACTGCGTAAACAACAGCAACATGGTGATCGGTGTGACGCAGCCCAGACCGAAACCGAACATGAACGCCACCATGGCAAGTGCGACGGCGCTCTTGCATAGCGGCACCAGGACCAGCGCTGCCGCGGCCAACCCAAACGCGGCGGACAGCGCCTTCATCTCACCCCACTTTTTGATCAGGCCCGGCAACAAGAAACGCGCCGTGAATGACGCCGCAGCGTACGCGGACAGTACCATACCGATGACCGAAGGCGACAAACCGATGTTGCTCCCGTAGACCGGGATATAGAACTGAAACAAATCCAGTCCCACCTGCGACAGTGCGCTTGCGATCAATGCCCGCGACGTGCCCGGCACCTTGAGCGTATGCCGCAAACCGCCTGCCGGCGCGGCATGGCCGCTTCCGCGGGGCAGTACGCCGCCCAGGAAGATCAGCATCGCAATCGGCACCGCGGCGAGCGCTATCACCCACAAACAGGTGTTGGCATATCCCGCATGATCAATGGCAAAGCCGGCGATCAACGGCCCTATGAAGCCGGTAAACGAACCGGCCACCGTGTAATTGCTGAAATTTCTGGCGCGATTGTCTGCGGTACTCAGCAACCCCACGAGATTCTGCAGCGACACGTTGCAAAACGTGATCGACAGGCCGCTCAGAACGCCGGCGATGAATATGGTGGTCAGACTGGGCATGAAATACGGCAGGAGTATGCCAGCGGCGCTGCCCGCCATGCCGATCAGCAACAACCAGCGCGAACCAAAGCGGTCGGACAGGCGCCCGCTGTGCCACGAGAACAAAATTGGAATGATGCTGAACGTCGCGGCCAGCATGCCGATGACCACCGGGCTGGCGCCCAGCTTGATTGCGTAGAACGTGAGCAGAACGCGCGCTACGCGGGTGCTGGTCATGTTGAACAGCATCAGGGCAATGACAAAGCGGATCGACATGAGTTGGGCGCTGCAGAAGGAAATAACGACTGGCGGCCCCGAGTTTAACAGCAAGCCCGCATTACAACTTCACCCGAATAGCCCGCCCCCGGATTTTTCGCCATCCACACCACCAGACAAAGCCAGTTCACCTGTTCTGCACAACGCGCCCACACGCACCCCCAGCAAACGGATGCGTCTATCGAGTACCACACGCTTGAGGCACGATCCAGCCGCACGGCGTATGACAGTTGCATCGCACGTCGGCGCATCCAGCGTGCAGTCACGGGTCACGGTGCGAAAATTATCGAAGCGCAGCTTGAGACCCACTTTTTTCCCGGTGTAACCTTTGCGTTCGAGATCGCCGGCAACCCTGACGCAAAGGTCGGTGAATATCTGCGTAAGCCGGGCGCGATCGCCCACCGCGTGCAGATCCTGCTCGAATGTCGTCTCACGACTGATCGATTTCGGTTCGCTGTAGGTAACCACCGCCCTGTCGTCGCGGCCATGCGCCGCATCATGCAGCCACGTCCCATAGCTCGTGCCGAAGGTTTCGACGAGCAGCTGGGGTGGTGCCTGCGCAAGCTGCCCTATGGTGGCAATGCCCAGCGTATCCAGGCGTGCGCCGGCCTTGGGCCCTATGCCGTTGACCTTGCGCACCGACAACGGCCAGATGCGTGCCGGAATGTCCGCCTCGCGCAGCACCGTCAATCCACCGGGTTTGTCGAGATCCGAGGCTATCTTGGCCAGGAGCTTGTTTGGCGTCACGCCTATCGAACACGACAGTCCCGTGGCATCGTAAACCGCCTGCTGCAGCGACGCCGCACTCTCGCGTGCCCGGTCCCACGGATTCAAAGCTGCGCCATCGGTTGCGGACATCACGCAATCCGTGAGATCGATGTAGATTTCGTCGATGCCGCGATCCTCGATTTCCGGCGTTCTCTGGCGCACCGCATCCTTGAACATTTTGGAATAACGCCGGTACTCATCGAAATCCGCCGGCAACAACAGCGCGTCCGGCGCGAGTTGCGCGGCCTTCATCAGACCCATGCCGGAATGCACGCCGAGCGCGCGCGCTTCATAGGTGGCAGTGGTGATCACGCCTCGTCCGGCGTAGTGGCGCAGCGTCGGTATGGCCGTTCCCCGCGCCGGCTCGGCGCCTCGCCGCCGCCCGCCGATGACCACCGGCCTGCCGCGCAGCTGCGGATGACGCAACAATTCCACTGACGCATAAAACGCGTCCATGTCGAGATGGGCAATATAGCGCACGGGGGCACCGGAGATATTCTGGGACGGCCATTATGACCCACACTGATGGTATGCTGCCACGCTCAAAACTCATATGGAGACGGCCATGCACATAGACGGCGGATGCCACTGCGGTTATATCACTTACGAAGCCGAGGTAGACCCCGACAAGGTCGGTATCTGCCATTGCACCGATTGTCAAAAGCTTTCCGGCACCGCTTACCGAGTCACTGTTTCGACGCACAAAGACGGATTCAAACTATTGACCGGGCAGCCAAAAATCTATGTCAAGACCGCCGAAAGCGGGAACAAACGCGCGCACGGATTTTGCCCCGAATGCGGGACACCGATTTATGCGACGAACGTGCAGGATCCGCACGTCTATGGAATACGCGTGGGGACAACCAATCAAAGAACCGAGCTTGTTCCCAGGATGCAAGGCTGGTGCCGCTCGGCGCTGCACTGGGTGATGAATATCGAAGCGCTGCACAAGTATGCAAAGCAGCGCCCACTCTGAAATCAAGGAATTTCCCATGTACACACTCGAAGTGCTCAATCCCGTTGCGCTCAACGAAGGCGATACCAAAATTACCAATGCCGCGCCCAGACCTCGTTCCCTCGATGGTTTGACCCTGGGACTGCTGTGGAACTCCAAGCGGGGCGGTGAAGTTGCACTGAACAAAGCCGGCGAACTCGTCAGCGGCAGATTCAAAAACGTCAAAGTCATACGCTACGACGGGTCCATGCCGTGCGATCCGGAAATCATGGATCGCGCGAAACAGGAGTGCGACGTCTTCATCGGATCCTCCGCCGATTGAGGGTCATGCACGTCGTGGCTTGTCCACGACCTTATCGTCATGGAAAAGGCCGGTAAGCCGGCGGTCGGTTTGGTGGCGGGCGGCTTTGAGCGCAATGCCATGGCCACCGCCCGCTCGTTCGGGCTGCCCGAGTTCCGCTTTGCGCTGGTGCCGGAGGTCATGACCGGCCTGGCGCCGCAACAGATCGAGCAGCAGGTCACCGATGCGCTCGATCGCATAGTCGAAGTTCTGACCACCCATCCCCAACCGGCAGCCTCGCAGGAAACCACATCCACCGAACGCATCAACATTGAGAGTACCGACTCTTATGCGGCGGTCGAGAAAATGAATCAGCAATTCCTGGATCTCGAATGGGGCGACGGTTTCCCGCTGATTCCGCCCACACCAGAAAAAGTGGCGCGGATGTTGACGGGCACGACGCGCAAGCCCGATGACCTGATCACCGTGCTGGCACCGGGCAGCGGCCTCGCGACCGTGGAGAAAATCGCCGTCAATGCCGTGATGGCGGGTTGCGAGCCCGTGCATTTACCGATACTGATTGCGGCCTGCGAAGCCTATATGGGACTCGGCGAACGCGTGCGCGCACTGTCGATGTCCACCAGCCCGATGGCGCCGCTGATGGTAATCAACGGCCCGATCACGAAGGAAATCGGCATCAACGCCAAGGGCTGCGCCATGGGACCGGGGCTGCAGTCGCGTCACAACATCGTGTTGGGCAGAGCCTTTCGGCTGATCATGATCAACATCGGCAACTGCCGGCCCGGACGCATGGACCTGGACACGATAGGGTCGGCGCGCAAGTTCGGCATGTGCGTGGCGGAAAACGAAGAACAAAGTCCGTGGGATCCGTATCCGATCGAAAAGGGTTACGCCAAGGACGCCAACACTGTGACCATTTTCGCCACGCGCGACGAGATCGATGTCAACGACCTGAATAACTGGACTCCCGAGGGCGTGCTCAACAGTTTCTCTTTCTATGGCGCCATCCCGGGCGGCGATTACCTGGAAAAAATACATGCCGGCGATGATCCGGATTTTGTACTGCTGCTGATGTTTTCACCCGAACATGCGAATATCTGCGGCAGCGCCGGATGGTCGAAAAAAGCCGTGCGCGAATACGTGTTTCAGGAGTGCCGCGCCAGTGCCCGCCGCCTGCTCAACAAGTGCCGCAATGCGCCCGACAAAATACGTCTGCACTGGCGCTGGCTGCTCAAACTTCCCGACTGGGAACTCGAGAAAATAATGTTGCCGGTGATGGAAAACGCCCATGACATCGAAATGGTGGTGGTTGGCGGCCCCGCAGGTAAGGACTTGATTTATCGTAGTATTTGTCGTCCCGCCACGGCTCTGATCAAAGACCGGGGCACGATTTAGCACGAGGAAAAACAATGAAACGATGGGTCCGCAGCTTATTGATCGTCATGCTGTCTGTGGTGGCGTTGCCGCCGGCTTCCGTATCAGCGCAACCGAAGGCATCACATCCGTCGGGCGCATATCCGTCCAAGACCGTGCGCTTCATCATCACCTTTCCGCCCGGCGGCGCCACCGACATACTGGCACGCGTGCTCGCGCAAAAACTTCGCGACACCATGGGCCAGCAATTCCTGATCGACAACCGCATAGGCGCAGCCGGCAACATGGGCGCTGAACTTGCCGCACGCGCAGCGCCCGACGGCTACACGATACTCATGAGCACGGTCGGCAACGCCATCAATGCCAGTCTCTCCAGCACGCAAACTTACGACATCCTGCGCGATTTCGAAGCCGTCAGCGAACTCGCGTCGACATCATTCATGCTGGTGGTGCACGCCGGCGTTGCGGCCGCCAACGTCAAGGAACTGGTGGCTCTGGCGAAATCCAAGCCCGGCGCCCTTAACTATGGGTCCAGCGGCACCGGCGGTCCCAGCCACCTGTCCATGGAATTGTTCAAGAACGCCACTCAACTGAATATCGTTCATGTTCCGTACAAAGGATCGGGCCCAGCGTCGGCGGACGTGGCGGCGGGACAGATACACATGATGTTTACCGGGCTATCGACCGCGCAACCGTTCATGACCGCCGGCAAACTGCGGGCACTGGCGATAGGACGTCCCAAGCGATTACCAAGCGCACCGGATATCCCCACCATAGACGAAGCCGGCGTTAAAGGTTTCGAGGCGAGCACATGGTTCGGCGTGCACGTGCCGGCAAAAACGCCGCGTCCCATAATCACGGCACTGCACCGCAGCATCGTCGCGGTGCTGCGCCAGCCGGACACCGCCGAACGGTTTGAAGGCCAAGGCTACGATCTCGTCGGCAGTTCGCCGGAAGAATTCAGTGCTTACGTGCGCAATGAAGTGCCGAAATGGGCGTCAGCGGTGAAAAAATCCGGCGCGCGCATGGATTAGTGTCGTCGTTAATAACTCAATGACCGGGGAGCATCTCGTGATTCGATTCCAAACTTATGCAGCAGCGTTCGTTCTTGCGGGAATATTTTCCGCAAGTCCGCACGCTCAGGATTTCCCGAGCAAGACCATACGCATCGTCACGGCGGCGGCCGGCGGCGGCAGCGATTTTGGCGCGCGTCAACTGGCACTGGGACTGGCGCCGGTGCTCGGCCAGCCGGTGGTGGTGGAGAACCGCGGCAGCGGCGTGGTCCAGTATGATTTTCTTGCCAACTCCGCGCCGGACGGCCACAGCCTCGTCGTCAGCGGCGGAGCGTTCTGGATTTTTCCGTTAATACAAAAGATTCCGTATGACGTGGTTCGGGATTTTGTTCCGATCAGCCTGATGTCGAAGAAGATCATCATCGTCGCCATCCATCCATCAGTGCCGGCGAAATCGATCAAGGAGCTGATCGCGCTGGCCAAAGCCAGACCGGGACAACTTAACTATGCGTCCACGGTCTACGGCGGCCCCGCGCATCTGGCGGCGGAAATGTTCAAGTCCATGGCGGGCGTCGACATCGTGAATGTCCCGTACAAAGGCAATGCGCCGGGCATCGTCGCCTTGCTGAGCGGTGAAGTGCAATTGACCATCATCGATGCGGGTGAACTGATGCCGCATGTGAAATCGGGCCGCTTGCG
>CANJQI010000122.1 GCA_947476215.1 Betaproteobacteria bacterium
CCGTGGGTTTGCGCCCGCCGCGAGGCAAATCTTTTTCGATGGCCTTAAGTCCGCCAACGGCATAGCGTGCGCGCCAGCGCCCCACCTGCACACGACCGATGTCGAGCATCTCGCCAATGTCGTAGTTGTCGAAACCATCCGCCGCCAGCAAGCTGTGGGGACTGTCGGAGGGCCAACTGGCGGATGCCGCTTCGCTGGCGCTGGTGCCCAACGTACCGCTGGGCGTGAGCCGCTGGGGTGCGTTGTCGATGATGAAAGGTTGTGCCATCGCGTTTTCGGTGCGCAATGGTGTATTCGCGGCGATGCTGGCACAGGAAGGATTTACCTCGGCGCCCGAGCCCTATGCGGGCATCTATGGACTGCATCATGTCACTGGCGCCTTCGATCTGCGTCTGCCGCTGGAACCCGATGGTCAGCGCGTCGTTGAAATGGCCTACATCAAACCGATACCGGCCGAGAACAACACTATAGGACTGACCGAGCTGATGCCGAAACTCCTGGCGTGGACGCCAGTCGGCGAAATCGAGTCCATAGATAACGAGATCGCGACCGGCTATGAAGTTCATCTCGCCGATGAGCCGAAATACGATCCCAAGACTCGCGAAACCGCCGACCATAGTCTTCCCTATATATTGGCGAGAGCACTGGTGGACGGCGGAATTACGCTCGACTCATATACGCCGGAGCGCATTTCCGATCCGTCGATACGACCTTTGATGCGCAAGATACGAGTACACGGCAGCGACGAACTGCGCCGCATCATGAGCGCATCCAGGGGGCCTGAAGCCAAGCCCGCGAAAATCACCCTAAAAACATATAACGGGCGGGAGTTTACGCAAAACGTGATGGGGCACAGCGGTCATCCGGACGGACTGCAAAGTACCCGGCGGGAAGCGATCAACAACAAGCTGGATCTTTGTGCGAAAGCTGTGCGGATGCAGAGTGAGCAGCGCGAACGGATACGCGGGGCGTGGTGGGACGTCGCTCAGGCAGCGGATATCGCCGCACCCATGGAAACGATGGCGGGCTTTTGCTCGTTAAACTGATTGGGCGATCAATCCGCCTTCAATCCTATCTGCTTGACGAGTTTCGAATATTTGTCGATCCCCATTCTGAGGAAATCGTGAAAATATTCCGGCGTGCTTCCGACGGGCTCGCCGCTTTCGCCGCCCAGCCGTGCCT
Source organism: Betaproteobacteria bacterium (assembly GCA_947476215.1). Lineage (GTDB taxonomy): Bacteria > Pseudomonadota > Gammaproteobacteria > Burkholderiales > SG8-41 > PALSA-1004. Next base: position 1,183 of record CANJQI010000122.1, read on the forward strand.
GCACGTCTTTCATCTGTAACAATTGGCGCGTGCCCTGATTGAATCGCATGACGATGTTGGTCGGTGTGCCGCGCGGCGCCAGCAGGCCCCACCAGTTGCTGAATTCGTAGCCCGGCACGCCGCTTTCACGGATGGTCGGCACGTCCTGAAGGGCGCGCGAACGCTCGGCGGTCGTCACTGCAAGCAGGCGCAGCTGGCCAGTTTTGACATGGGCGTATGCGGATGCAGGACTCGGAAACATGACCTGTACCGAGCCACCGATGACATCGATCACGGCTTGCGTCACGCCTTTGTAAGGCACATGCGTCATGTCGACTTTGGCCGTTACCTTGAACAGTTCAGCGGTGAAGTGCGCCGCTGTGCCATTGCCCACCGACGCATAGTTAATCGCGCCCGGTTGGGCTCGCGCGAGCTTGATCAGATCCTGACGGACTTCACCGGCAGCGATGGATGCGTGACCAGTATGAAAGGCGTGAGTCCTATCAGTGTGATCGGCGCGAAATCCTTTTCCGCGTCATAAGGCAGTTTCTGAAACAAGGCAGCGCTGATGGCGTGATTGTTGATAGCTTTGAATAGTCCGCATTATTGTAGAGCAATAACGGCAGTATAATCATCGAGGAATGCTGGTCATTGCCTGTATGCAATGTTCAGGAATTCCACAACTTGCGTGGACGCACTATAGGAGGCGCATGGAACAATCAAACGGAACGGGGCAACGCTCCACCGCGTTGGCGGCCGTGAAAGTCATAGACCTGACTCAATTCGAGGCGGGGACCTCGTGCACGGAGGCGCTGGCGTGGCTGGGCGCCGACGTCATCAAGGTGGAGGAGCCGACCAAGGGCGATCAAGGGCGGCAGTCATCGACCAACAAGCCAGGTGTCGACTCGCACTACTTCATATTGCTCAATGCCAACAAACGCAGCGTCACGCTCAACCTCAAGGACGAGCGCGGGCGCGAGATACTGCGCGACTTGATCAAGCATGGTGATGTTTTTATTGAGAATTTCGGGCCTGGTGTGATAGAGCGTCTGGGCTTCAGCTATGACGTTGTGAAAGAAATCAATCCGCGCATTATCTACGCGCAGATCAAGGGCTTCGCGCCCGATGGCCCGTACGGCAACTATCTATGTTTCGACATGATTGCGCAGGCGGTGGGCGGGTCTCTGGCGACCACCGGCGAGAAGGGCGGCCGTCCGCTCAAGCCCGGTCCTACCATAGGCGACACGGGTTCCGGGCTGCATTCAACCATAGGCATACTGGCGGCGTTGTTTCAACGCCAGGCGACCGGCAGAGGCCAGCGCATCGAAGTGTCGATGCAGGACGTGGTCATTAACTTCGGCCGCATGGCGTACTCCAGCCTCGAATTGTGGGGCAGCCATCCGCCGCGTAACGGCAACCAAAGTGTGCTGAAGGGTTCCGCGCCCAGCGAGTGTTATCGCTGCAAGGGCGGTGGTGAAAACGACTACTGCTTCATATATTGCAGCCGCGCCAATAACAATCACTGGAAGCGCCTGCTCAAGATCATAGACCGCGAAGATCTGATCGATTATCCCGATTACCAGACGCCGCGCGATCGGTTTCTGCACCAGCAAGAGATAGACGCATTGATGGAATCATGGACGCTGCTGCATGATAAACGCGAAGTCATGGCGATATTGGGTTCGGCCGGTATCCCCGCCGGCGCGGTGTTCGACACCCAGGAACTGCGTGACGATCCGCATCTGCGTAAGCATGGCATGTTCGTGACCGTCCAGCATCCGATTCGTGGCGAGTTCACCATGCCGGGATGGCCGGTCAGGATGTCCGATTCACAGGTGAAGATCGTTACTTCGCCGCTGCTGGGTGAACACAATGAGGAAGTGTTTGGCGAACTGCTCGGATATACGTCCGAACACGTGACCAAGCTCAAGGCGGAAAAGATAATCTGATACAAAGATCGATGCCGCAATTTAACTTCGGAAAACAAGGAAACGACGAAATGGCGAAAATAAGTGGAGCGGAAATACTGGCGAAATCCCTGCGTAAACAGGGAGTCGATACGATGTTCTACATTATGGGCGGCCCGATGCTGGAAACGGAGACGTTCTGCATCAAAGAGGGTATACGTGCCATAGACGTCAGGCATGAGCAGGCGGCGGCGATGATGGCGCACGCGTGGGCGCGTGTGACGAACAAGATTGCCGTGTGCATGGCCGCGTCCGGACCTGGAGTGATGAATCTCGTGACTGGTGTTGCGAATGCATGGGCCGACGCATCGCCGCTGCTGGCGATCGGCGGGGCGGCGCCCATGAACGTTACCGGCCGCGGGCTGTTTCAGGAATGCGATCAGTTGAGCGTGTTCAAGCCTATTACCAAGTGGGCAGACCGCTGTCAGTCAGCACGCCATATTCCGGAATTGATCGCGACCGCGCTGCGCCACGCCCGTACCGGGCGGCCTGGACCGGTCTATGTGGATATGCCGGGCGACGTGCTCAGCGACGAAGTCGATGAGGAATCGGTGGTATATCGCGATGACCAGTTCTCGCAGGATCAGGCGCGGACCAGCGGCGCTCCTGAGCGAATAAGCGCGGCGGTACAAATCCTGGCCTCGGCGAAACGCCCGATTATCATGAGCGGCACGGGCGTTCTCTGGTCGCAGGCGAGCCCGGAGTTGCGGCAGTTCGTGGACATGGCCGGCATACCGTTTTATACGACACCGCAGGGTCGCGGGGTGGTTCCCGATGATCATCCGCTGTCGTTCCTGGCGGCGCGTTCGCAGGCGTTCAAGGAGGCCGACTGCATCATGATCGTCGGCACGCGCATGAACTACGTGAGCGGTCATTTGACAGCGCCGCGATACAGCGCCGATGCACGCATCATCCAGGTCAATGTCGACCCGGCCGAGATCGGTTTTACGCGCCCATGCGATGTCGGCATCGTCGGCGATGCGAAAGCGGTATTGGCGCAGTTTCTGAATGAAGGCAAAGGCAAGTTGAAAGCCAGTCTGTACACGGACTGGGTGAAAAAGCTGCGTGAATCCGACGCGGCCAAATCGGCGGCGCAGGAAGTTCGCATGAGTTCGGACGAGTTGCCGATACATCCGTTGCGCCTGTGCAAGGAAGTGCGCGATTTCCTGGACCGTGACGCGTACCTGATTGTGGATGGCCAGGAGATACTCAACTACGGGCGCCAATCCATACCCACTTTTGAGCCGGGCCACAGACTTAATTCCGGCACATGGGGGACCATGGGTGTAGGGTTGCCGTTCGGGGTTGGCGTGAAACTCGCGCATCCGGACAAGCAGGTTCTGGTGCTCCACGGCGACGGTTCATTTGGCCTTAACGCCATGGAGTTTGATACGGCGGTGCGGCACAAAATCAATGTCGTGTGCGTGATCAGCCTCAACGGCGGCTGGACGGCCGATCCGCAAGGGACCAAGCCGGGTCGCGATCTCGGTTATACGCGTTATGACAAGATGGTCGAGGCTTTGGGATGCCACGCCGAGTATGTCGAAGACCCGAGCCAGATCGGTCCGGCGCTGAAGCGGGCCTTTGCGTCGGGCAAACCCGCGCTCGTCAATGTCAAGACCGATCACCGCGCGCGGGCGGTCACGGTGAAATATTCCAAGTCGTTGACTTGATTGACCGTCGCTGCCGCCGCCGGTCGTTAATCGGCTTTGATGCCGGCATCCTTGATCACCTTGCTCCATTTGGTGATGTCGGACTGGATGGCGGCTGCGAATTCTTTGGGTGAACTGGTAACCACCTCGACGCCGGACCTGAACAGCGAATCCTTGACGTCCGCCTTGATCAGGACGCGCAGCGCTTCCCGGTTCAGTCGTTCGACGATGGCCATCGGCGTTTTTCCCGGGGCGAAGAAGCCGGTGATGGCCACGGAATCGTAGCCCGGCACCCCTGACGCCGCTATCGTGGGCAATTCCGGCATCAACAACGACGGTGTTGTACTCGACACCGCCAGCGCGTTAAGCTTGCCGGACTTGAGATGCGCCATCATGGAGCCCGCGCTGTCGACGGTCATCTGTACTTCGTTCGCAAGTAATCCGATCAACGCCATACCGCCACTTTTGTAAGGCACACGGACAATGTTGATGCCCGCCAGTGACTTCAGCAGTTCCATGGCGAGGTGGTTGGATGTGCCGGAGGCGCCGGATCCGTAGTTCAACTGGCCGGGCCTGGCCTTGGCCAGAGCGATCAACTCCTTGATGGACTTCGCCGCCACTCCGGGGTGCACGACGAGCACGCCGACTTCCCTGATGATTTGCGTGATTGGCTGAAAGTCTCTGATCGGGTCGTACGGGATCTGCTCGCGCATCAGTGGCGTAATCCAGATCGATGCACCCTGTACCAGCAGGGTATAGCCGTCAGGAGGCGCTTTTGCCAACGTTTCTATCGAGATCACCGCTGGGCGATTGTCCACGACGACGGGCTGGCCCAATGTGGCCGGAAATTCCTGCGCAAACAGCCGCGCCAGCATGTCGTTAGTCCCGCCAGGCAGGCTGGTGAGTATGCGCACGGGCTTGATCGGGTAGGCTGGTCCCGGGCCAGTCGGGGCGGATTGCGCTAACACATCGCTTCCGCACAGGGTTACAACTGCCAATACAGACAACGAATTTACAATCGTGCCCACTTGCATAACGACTCCGGCGGTGATGCGGAATCGCTATTGTTCATGATATTGGCTATCGGCGCAACAACCCGAACACCTTCTGCGCCATGCCGGTGGCTGTTCCGACCGGGTCCTTGCGGATTGCTTTTTCCTGCTCCGCGATCATGAGGAACAGCCCGTCCAACGTTTTTTGCGTGACGTAGTTCTCGATTTTCGCCTGCTCGGCATTGATAAGGCCATACTGCGCCGCCTGGCCCGCGAGCCCGTTGTACTGCTCCGCCAGTCCGACTTTGCTCGTCGCTTTGGTGACAATGGGCAGAAAGGTCTTGGTGAGCTGGGCGCTGGTTGCCAGTTTAAAGTAATCGGTGGCGGCTGTTTCTCCGCCAGTGAGTATGCCTTTGGCATCCTGTACGTTCATATTTCTTACCGCGCTCGTAAGCAAAGACTTCGCTTCCGGCACCGCCTGTTCCGCCGCACGATTCATCGCCGTGACCAGCTCGTCGGCCTGACGCTGCATACCCATCAGCCGCAGCCCGCTTTCTATGCGCTTGAGCGCGTCCGGCAACGGTATCTTGACCTGCGCGTTGCCCAGGAAACCGTTCTCCACGCCCAGCTTTCCTATTGCGGCACTCGCGCCCTGGGTGAGCGCGTCTTTCAGCCCGGATACTGCATCGCCGTTGCTGATGGCCTCGAGACCGGCTGCAAAAGGCGAGGCGCTGACTGCCAGCCAACCAAGAAGAATGAGAATTTTGTGCATATGTCGCTCCCGTTGATGAAAAAAACGATCGCACTCAATGCTGAACTCGAGCTGTACGCGAAACTGCACGATTATAGGCAGGAAAGACCATGAAATGTACGCGCGACTTTGTAAACTACTGTCAATTCTTGAATCATTACCCCCCCCTGCACTGCGGTATCATTAAAATGCTGCCATCGACACCTGAAGGTGGTTCGGAAAAACAGGTTGGAGGGCGCCTTCGCGGTTGCTTCGTGGCGGTGAATAAGGCCTTTGTTTTGGAGTTTCGCCTCGTGCCTGTGGATGTGGTCGGCAAGACCGCCTTCTACGTATTTCCTGTGCAACTGGCTGAACGCCTGATGGTGAATGACTTTGAAGTGCTGCGTAAACGCCAGCCCCTGCGCATTGAAGACTGCCTTACGTGAAATGAAACGACAAAGTGGGTGGAAATCCTGAAGTCGCCCGTAATTGATGAAAGCGGCGAAATTCTCGGCACGCTGACCGTCATGCGGGATCTGAACAAATCGTCATGAGTTCCGGAACGGCAACCAGGCGTAAGCAGGCCGGATACACGTTGAAGGATCTTGCCTTTGTGCTCGTGATACTCGGTATCGTGCTGTGCTCGATCCTGAGAGTTCACGAACTGATGGCGGGGAGCCGGGTCTCCAGTCTGATTATGGAACCGGTCGACAGCAAACTCGTGGTAACGGAGAATTCGTATCTTCGTTGCGTCCAGGCCGAAAATTGTCGTAACGGGTAACGCCCCTTAATCCGGTAACCGCGACCACCGAATGTGGTCCACGGCAAATCCGCGTCAGTGTTTCCTGGATGATTTGCGTTTCGCGGTCTTCACGGTCTTGCTGCTCCTCCTGGATCCGGCCTTCGCGCGCAGACCCGCTTCGCGTCCCGATAGCCGCCCGAAGACCGCGCCGGACATCAGACCGGCGCCCCCCGGATAACCGCCACAAAATATTCCGCCCACCAGTTCGCCTGCCGCATAAAGTCCGGGTATGCTGCCATCAGTCGTGTCCTGTACTTCGCCACGCTGGTTGACATGCAGTCCGCCATACGTAAAGGTAATGCCGCATGTCGTGACATAACCGACGTAAGGCGGGGTGTCTATCGGCACAGCCCAGTTGCTTTTGGGCGGGGTGATACCGGTGGTTTTCTTGCCGTCGAGTATCTCGCGGTTAAATGGCGTGTCATCGCACGCGGCATTGAACTCGCGGACGGTCTTTGCAAGAGCGGCAGGCTCGATGCCCAGTTGTTGAGCCAGTCCTTCTATGCTGTCCGCCTCGACCTTGGTGATCTGTCGTATGCGATATTCATCGCGCAACATGGGTATAAGCTTGCCATCGAATATCTGTACGCCGATGCGTTTGCGTTGCTTGAGGACTTCGGCGCCGTACTTGGCATAAGTAAACAGGCGTAAAGCCGCGCCTTCGTCGACGAAACGATTGCCATCGAGGTTGACCATGATGCCGATATTGTAAGAATGTTTCTGATAGTTTCCGAGCACGACGCGGTCGCCGAACGGTGGAGAGCTCAAATCCCATTGCACGGCATGGCAGGAAGACCAGTTTCCAAAGGGTTCAGCGCCGATATCAAGTGCGGCCCGGATACCATCGCCTGTATTGTGACGAGTGCCGCGTACACGGCACAAGTCCCAGCCCACGCCGAGATAGCGTGCGCGCCACTCCGGATTGGCTTCAAACCCACCCGATGCCAGCACCACAGCCGACGCGTTGATCGAATAGATGCCTTCAGGGCCTCGCACCTCCACGCCAACCACGGCGCCACTGTTGTCCTGTATCAGTCGCCGTAGCGGCGTCTGATAACGAATTTCGATGCCCGCTTTTTCGGCTGCGGCAGCCAGCATGGTGGCGAGTCCGGCGCCTCCACCGCTTGCGGCGATGGTGACACCGCCGTAGAACCGATGGCGGCCATTGGAGATATAAGACTGACGGTTAAAAGCCGGAAGAAATCGCACATGATTTCTGGCGATCCATGCAACCGTGTCCCGGGAATTATCGATGAGTATGTTCGTGAGCTCTTCATTGGCCTGATGATCGGTGACGCTCATCATGTCGTCGTAATACTGTTGTCTCGTATACCCGGGCATGTGTTCGATGATGTCGACTTCAGCCGGCGACAGGTCGCGAAGTATGTCGCGCCTCATATCCGCAAGGCCTTCGTTGACGAAGCGGAACCCGCCGTCGGTGAAGTACGAATTGCCGCAGCGCTCGTCGACGGGGGCTTTTTCAAGCACCAGCACTTTCGCAACCTGCTCGCGCGCCGATAGTGCGGCGCATAACGCCGCGTTTCCGGCGCCGACGATGATGACGTCGTAATTTTGTTTATTCATTTCCTCATGCTCCCCGTTTAATCTGCACGAATTCCAGCGTCTTTGATGAGCTTGCCGAGCCGAACCAGTTCTGATTTCATCAGTGTGGCGAATTCTTCCGGCGTGCTGCCCACGGGATCCGCTCCCATCGCGACGAGCTTGTCCTTCATTTCTGGTCGACGCAGAAACCCGACGACTTCGCGGTTGAGCCGCTCGATGATCGCTCGCGGTGTTTTGGCAGGCGCGAATATCGTGAGCACGGTGCCGGATTCATACCCGGGTACTGTCGCGGCAATCGCAGGCAGTTCGGGAAGCAGCGCCGAGGGCTGGGTGCTCGTTACGCCGAGCCCCCGCAGTCTGCCGCTCTGGATGTGAGCGGGTACCGAAATGGCGGTCGGAAACATCATCTGGACTTGTCCTGCAATCGTGTCTATGAGTGCCGGACCCTGACCCTTGTACCAGATCTGCACGATGTTGACGCCGGCCATGGCCTTGAAAAGCTCGCCGGCGAGATGCAGCGAAGATCCCGCGATGCCCGATGCATAGTTGAGCTGTCCGGGTTTGGCCTGGGCCAGGTTGATTAATTCCTTGACGGATTTGACTGGAAGCGTCGGGTGAACGACAAGTACGTTGGGCGCTCTCGCGACGACGGTAACGGGTGCATAGTCCCTGACCGGATCGTATGGCGCCTTCTGTATCAAAGGCAACACCCACAGGCTGCCCGTTCCCAGGAGCACGGTGTGTCCATCGGGTATTGCGGTGGCGAGCAACTGCCCAAGTATATTCAGACTGCCCCCACGATTGTCGACTATCACCTGTTGTCCCAATGGGCCGGAAATTCCCTGCGCAATGAGTCGCGCCACAAGGTCGCTGCTGCCACCCACTTCGGTGGTCAGCATGCGGATAGGCCGGCTTGGGTAGCTTTGCGGAAACGCGCAAGTGCAATACAGGAGCACCGCCGCAACAAGACTATGCGTGAATATCGTCTTCATGGTGAGAATTTAGCACACGTGAAGCGTTTCTCAATGTCACTGTGGCAATGCTGAAAATACGCGGTTGATCCTCTCCCCGCAAGCCAGTAATATCCATGGTTGCACCCAGTCTGTGTCGCCGGGATGCCATGCGCGATCCGGCGATGTTCCGCAGCGGATAGAGTAGTACATAACGCTGTAAATCCGTCGAGAGGAAATGCAGATGCAGGAAAACACCGTGGTCCTGATGAATTGTGGCGATGTGGGGCCTATCCATGAACCCATGGATAACTACAGCACCCTGGTAAGGCAGACGCTCGCCACCGCCGATATTCGAGTTGCGCAATGTGAACGCGTCTACTCCGAGCGCGGCAGCCTGCATCCGGCCAGCGGTCCGGGCTGGGTCAAGCCACACATGGCTTCGATCTTTACCGATTGCGGTTTTGACGTGCTTTCAGTCGCGAGCAATCACGCGCTGGATGGCGGACCTGACGCGTTGCTCGATTCCATCGAATTGCTGCGAAGCAAAGGCATCAAGACCGTGGGCGGAGGACGCAACCTGGAGGAATCACGCCGCCCGGCCATCATCAATCGCAACGGCGTGAGCATGGCGTTCCTCGCGTATTGTTCAGTACTGCAGCCCGGCTACTGGGCGGGGCACAACAAACCGGGAATTTCGCCTTTGCGGGTGCATACCTACTACGAACCCATGGAATACCAGGCCGGCATGCCGCCCAGGATAGTCACCATTCCGTATGAGGATGACCTTCAGGGGATGGTGGACGATATAACGGACATGAAGAAGGCCGGGCATATCGTGATTCTGAATCTACATTGGGGGTTGCATTTTATTCCGCGAATCATCGCGGACTATCAGGTTACCGTTGCGCACGCCGCTTTTGCGGCGGGTGCCGATATCATCATGGGCCACCACGCTCACGTGCCCAAGGCGATAGGCGTTTATGGCGGTAAGGTCTGCTTCTACAGTTTGAGCAACTTCATGATCTCATCTGCCAAGAAGAGTCCCGCCGATACCGCCGCCTTCGCACGCAGATATGGCGTGACCATGGACCCGGACTATCCACTACTGCCGTACGGTACCGATGCCAAGCGCAGCATGATAGCCAAGGTCGTTATTGCACGGGACGGTATCAAAAAAGTGTCGTTCCTCCCGGCACTTATAGACCAACAGTTGCGTCCCGAGATATTGAAACGATCCGATCCTCGTTTTGACGAAGCGGTAAGTTATATGGAATGGGCATCCGACGGTTTTGAGCACAGATTCGATGTCGAGGGCGATGAAGTTGTCGTCAGCTGATCAGCAGGTACGCGAGTTGCCGCTGAATTCCGGCAATGCCGGCGTGATACTGACAGATAGCAATGAATAAGATACGAAACAGCACTACTGTGCCATCGAAACAAGGGAGATCATGAATGGCTGATGAAACACGAGTACTTGCCCGATATGCGGCCGAACTGACATTGGATCAAGTTCCAACCAAGGTTCGCACGCTTGCGATTGACAACCTGGTGGACCAGATCGGCTGCCAGGTCGGGGGCTCGAAGTATCCGTGGGCAGTGCAGGTCTACGATACGTTTAAGTCCACCGGCGGCGTGGCGGAAGCGACGGTGGTCAGATATGGTGACAAGCTGCCTATCGCTGCGGCGGCGTTTATCAACAGTACATTCGGCCATGCGTTCGAATATGACGATGCCAACCCGTTTTTCCAGGGTCATCCGGGCGTCGAGCTGATCCCGCCGTTGATGGCAATCGCGGAGCGCGATCATATCTCCGGGCGCGATTTCCTCGCCGCTTTCATTGCGGGGTACGAGGTCCGCGGCCGTATCGGCTGGTCTGTGTCACCGTTCATGAGTGAACGCGGCGGACCGCAGTTCTCGACGGCGTGCGGCGTGTTCGGCTCGGCCGCGGGATCCGCGCGCCTGCTGGGGCTGGACGTCGAGGGTCTGCGCAATGCGATCGGCATTGCCGGCAGTTTCTCCGGCGGACTCATGCAATATGATCAGGGCGGCGGTTCGGTCAAGCGCATCCATGGCGCAATCGGCGGCAGCAACGGGCTGCAGGCGGCCTGTCTCGCCAAGGCCGGCATGACGGGGCCTGATGGCATATTGGAAGGCAAGCGGGGTTTGCTGAGGATTTATTCCACGGAATATCATCCCGAGCGCCTGGTGGCGGATTTCGGAAAGTTATGGACTCTGGAGCACGTATTATTCAAGCCGCATTCGTGCTGTGCCATCATTCATCCCGCAATTGAAGGTCTGGGTGACCTGATCAAAGCGCACAAGCTCACGGCAAATGATATAGAAGGCGTCGAAGTCGGTTACCCGAAGCGCTCCTATGAACACTCGGCCATCACCAATCCGCACGACCTGCTGGGCATGCAGTTCAGCACTTCATACTCTCTCGCACTGACTGCATTGAAGGGCGCCAACACGCCGCGTGAGTATACGATGGAGGCGCTGGCCGATCCGGAGGTCAAGGCGTTCGCAGCCAAAGTTACCCTGGTCAAGGAAGAAGAACTCAGCAGGCGTTTCGAGCGGCGCATGCCGGCACGGGTCACGGTACGCACCAAGGCGGGTGGCGTGCACGAGAGCCTGGTCAGCGATCCCAAGGGAACGCTGCAATCACCGCTGACCAGCGCGGACATCGATGCAAAATTCCGCGGTCAGGTCACTGATGTCATTGGTAGCGTCGCGTGCGAAACGCTGTTGCACGCCCTGCGCAATATCGAAAGCCTCGATGATATGGCAAAGGTAGCTGCGCTGTTTCGCTTGAATTAGGATATTGGCCAATAAAATCAAGGACAATCATGTGGAACTGTGAGGCAGACGTGGTCGTTGTGGGGTATGGCGGGGCAGGTGCCACGGCAGCCCTTACGGCCGCGGCCGCAGGCGCCAGGGTTCTGGTTCTGGAAAAGAATCCGGAAGGTGGCGGAAATACGCGCTACTCGGGTGGCACGATGCGCACCTATACCGACGTGGAAAAGGCGGTCGACCACATCGAAGCGCTATGCGACGGCACCACGGAACGCGACGTGGTGCGCGCGTTTGTCAACGAAAGCCGGCGCAATTCGGAGTGGGTTGCGTCACTGGGGGGCGAACTCGTAAGCATGGCGGCGGCACTGGGCACGCATTTTCCAAGATCGCTGCCCGGCGCTGCATTTCCGTCGGTGCGCGGCGCCGATGGACTGGGGCCCAGAGTACGCGTGAAAGGTCCCGGAACCGCCGGCGGCATTGATCTGTGGGGTGTTTTGTCGCGCAATGTGGCGGGCACTAACATCGAGGTGCGTTGTTCATCCCCGGTAAACCGGATATTGATGGACAAAGATCTTGGCGTAACGGGCGTGGTTGCGGCCAGCGGTGGCAGCAATATCAAGATCCGGGCGCGACGCGCCGTAATTCTGACTTGCGGCGGATACGAATATGACCGCAACATGCAGCGCAATTATGTGGGGCACAGCTATTACGGCATGTGTAACCCAGGCAATACCGGTGATGGTGTACGGTTGGCGGCGGATATCGGGGCGGACCTGTGGCATATGAACGCAGTGGCTGCAACATGGGGTTACAAGTTTCCTGAATTCGAATTCGCAATCCGGCAGTTCATGCCTTCCGCCGGTTATATCTACGTGGATCAGACCGGCAAGAGATTCATGGACGAAACCGGCACCGATGCCCACATCATGTGGGCGCCTTCCTCGTTCGTCGATACCGCGACACTGCAGCGGACACGGATGCCCTCTTACGTCATCTTCGACGAAGACACCCGGTTGAGAGGGGCGGTAGCGGCAACATTTTTTGGCAAAGTCAGCGATGTATACCAGTGGAGCGCGGACAACAGCAGCGAGATCAAGAAAGGATGGATAACAGCCGCCGATACGATTGCGGATCTCGCGCCACAAATCAAAATGCGTGCCAACCATTTGCAGGCCACGATATCCAATTACAATCTGCTATGCGTGGGCGGATACGATCCGCAGTTCGGCAGAGCCCCCGACAATTGCGTGCCAATCGCGAGACCACCGTACTATGCGATGGAAATGCAGCCGTCATTATTTAACACGCAGGGTGGGCCCAAGCGCAATGCCAGCGCTCAGGTACTGGATGTCAGAGGCAATCCGATCAAGCGTCTTTACAGCGCCGGAGAGCTTGGTTCACTTTGGCACCGCAATTATCCCGGCGCCGGCAATGTCAGCGAAGCGTTGGCATTCGGGCGCATTGCGGGAAGGAATGCAGCCGGAGAAAATCCGGTCATTTCATAATGCTGGGGCCAGTCGGTGCGCGTGCCGTTGTCGGCTCCGGCATACACGGCAACCGCTGTAAATGCAAAGCCCCGCGATGTGTTCGCAGGGCTTTGCGGAACTGCCACATTGTGTGGCTTCATTTCGTCACGTCACCGTGACGCATGCCGGTCTTGCAATACCGGCTTCAGGGTCGTGCTGTCAGAAGCTGTCCTCGATAGGTCTGCCCTCCATTCACGCCCACCCTGCGGCAAGAAATCCTCGCAGGGACTCATTTGCGGCACAGATCATACTCCGCCCGTCTGCTCCGGCACACCGGATTGAGACTATCCTCAAACTGCTAGTCGAAGGTGGTCGCCGCCCGTTCGCATCAGGTACACCCGCAACTCGGGGCGCGCACAACAGCGAAACTCTGGGGCTGCAACCGGATCATCGTAGGTTAGTCTGAAAACACATCCCGAACCGAATCACCGTAGCAATTTAATTAAACGCCTACGCAAGCATGTAGTCAAGGCATTTCGTAATTATTTTCGCGCGAGGTTGATTCAGATAAATTTTCGCACATCAAAATGCCGATTTACCTGAAAAGTAAGCCATCAGTTCGTCCGGGCAGGGCCAGCGCCGTCCATAAGCTGATGCGACACGATTAGCGCTGTGGTGAACGTCAGCAATGCGCCGGCCTGATGTGCCGCGCCGAGTGCAACCGGCACCGCAAAAAGCAAAGTCGTTATCCCGAGGCCGATTTGCACAGCCAGCACCACCGGCAAGGCACTGCACCACCACCTGGCTTGTCGCGACAGATCAACTTTTGTCGAGCACCACCAGAACCATGGCACCAGCGCTGCCAGCGTCCAGGCGATCAACCGATGGTTGAACTGGACGGTGGCCAGGTTGAAAGAAAAATTCAAATACCATGGCTCCATCGTGAAAATCTCGGACGGAATCCAGTGGCCATTCATGGTTGGGAAAGTATTGTAGGCAAGGCCGGCACGATTGCCCGCAACCAGCCCTCCCGACAGGGCCATCAGAAAGATGATCGCGGTTAATGCGAGCGAGAACTGCCACAGGCGGTGCGGCGCCGGATGGTGGTGCGAGCCCTTGCGCGGCGTGAGCAGACCCAGGGCCACCCATAGCATCGCGGCGTAGATGACCAATGCAAGCCCAAGGTGCGCGGTAAGCCGGAGCGGGTTCACACGAGGTTCATCGACAAGTCCGCTTTGCACCATGTACCAGCCCAGCGCGCCTTGCAGGCCACCGAGCACGAATATCCCCGCCAGTTTCCATGACAGGCTTCGGTCGATGGCGCGGCGGGCGACGAAATAAAGCAGCGGCAGCAGATAGACGATGCCTATGGCGCGACCGAGAAGACGGTGCGCGTACTCCCACCAGAATATGCCCTTGAATTCGGCCAGGCCCATGCCGAAGTTGACCTGGCGGAATTCAGGGGTCTGCTGGTATTTGCGGAATGCTTCCTGCCATGCGGCGTCGCTCAAGGGCGGCAACGTGCCCACGATGGGTTGCCACTCGACTATCGACAATCCGGAATGCGTAAGTCGGGTTACACCGCCGACGATGACCATTGCGAACAGCATTGCGCAGCACAGCAGGAGCCACGCGGCTATGTATTGTTGCGATTTTCGATTTGTTTCAATTGTGCTGTTCATGGTGGATGGCGTTGAAAAAGCGCCAAGCTTTCAGAGACCGACGCAGCCGAGATTGTAACCAGAAAGCGAGGGTAACGTGATCGATTCCCTGCGCAATTCAGAAATGTACACTCACGAAATGCAACAATGATTCTCGACCATGCCCCAGCGCACCATAACAGCACACTTCGTTCCGCCCAACTGCCGTTTCCAGGTTAATTTGCGTATCACGGATTGGACAGAGCAAACATTGGAAAATAGTGACTATTCAGCCTCCGGCAGGCATTGGCGCCTGCCCCATAAAGGTCAATCGCAACACCTCGAACAGATTATGTCCTTGCTTGTGCATGGTGTCGAGATAGGAGCGGATAGTGCAGAAATTCTGCGCGCCGATGAGCGTGCGAAAGCAGCCGGAGATTTTCTGC
>CANJQI010000123.1 GCA_947476215.1 Betaproteobacteria bacterium
ATCTCCTCGTCCGTGACCTGGCGCGGCGTGATGCCCAGTTTCCTGCGGTGTTCCGCGATCATGGTTTCAATTTCCGGATCCGGGATCGGCTTGCGGTTTCCGCTTTCATAGCGGTACCAGCCCTTGCCGGTCTTTTGGCCGTAGCGCCCCATTTCGCATAGTTGATCGGCGAGCGGATTCGGTGTGTAGTTTCTGCCCATTTTGGCGCGGAACTTGCGTATCAGCCAGCTCACATCATTGCCTGCCAGATCGCCCATCGCGAACGGGCCCATCGCCAGCCCCCACGACACCAGCGCGTTGTCGATCTGCTGCGGGCTCGCACCTTCGTCTATCAACAGCATCGTCTGCACGCGATACTTTTCCAGTATGCGATTGCCGATAAAGCCGTCGCATACGCTCGCCAGCACCGGTACTTTGCCGATGCGCTTGCCCAGCGCCATGGTGGTCGCGATGACATCCTTGGCCGTGTTGCCGCCTCTGATCACTTCGAGCAGGCGCATGACATTGGCGGGCGAAAAGAAGTGCGCGCCGATGACATCGTGCGGCCGTGACGTCGCTGCCGCAATCTGATCGACGTCTAGCGTCGACGTGTTGGTCGCGAGTATCGCGCCCGGTTTGGCGACGGCGTCGAGGTTCCTGAAGACCTGTTCCTTGACCGGCATGTCTTCGAATACAGCCTCGACAATGATATCGGCTTTGGAAGCTGCGGATAAGTCGCAAGCCGTGGAGATCAGGCGCAGGCGTCTGTCCATCTCGGTTTGTGTCAGGCGGCCCCTGGTCACGGTCGCGGCATAGTTTTTTGTGATCGTTGCCAACCCACGGTCTATCGCTTCCTGTTTGGAATCGATGACGGTGACCGGAATCCCGGCGTTTGCGAAACACATCGCGATTCCGCCACCCATGGTGCCAGCGCCGATCACCGCGGCGCTGCCGATTTCCCGTATCGGCGTATGTGCGGGAACATCAGGAATCCTGGCTGCTTCGCACACCGCGAAAGCACTGTACTGCAGGGCCTTGCACTCGGTGCCGGCGGCAAGCTGCATATAGGTTGCCTTGATGTAGTCCTGGCTTTCATCAAACGGTTTTGTCACCGCAGCTTCAAGGCAGTCGAGGTTTGCCAATGGCGCCACACGGCCGCGGGCAGACTTTTTTAATTCGGCGCGTTTTCTTTCAAAGAATGCCGTGGCGTCGTCTATGCGGGGTGTCATGTCGCGTATGCGCCGGGTGTCCTTGCCGCTGGCGAGCAACCGTGCCGCAAAGCGCAACGCCCCGTCCAGCAGGCTGCCCTCCACGACCTCGTCCAGCAGTCCCAGTTGTGCGGCCTCATCAACCGGTATCGGCGTGCCGCCGAGGATGGCTTCTGCTGCACGCGCTACGGGAATAATGCGCGGCAAACGTTGTATGCCGCCGTTCGATGCCACGAGTCCGGATGTGACTTCAGGCAATGCCAGCTTGCTGCTCGTCAGTGCTACGCGATAGTGGCAACCCAGAGCAAGTTCGAGACCACCGCCCAGCGCACTCCCGCCGATGGCCGCGATCAGCGGTTTGGCCGCACTGTCCATCTGCGTGACCAGATGCCGTATGTCAGGATGTGCGTCCATGATTCCGGCGTCGGACTCTCCGGCACCAGCGCAAAAAACCTTTTCCGAACCGATGATGATGGCCGCCTTGATGGCGGCGTTGGACCCGACATCATCAAGGCAGGTGCTGAGTGCCTTGCGCAATTCCAGGCTAAGGTTGTTGAGTGGAGGATAGTCCAGTTGTATCACGGCGATGTCGCCGTGAATTCGAAATTGCACCGTCATGATGTCTTTTCCCTGTTGCTACCCGAGTTCACGATGTGTTCAGCCGCCCGCAGCGCCGTGACGCCGCATTTGACCAGTCCGCCGACGTATCCGATTTCCGGACCGCCTTCGAGGCCGCCGGTTGCGCCGCCGGCCGCGTACAAGCCTGCAATCGGCGTGTCGTCTACGCGCAGCGCCTGCGCGTGTTCATTGATTTTGATCCCGCCCATGGTGGTCGTGATGCCGGCGCAGACAGGCGCCGCATAAAACGGCGCCACTGCGATCGGGCGTGCGCGCTGTGGCGATGTGCGCAGTGCGGGCTTGAGCGACGCGAGTGTGCCGCTTGCAAGCGCGTTGTTATATCGCGTCACAGTGTCCAGGAGTCGGCCCGGTTCCATGCCGAGTTTGCGCGCCAATTGCGGCAGATCGGCGGCGCTTAGCAGCGTCCCCCCCGCGTCGGGCAGGTGCGGATTCGCGGGCACCAGTCCATTGCGTCCGGGGCCGTCCCAAATGGCTAGATCGAAAATGATGGCCGCCGACAACGAGTCCGCCAGTTGCGCAATTGCGTTCACCGCATAGACGCCGCCGCGCCCTTCGTCGACAAAGCGTGCCCCCGATGGATCGACAACAATGGCGGCCGTGACCAGGGCATCCAGGTACGGTTGCGGCCACAGCTTGTCGTTGGTCATGGCATCGCGCGACAACACGTGCCCGTAGAAGCGGTTCAGTCCTATCGTGTCCGCACCAGCAGCGATTGCCATCTGTAATCCGTCACCGCGCGCGGTACGCGCGTTGCGCGGCTTGAGCCGTTCGGGTTGATTGCAGATGTATTGTTTGATCATCTCGGGGTTGCCGGGGAACCCGCCGTCCGCAATTACCACTGCTCGTGCGCGGAAGCGTATTTCAAGTTCCGCCTGTTGCGCGATTACTCCGCTGCAGCGATTTTCTTCCATAAGCAGTACACGTCCCCGCGTATTGCGCACCAGCACGCCACCGCGTTTGACGAGATTGGCTTCCAGCGTGCGCAGCAGCACGTCGCCGCCCCGTCCCGGCCAGTTCAGCCCCGGCGCTTTGATCACCGGCGGCGCGAGCATCCAGCTGCGATGGTCAGCCACGTCCGCTTTCATGAAGCGCACACCTTCGTCCTGCAACCAGCGAACCGCGCGCCGGCCGTCGGCGGCGATGACGGCGGCCAGTGTGTCGGTGACGAACCCGGCGGTTGCGTCAACGATGGCCTGCCTGAGCGTGTTTTCGTCGCTCATGATGTCGCGCAGACAGGTGTGGAAAACGCCACCGGTGTAGCGCGAGTTGCACAGGTAATGTTCTTCGCTGCCTTGCTCCAGGACCGCGGTGCGCAAGCCAGACTGGGCAAGGCGATTGGCGGCCGCCATCCCGGCCAGACCGCCGCCTAAAACGACTGCGTCAAAACTATGTTCTTCGGTCATTTTCTACTCCACGCTTTCAATCGGCTTTGATGTCATATTTTCTGATGAGCGCACCCCACTTGTTCAACTCTGCGCGCAGATGTGCAGCCAGTTCCCTGCCTGATCCGCCGACGGGCTCGGATCCATCGCTCGCCATGCGTGCAATCACTTCGGGTTGGCGCAATACTGCAACGGTTTCCCGGTGCAGACGGTCGACTAGGGCCCTGGGTATTCCTGCCGGCCCCAGCAGTGCGTTCCATTGCGCAATTTCGAGGCCGGCTGCACCGGACTCTGCCAATGTCGGCATGTCCGGCAGCATGGCCATGCGTGTCCGGCTGGTAACGCCAAGCGCCCGCACCTTGCCGGATTTGACATGCGGTAGTCCCGAGATGACGCTAGACATGGAGATCTGTACCCGTCCCGCAAGCAGATCGGTATAGGCAACTGCCAGTCCTTTGTAAGGTACATGGACGAAACGGGTATTGGTCACGGACTCAAGCAGCACCGTCGCAAGATGCACGATGCCGCCATTTCCTGAGGAAGCGTAATTCAGTTTTCCGGGGTTTGCCCTGGCATATGCGACAAATTCGTTGAAGTTGGTCGCCGGAACGGACGGGTGTATCAATAACACGTACGGATTGGAACTCAGGAAGGTAATCGGCGTGTAGTCCCTGAGCGTGTCGTAGCGGACTTTGGTCAGCAGCGTGTTGGTGAGCATGGTTGCGCTCATCATCATTACGGTGTGACCGTCAGCGGGCGCGTTGGCGGTAATCTCGGCGGCGATGGCGCCGCTGGCGCCCGGACGATTGTCCACCACTACCACCTGCCCAAGGGACTCCCCCAGTTTGCCTGCGATCAGGCGCGTGTTGGAATCCGTGCCTCCCCCGGGTGGCAAGCCGAGCAGCATGCGTATGGGTTTGTTGGCAAGTCCCTGAGCTGAGGCAGCAGACGTTGCCAGCACCCAGGCCGCAAGCAACAGTTTCAACGGCTTGTGCATTTCAAGGTTCTCCCGGATTCTTGCTGTGGGGCCTGGATTTCAGAAATCAGCGTGCTGCGTGTTGCGCGGACTACTTGCGCTGATCGAATCGCCGGCCCACCAGAGCGGCGGCTATGTTGGTTTTTTGCACGTCTATTGTGCCCCCGGCGATGCCCCACCCCCACGCATCCCGCAATTTGCTCTCGATGTCAAACTGCTTACTGTAGCCGTAGCCACCCATAAGCTGCATGGCGGTACCGGTGACTTCGCGCACGATTTCATTGGCGTAGCATTTGGCCATCGAACTGGCGAGTGTCGTCGGCAGGCCGCTGCCAGCATCGAGCACCGCCTTGTGGAGCAACAGCCGTGCCGCTTCCACCTTCATCGCCATCTCGGCGATTTTGATCTGCACCGCCTGGAAGTCAACGATGGACTTGCCGAATTGCCTGCGCTCCTGCACGTACTTGAGCGCGGTTTCAAATGCGCCCGCTGCTATGCCCAGTGACATGGTCGTGTTGCCGCAGCGTTCGAGATCAAATGCCTCCATGAGCTTCTTGAAATTGCCGGCGGGCAGCACAATGTTCTCGACCGGCACTTCCGCGTTGTCGAAATACATGTCAGCCGTCATGATGCCCCTGAATCCCATCAGGTGTTCGCGCTTGCCGAAGCGCAGTCCTGGCGTGTCCTTCTCGACGTATAACGCACCTATGCCCGTCGCACCCGGCGCCTCGCTCATGCGGCAATAGACGAGGTAGCCTCCGGCGTGTCCGGCGCCCGAGCACCAGCGTTTCGTGCCATTGATAACCACGCGGTCCTTGCGTATTTCGGCGCGCGTCTTCAAGTCGGTCAGCGCCGTGCCGGCATCGGGCTCCGACATGGTGACTGCGACTATCAGTTCGCCGGCACACACTTTCGGCAGCACGCGTTTCTTGAGTTCCTCCGGGCCGAAATGCACCAGTGCCGACATCGGACCAAAATTGGCTTCAAATACGGGCATGGCGACAGCCGAAGAAATCTTGGCGAATTCTTCCACAACGAGAACCGCGTCGAAATGGCTGAGGCCCTGACCGCCATATGCCTCGGGCACATTGATGCCCAGCACGCCCAGGTCCGCGTATCGCTTCATCCATTCGTGTGAAAGCGATACATCCCGTTGCTCGAGATCACGGGCTACGCTGACCAGTTCTCCTTTTGTAAATCGTGCAATCGCAGCGCACATTGCGCGCTGCGAATCTGTCAATTCTGTATGCATGTTGGATCCTGTTTTGTAACTGTTGGTGGTTGCTCGCCTTCGGCTTTTGGTTAGTATTCCTGTGCAAGTTTACGCCAGCGCGCCGACGTTATTCAGCGCCGGCATCTGCCAGCACTTGTCCAGCAAAGGCCTGGCGTCTGCGGCGCACATAGTCAGCGTCGCCTGATTCATGAATTCTTTGTCCAGTCCGCGATCTGTTCTCGGATGTTCGGCACTACCCTCGCATGTGGTGATCGATGCGGCGACCAGAACGTCCGACGTGAGCGTATGGTTTGCGCCTCGATACCAATCAATGTCAATTTACAATGCCGAGCGCCTGCAAAAATGCACTTACTTGTCGGAATGCGTCTTCCTGCACCTGCGCGGGCGTCATGCCTCCCCATGCCTCGGAACCTTCCAGAAATTAGCGGACTGTTTGCGGTCCAAAATCGTCTACAGTAGAAAATTTATTGGCAATATGCATAAAGCCTGCATGAGCAATTTCAATCTTCAGCAATGTCCTGCATTCTTGCCGCAAGCCGTTCGAGGGTTCCAATGTGAGGAGGATTTGCATCAGGCAATAGTAACCACGGCACCGCACCGCCTACAACCACAAACTTGCCACGATATTCGCCCACGACTTGACCAAGTTCGATCATTACGGAATATGCCGCGTTCGTTTCGCGCTCACCGTAACCGTTCGCGTTTGTGGGATCGTTCATGCGCTCACCTTCCCTTTCGGCACAATTCGTTCATTGAACAAATGCTCTGCCGCCGCGGCTGCGCGTTCACCACTGACCGCCAGATCGAGATAGGTTTGAATGGCGCTCGTACACCAGATATTCGTCGCTGCCTCCATACGATCGAAAAACACGCCCGTGTCCTTAGGGTACATCAGCGCTACGTTTGCGCCGTTGCTGGCCGCAGGCTGCAGATTGAGGTGCTTTCGTAACGCCGTTGCATCATGGGCATCACTTCACCGTGCGATTGACGTGTCTGTGCAACCAGCGCATGGATTCGTAATAGCGTTGCTCGAATGCCGTGATATCTGGTTCCATCCGCAGTGTCAGGTCGATATCGCTCAATCCTTCCAGCAGGCATTGTTTGGCGAAGCCGTCTATTTCAAACGTATGGACATTGCCTGCGGAATCGGAGACGGTCTGGTTTACGAGGTCGACGGTTAGTTTCGATCCCGGGACCGCGCTGAGCGTGTAGTGCAATTGCGCGATGGCGTCGGCACTGACGCGTGCGGCGACGATGCCGTTCTTGAGGCAGTTGTTGTAAAAAACGTCGCCGAAGCTGTGCGCGATAACGGCGCGGATACCGTAGTCAAAGTGCGAGTAGACGGCGCCCATGCGCGCCGAGCCGCAGCCGTAGTTGCGCCCGCCGACAACGAACCGCGCACCGCGGTATTCGGTACGGCTGAAGATGCAGTCGGGCTTTTCGGCGCCGTTCGCGTCAAAACGCAGGTCGTGAAAGAAGAACGGCGCTGATTTTCCGTCGCGGCTCGATCTGCGCATGAAGCGCGCCGGAATGATCTGGTCGGTGTCGATGTTGTCCATGGCTAGCGGCACCGCGACGGCGCTCAGTTCGGTGAACGGTTCCATCTCAGATCAGTTCCCTGACATCCGTCAGTTTTCCGGTAATCGCAGCTGCAGCCGCCATTGGCGGACTCATCAGATGAGTGCGGCTGCCGGGGCCCTGACGCCCGCGGAAGTTACGGTTGGAAGTTGATGCGCAACGCTTGCCGGGCGCGACCGTGTCGCCGTTGAGCGATACGCACATGGAGCAACCGGGCTCACCCCACGTGCAGCCGGCTTCGATGAAGATGCGATGCAGGCCTTCCGCTTCGGCCTCGCGCTTGACGCTCATAGAGCCGGGCACGACCAGCGTCGGTACCACGGTTTTGCGGCCGTTCAGCACTGCGGCCGCTTCACGCAGGTCATGGATCCGGCTGTTGGTGCACGATCCGATGAACACCTGGTCGATTGCGATCCGCGTCAGTGGCATACCCGGCTTAAGGTCCATGTAGTCGAGTGAGCGTTGCATGTCGAGGCGCCGCTGCGCGTCGGGTTCGTCCGCGGGGGTTGGAACCAAGTCTTTGATTGATAACGAATTTTCCGGGCTGTTTCCCCACGTAACCATGGGCACGATTTGATCTCCGCTGATCGTTACTTCCTTGTCCCAGACAGCGTCGGGGTCGCTGGTCAGGGTACGCCAGTAGGCGAGCGCCGTATCCCAGTCCTCGGGTGCGGGCGCAAACGGACGGCCATGGACATACGCATACGTCTTGTCATCGGGCGCGACGGTTCCGGCACGCGCGCCCATTTCGATCGACATATTGCACACGGTCATGCGCTCGTCGACAGACATGTCGCGGATCACCGCGCCGGCATATTCAATGGCGTGGCGCACGGCGCCGCCGGCGCCGACTTTGGCCAATATGGTGAGTATCACATCCTTGGCGGTCACGCCGTAGCCACGCTTGCCGTCCACCGTCACGCGCATCTGCTTCGGTTTGCGCTGCCACACCGTTTGCGTGGCGAACGCGTGCGTGAGTTCGCCGCCGATACCGAACGCAAGCGCGCCGAGCGCGCCCTGCGTCGCGGTATGCGAATCCGCGCACATCACGATCACGCCGGGTTGCGCGAGTCCCTGTTCCGGTCCGACCAGGTGCTGTATGCCGCGCCGCGGATCGCCGAGGCCGAGGTATTCGAAACCATGGCGCCGCGCATTGCGCTCCAGCGTGGTGATGATATTGCGCCGCTCATCATCGACGGCGTCGGCGAGCGTGGTGCCGTGGCTGGGCGTGTAGTGATCGGCAATGCCGAACAACTGTGCAGGGCGGCGCACCGAGTAACCATCGTTGCGCAGCACCTCGAAGTCCGCGAACGTGCTTTCGGCGAACAGCAGCCAGTCTATGTACAGCAGCGTGTGACCGGCAGCATTGGTGGTGATCGCGTGCTGGTCCCAGATTTTGTCGAACAGGGTGCGGGGCATGGGCATATATCGATAGTGAGTTGCACGGTGCGCTTCAGGAGGCGGTGGGTGCGCCCAATATTCCGATCAATTCGCCTGTGTTGTCGAGTTCTTCCAGTGACTGCACGAGGTCGATGACGCGTTCCATGCGGGCCGGGCTCAGACACGAGCGCATGACGTTGCGAAACTTGTGCACGACATCGGCGGGCGCGAGTGGATTTTCGGGGCTGCCGCGGCGATGCAGCATTTCGAGATTGATGCGGCGCCCATCGTTGGTGGCCACCGTCAACCGTGACGCATGACGGAACTCGCCACCCATCGCATCGATTGCGGGATCGACGTGGGCGTGTACGCGCGATGCAAATGCGAGCACTTCGGGATCGGCCAGCCGCCGCTCGCTGTACTGGTCGACAAACGCGGCGCCGTCGAGCGCCATGACCGCCATGCTGTAATACAGATTCATCTGCGCCGCCATGATGCCGCCTTGCGGCTGATAGGGCCACGCGCAGTGCACGTGCGTCGGGTGACTGAGGCCGACGTCGACAGACGCGATGTCGCCGGCGGCGAGTTTGTGCCCGCGCATGATCGCGGCCAGTGCGTCGAGCGCGGTATGAATGGCTGCCACCGCTGCGTGCGGCTTGTAGCCGACCTTGAGGGTTTCCCACACCGTGCCCAGGCCGGCGGTAAGCTTTTGCGCGTTGGGTTTGCCGGACAACGAACTCAGAAACCCGCCGTAGGGCGCCTCGAGCACATCCGTGATCCCGGTAAATCCACGCTGCGCAAGCAGCGCCGCGTAGACGCCGCTTTGCGCAGCCCGGCCCGAGTGCAGGCGTTTGACCATCGCGCCTTCCTGTGCCGCCATCAGGCCGCCTGCCTGCGAACCGACGATACCCAGCGCGTGTTGCGTGTGTGCCGCGTCGAGGTTGAGCGCGCGTGCCGCGGTCGCCGCGGCGCTGAATACGCCGGCGGTGCCCTGCGGATGAAATCCGCGCAGAAACAGTTCGGTGGTGCTGGCATTGCCGACGCGCGTACCGACCTCGTAGCCGGCCACCATCGCCGTGATGATGTCCTTGCCGCTGCTCATGCCGCGCGCTTCTGCAAAAGCCAGCGCGACCGGCGTTGTCAGCGATCCCGAATGGAACATCGATTCCTTGTGCAGGTCATCGAGTTCGAAGGCGTGGGCAGCGGTGCTGTTGACCAGCACCGCATTTGAAATCGAGGTTGAGCGACCGGTCCCGAACAGTGCGGCGTGGGCAAGGCAGCCTTCGCTTTCCACCATGTCGAGCACCATGCGCGTCCACGGCAGCGTAATGCCGAACAGGCAGCAGCCTATGGTGTCGAGCACACTGAGCTTGATGCGTTCGACTACTTGCGGCGGAATATCTGAATACTGCAGACGCGATGAAAAGGCCGCAAGATCGCGTGTCGCATGGGGTAGCAGCGATGGAGAGGTAGTGGTCATTTGCGAGTCGTTTTCTTATTGTTCGTTCCAAAATCCCGAAGCCGTATCGGCTACATGTAACGGCCACCCGCGCATACGATCCGGTCGCCGGTGATGTATGAGGACTGGTCACTGGCGAGGAACAGCACCACGTCCGTGGCTTCGCGCTGCGTTCCGAGGCGGCCGAGCGGCGATTGCGCGATGACCGCGGCGGTGCCGGGATCTCCGCCTTCGTGTTTGTACCACTCCGGGTTACGGCGATCCGTGCCGACCGCGCCCAACGCGACATGGTTTGCGCGCACGCCATACGGCCCGAGTTCAAGCGCCAGCGATTTGGTGAGACCGTAGAGCGCGGTCTTGGTCGTGATTACCTGCATGCGGTTGGGTTGCGCGGTCAGCGACGATACGCCGCCGAGCGTGACTATGCTGCCGCCCAGACGTTTGGCGATCATGGTCGGCGCCATGGCTTTGGCAAGGTAGAACGTCGGGTCCAGGTTTGCGGCAAAACAGGGTATCCAGTCCCCGACTTCGATTTCGCTGAACGACTTGTGCGGCCGGATGCCGGCCACCACCACCAGAATATGGATATAACCGTAGTGCTCCAGGCCCTGGCGCACCACCGCACTCGCTTCGTCGGGGCGACTCAGGTCCGCCTGTAATGGTAGTGCGTTCGCACCTAGCTGTTCGCATTCATCTGCAACCTGTTTCAGTTCGTCGAACGATTTGCTCGCGACCAGGATCAGGTTTTCCGCACCCGCCGCGGCAAACGCGAGCGCGATGGTTTTGCCGAGATTGCGGCTGGCGCCGGCGATCAATGCTGTCTTGCCCTTGAGGGAGGGGCCGTGGCCGTCTGCCATGTGAGGAGTCGTCGTGCCGAGTGGTGGCGTCAAACGTGCGCGTCGCCAGCGGCGGTGCCGTATTTTTTCGCCAGCCAGTTCATTTCGCCGCCGGCGGCCACAAAATCCCACAGAAAATCCGGCAGCGGCTGCGTCTGTATGGTTTCATTGCGGGTGAGGTTGCGTATACTGCCGCTGCGAAAATTGACGTCGAGTTTATCGCCGTCGTTGATTCTGCCCTCTATTTCGGGCGCGAACGGAATCATCACCAGTCCGGCCGACACCGCGAGTCGGAAAAAAGCGCGTGACATCGATACGCAGATCAATCCGACGCCGCGTGCGCGCACGGCAAACGGACCTGCATCGTGCAACTGGCCGCGCCCGAAGTTGCGGCCGGTGACGATAATGTCGCCGGGCACGGAATCCCGCGCAAAGTCGGCACGCAGCGATTCCAGGCAATGCTTACCGAGGATGGCCGGGTCGAATACGCCTGTGCGCACCATTTCAAAATCCATGATGCCGCCGTCGTTGAGGATGTCGTCGCCGAACTTCCAGCATCGACCCTGCATGCTTTCGGATACCGTGCCGCTCATTTGAGAAATTCCCGAGGATCGCTGATCATGCCCGTCACCGCGGATGCGGCGACCGTGGCGGCGCTGGCGAGATAGATGGTGGAGTTGGGACTGCCCATGCGTCCCGGATCATTGCGTGTGGACGTCGAAATGCATGTTTCGCCGTCGCCGAGCGGCGAGATCAGGCCGCAGCACGGCCCGCAGGTGCCGATCGCCACCTGCGCACCCGCTGCAGCAAATACCTGCATCAGGCCTTCTTCGAGCGCCTGCTGATAAGCGACGTAGGTTGCGGGGATGACGATGAGGCGCACGCCCTGTGCAACCTTGTGCCCGCGCAGTACCGCGGCTGCCGCCCGCAGGTCGTCGATTTTTCCGCCCATGCAACTGCCGACGAAAGCCTGGTCGATTTTCTGACCGGCGACTTTTGATACTGGCGCGACGTTTTCGGGCTCGGGTGGGAGCGAGATCTGTGGCTCAAGCGTGCCGATGTCGAAATGAAGCTCGGACTCGAAATGCGCATCCGTGTCGCTGGTGACGAAAGTGTCCGGCGTGGCATACGGAAAACGCCGGCAGTATTCGGCAGTCACTTTGTCGGGCACGACGATGGCGCCTTTGACGCCGATGTCGACCATGGCGTTGCACAGCGTGTGACGTTCTTCGACGCTCATGGCTTCCATCGCTGTTCCAGAAAATTCGAGCACGCGGTAATCGGCCTTCGAGCCACCTATCGTACCTATGATATGCGTCGAGATATCGCGGCTCAGCACACCCGGCCGCGCCTGGCCGCTGACGGTAACCTTGATGGTGTGCGGCACCTGCAGCCACGTTTTCCCGGTATACAGCGTAACGATAAAGCCCGAGCCATTGGCTATGCCCAGCGCACCCACGCAACCGAGCGCAGGCGAACGCGTATCCGCGGTGATGACCAGCATGCCGGGCCTGACCATGCCGTGATCGACCGTGATGTTGTGGCTGATGCCGTTGCGTCCGAGATCGAAGAAAGTGCCTACGCCCTGTTCCTTGATGTCGTTGCGCGTCCAGGCACGCGTTTCGATTTCCCTGGCATCATTCGAATAGGGGCGGTGATCTATGCTGACCACAAGCTTGGCGGCCGCCGCGATCTTGTGCAGCCCCACCGCCTTCATGCGCTGGCGATAGCGCGGGTAATCGCGGTCGTGCGCCACCGTGAGATCGGGTGTGGCCCAGATGTATTCGCCGGGTGTGACCCGGTCCCGCGCCGCGGCACGCGCAAGGATTTTTTCTGCGATTGTTGCGCCCATCTCGACCTCTGTTTGCAGAGCATGAACCGCGAATGGCGGATTGCCGACTGGATGCCGGTGACCGCGCGCATTTTGTCATGTTCTTGCTGCGCTTCGGCGATCGATGAATACTAAGGCGTTTCGTTCTGCCATGCAACCGTCGCGAGTCAGCCCATGCATGTCGCGCCGTGCATGCGAGCTATATACAGGCGGCGATTGCGTGTCGCGATTGCGTTGACAGAATCGATGTGCGGGAATACATTCATTGCGTTCCCCCGCGCATGAAACTCACGTGAGTTTCGCGTCGCGATGTGTTGCCAGGTTGGCGGCGCCACGGGGCAAGTCACCATACACCCCGAGGAGTTGATGGACGCTACCACAGCGCATCTGGTTGATTTTGCATTGAGCAGCGATTACACGCAGCTCCCGGAGCCGTGTGTTCACGAATGCAAGCGCCGGTTAATCGACACCTTCGCATGCGCGATCGGCGCTTACGAGCATCCGGTCAGCCGCATGGCGCGCGAGATGGCGCGCACCAGCCAGGGAACACCACCGGCCAGCGTTTGGGGCTGCGGCTGGCACACTACTGCGGAGGCGGCAGCGTTTGCCAACGGCGTGATGTTGCGTCTCGACGATGCCAACGACGGTTATCGGGTAAAAAGCGGCGGACATCCGAGCGATGTCATCGCGGGCATCGTGGCGATCGCCGAAGCCGTCCATGCCGACGGCCGCGCGCTGATCGATGCCGTGACGCTGGCCTACGACGTCTATTGCAGTTGTTGTGAAGTCATAGATCTCAACACCAAAGGCTGGGATCAGCCGGTCTACAGCGTGGTGGCAACCGTGCTCGGCGCGGGAAAACTGCTGGGCTTGTCGCGTGAGCAGATGGCCGAGGCGGTGGCGCTGGCACTGGTGCCGAATATGGCGCTGATCCAGACGCGGCGCGGCGACCTTTCGGCGTGGAAAGGGTGCGCCGGTGCAAACGCATCGCGCAATGCCGTGTTTGCGGCATTGCTGGCGCAGAAAGGCTTTACCGGACCCACGGCGGCCTTCGAGGGGCAATCCGGGCTGTGGGATGCGGTGGGCCGCTTCGACTGGCGTGTCCATGTCGGACCAGATGCACCGCATCGAATCACGCACACGCTGCTCAAGTGTTTTCCGGTGTGCGGCCATGGCCAATCGCCCGCCGCCGCCGCGATCGAAATGCGGTCGCGCGTTCGACTCGGCGACATCACCGCGATACGCGTCGAAACATACGCGCATGGCAAAGAGGAAATGGGCAGCGACCCGTCGCGCTGGGCGCCCACCACACGCGAGACGGCCGATCACAGCATGCCGTACGTGGTTGTCGTCGGTCTGCTCGATGGAGAGATAACGCCGGCGTCGTTTTCGGATGCGCGTCTGGCGGACCCGGCGATACACGAATTGATAAAGAAGGTCGAGGTGGTGGTCAGTCCGGATCTGTCCGCTCGGTTTCCGGAATCGTGGTCTTGTCGCCTGCACGTCAGCATGGCAGGCGGGCCGCCGGTGTCGGTGGAGGTCGCAAACCCCAAGGGGCACATCAGCAATCCGATCAGCGACAGCGAACTGGATGGCAAGTTTCGCGGCATGTGGAAGGGATATGGTGACGAGCGGCAATGCGCGGCGGCACTTGATGCGCTGTGGAGTTTCGAGACCGTGGACGATGTGGCGCAGATGTTAAAGCTGTTTGTGGTTCGCAATTGACGCGATGCCTGTTGCCGGCGAGGGCAGAGCAGGCGATACAGAGGAAGCGCATGCAGGGTGCCGGTTTTCGCCGGGACAACAACAGGAGGTGAAGCATGGATAACCGGTGGATCAAGCGAGCATTGCAGATAACCTTGGTATCGATAGTGGCGGGTGTGTGCACTGCAGGCAGTGTTTACGCAGCAGACTACCCGTATAAGCCGGTGCGGCTGATGGTGCCTTTCCCGCCGGGCGGCGGCGCGGACATCGTCGCGCGCGTAGTCGGAATGCGCCTGAGCAACCTGTGGAACCAGCAGGTCATCATCGACAACCGCGGCGGCGCCGGTGGCGTGATCGGCACGGAACTGGTGGCGCGCGCCCAGCCCGATGGCTACACGATATTGTTCGGATCGCAGTCCACGATTGCGATGAACCCCGCGATGTACAAGAATCTGAATTTCGATCCGGTGAAAGATTTCATTCCCGTGATACTGGTCGCCTATTCACCGCAACTGCTGGCGGTGCATCCGAGCGTGGAAGCGAAGACGTTGCAGGAGTTCATTGCACTGGCGAAGGCATCGCCCGGCAAACTCAATTACGCATCGTCGGGCATAGGCACCTCCGGCCACCTGACCTTTGAGCTGTTCAAGCGGGCGGCGGGCAACATCGATGTGCTGCATGTACCTTACAAAGGTACCGCCGCAGCGCTCAACGATTTTCTCGGCGGGCAGGTGAAGGCGCTGATGGGCAGCACCGCGGTCACCTTGCCGCTGATGAAAGCGGGACGGCTGCGTACGATTGCGATTGCGACCGCCACGCGCAGTCCGGCCATGCCGCAGCTGCCGACGATGGCGGAATCCGGTCTGCCGGGATTCGAAGTCAAGCCGTGGTTCGGGCTGCTGTTTCCCGCGCGCACGCCCAAGGTCATCGTGGATAAGCTGTTCAACGATGTGCGCAAACTGCAGGACGCGCCCGAATTGGCAAAAGGTATCGAGGAATCGGGCGCGGTCGCTGCGGACCGCGAATCGCAGAAGCAATTTGCCACGCTGGTCGCGTCCGAGCAGGCGATGTGGAAAAAGGTGGTGCAGGAAGTCATTCCCGAATCGATGCTGCCGGTGCGCTGAGCCATGGCGGCGAGCGCCCGTTCGGACACCGTGTTGGCGCAACGCCGCCGGGTAATCAAAGGCCTCGTCGCGATGAGCGCAAGTTCGCTAATGCCCATGTCTGCCCCTATGCTGGCCGCGCAACCTGACGCCAAGCTGTTGCTCAAGCGTGCGATTCCATCGAGCGGCGAACTATTGCCAGTCATGGGTATCGGGACGTGGCAGACTTTCGATGTTGGCGCACAGGCGCCGGAGCGTTCGGAACTGCGCCAGGTCCTGCATGACTTCGCAACATCAGGCGGGCGTGTCATCGACTCGTCACCGATGTACGGTGAAGCAGAGCGGGTGGTCGGCGATCTCACCGCCGAGCTGAAAAATCGCGACAAGTATTTCTTCGCCACCAAAGTCTGGACCAGCGGCCAGCTAGCGGGCGTGCGGCAAATGGAGCAATCCATGAAGTTGATGCGCACCACGCGCATCGACCTCATGCAGGTACACAATCTGCTCGATCTAGACGTGCACACGCGCACCCTTCGTGATTGGAAAGCGAGCGGGAAAATCCGCTACATGGGCATCACGCACTACCACGAAGGTGCGCATGCGGAACTAGAAAAGTTAGTTAAAGCAAAGATTTATGATGCCGTTCAGTTCAACTATTCGATGGCCGAGCGCGAAGCCGAAAACCGCCTGCTGCCGGCGTGTCGTG
>CANJQI010000124.1 GCA_947476215.1 Betaproteobacteria bacterium
CAGCGCGCCGCCTATGCCGCCGATCGGATTTCCACTGCGTACGCGGGGATTGCCGGTTCCGGTAATGCTCATACCGCCGCCCTGCGCGACCAGGGTCCACGGCACCGGCACCGCCACGACGCGGCGACGGCTGCGTGAACTCTATGCCTGCGCCGTAGCTTTGCGGCACGCGGACTGTATGCAGCGCCAACTGGCAGTCCAGCATGGATACGTCAATACGCTGTCCCTTGCCGGTGCGCTCGCGCTGGAACAATGCAGACGCGATCGCAAACGCGGCCGCGAAACCCGTACCATAATCGACGACGGACGGACCAACCTTGATCGGTCCCGATTCAGGCGTACCATTGATGCTCATCATGCCGCTGCCGGCCTGCACTACCGGGTCGTATGCCGGATGGCGTTTGCGCAGACCGGTGTTCCCGTAGGCGGTCAGCGAGCAGCAAACCAGCCGTGGACACGAAGTTCACAAATCCTCGTATCCCAGACCGTAACCGTGCATGGTTCCGGTTTTCAGATTCTCCAGCACGACGTCGGCATTGGCCGCGAGTTGACGAAAAATCTTCTGCCCTTCAGGCGTTCGCATGTTCAACGTCACGGAACGTTTGCCGGCATTCTGCGACAGGAATCTGGGCGACATGCCCTGGCGTATAAGTTCCTTGTTGCCGCCATTCCGTATGCGTATTCCGTTGCCCTTGCCCGGGTCTTCGAACTTGATGATCTGCGCACCCAGACTGGCCAGCTGACTGGCGGCAAAAGGACTCGCGATCACACGCGAAACCTCCACCACTTTAACTCCCGCGAACGGGCGGTTATCGGGCGATGAAGCGTGATGGGTCATTGATTGCTCATTCATGGGAAGGCCATTTTCGTAAAGTTCCGGCAACAGTAGGAATCGCAGTTTTCCAGTGCAGCGCGCCAGTACCGCAAGCCATCACTGTTTCCCGGCGCTGAAAAGCACGCAGGATCCGGATCTTTTCTGGGCGTGTTATTGTACTGGCATGAACAGGAGAAACAGATGATACAAGCCGTTTTGAAATCGCTACTACAACACAGCGACCTCTCTTCCGATCTCGCCGACACGATACGCTATTCCGGCGACGACCCCGTGTATCAGACGCCGTTCCGCATGGCCGTGGCGGCTGGAGCGTCGCTGGGCGCAGTCGGTCTGATGCTGGCCGATATACGTCAACACCAGCGCGGCGTGCGCTCGACTGTCGAAATTGACGCGCGCGTCGCTGCCGCGTCCATGCGCAGCAGCCGCTACATCCTGGTGGACGGCAAGCCGGGTCGCAACCCACCCGACTCGGTCACCGGACCGTATCCGGCGGCAGACGGCCGCTGGAACTACTTTCACTGCAACTTTCCGCATCATCAGGCCGCGCTGTTACGCGTTCTTGGCGCACCCGCGGATCGCGCCCAGGTCGCCGCGGCAACCGCGAAATGGAATTTCATCGAACTCGAAACCGCGGTCGATGTCGCGGGTGGATGCGCACCCGCCATCCGCACACCGGAAGAATGGCAGGCACTCCCCAACACCATGGCAATGGCCACGGAACCGTTGGTCGATATTCAGAAAATCGGCGACTCCGCGCCCATACCGTTCCCGCAAGGCGAGCGTCCGCTATCCGGACTGCGCTCGCTGGATCTGACGCGCGTGCTGGCAGGCCCCACTTGCGGCCGATTGCTGGGCGAGTACGGCGCCGACGTGCTCAAGATCACCTGCGAAAAACATCCCGATTCCGCGTCCAACGAAACGGACACGGCGTACGGCAAGCGCAAGGCCATACTCGACATCCGCGACAAAGAAGGCCATGCGCAGTTTGAAGCGCTGCTGCGCGAGTGCGACGTGTTCTGTCAGGCCTATCGACGCGACGCCATGATAGGTCTGGGCTTCTCAGCGGAAGAGGTCGCGAAAATACGCCCGGGCATCATCTACACCAGCTTGTGCGCGTTCGGATTTACCGGTCCATGGCGCGGCAGGCGCGGTTTCGATACGGTTATCCAGTCGGCGTCCGGCATGGTCCAGCTTCAGGGCCGACCCGACGCACCGCAACTCACACCGGTCTCGGCGCTGGATTACCTGTCGGGATACCTGATGACGTACGGTACATTGATAGCGTTGAAGCGCCGTGCGCTGGTCGGCGGCAGCTATGCGGTCAATGTGTCGCTGGCGCGCGTTCGGGAGTGGCTGTTCGGACTCGGGATGGTGCCGCAAGACCAGGTCAAGGCCGCCTCCGCGGACCTCAGCGACAGCGAACTCAATCCGATGATGACAGAAATTCCGTCGCCCATCGGACGTCTGAAGCGCTTCCGGCCGGTGATCAAATTCTCGGATGGGGCGTTTTCCGAGTTGCTGCCATGGAATACCTTCAACGTGCCGCGTGCAACGTGGAACCCTCGATAGCTTCATCACACCACCATATCAATTGCCGATGCATTGCGAAATATCGCCATAACCCCATGATAATAAAAAAATTATTTTTGTCTGCGGCGCTATCGTCCGCACTCATTTCCGGACTTGCTCACGGTCAGGCTGCGAGCAACTTTCCCACCCGCGCCGTGACGCTGATCGTTCCGTTCGCGGCTGGTGGCGCGATCGACGGCGAGACCCGCCACTATGCGAACAAGATGACGGCATTGACCGGGCAACAGTTTGTGATCGATTACAAGACAGGGGCCGGCGGCCGTATTGGTGTCGCCCATGTCGCAAAGGCCAAACCGGATGGTTACACCCTGCTGCTTGCCAACGGCAGCTTCACGGTCTATCCGGCCGTGGATGTGGACTCGTCATTCGATACGATCAAGGATTTCGAGCCGATTTCGCTGATGAGCCAGCGCACCAGCGTGCTGGTTTCCAGTCCTTCGTTCGGGCCGCGCAATTTCGCCGAATACATGGCCTACTCGAAAGCAAACCCAGGCAAGATAAATTACGCGACCACCGGCTCCGGCAGCATAGGGCACCTCGCGCCGGCCTGGATGCACAGCATTACAGGTACCAAAGTAACCTTCATACACTACAAGGGCGCGGCGCCGCAGTTGATAGATCTGACCACGGGCCGTGTCGATGTCGCGTCCGGAAACATACTGGCCCAGATACCCCTGATCAAAGCCGGCAAGGTCCGGCCGCTGGCGATACTCACCAACAAGCGATCGAAACTGATGCCGGATATTCCAGCGGCGACTGAGCTGATTCCAGGCTTTAGCTACACCAACTGGCTGGGTTTTGTGGCGCCCGTGGGAACACCGCCGGCCGTATTAAACAAACTCAGCGAAGGATTTATCAAGATATCGCGAGACCCCGAGCTCATCAGCGCGCTTGATGCTGAAAACATCACGGTGGTCGGAAGCACGCCGGCACAGTTCAGGCAGCATCTCGCCACCGAGGTGGCGCTGTGGAAAAAGGTCATACAGGAAAACGGCATCAAGGTCGAAGAATAGTCCGACCCGGCATCCATTCACCGAACCACGACCCGGCCGCAGCGTATTCAACTAGCGCGCACGGGAACGATGGTCGGTGGTAGTCGGATGCGACACCAATAATTTTGCAAGCAGCACCCGCAGCTTGGCGGCCGTTTGCACCGGGTGTTCGAACGGAAAAAGATGCCCGCCGTCAACGCGCGTGAAGCGCATGCGGTACGCCCACTTCATGTAGGCAAGATCCAGCGCGCTCACCATGCTCGACGTGCGCCCGACCATGAATCCGGCCGGCACCGCAAGCTGGTTGCGATGACGATACAGGTCGTGCGGAATAGTCTGGTAGATGCGATGCTCGATTTTCGGGTCGAAGCGCAGCCCCACGCCATTGGCCGTATGGCGCATTCCATGTTGTAGATATTCATGCAGGCAATCCGCCGTAAAGTGCCGGAACACGCCCCGTCCTCTCAAGTGATGAAATGCCGCATCCATCGATGGCCACTCCGCGCGCCTGCGCTCCGTGCCGCGCCCGGGCATGATGCGATCCGCCATGCCAATGCGCTTGGCGACCTCCAGCCCCTTCGACTTGAAATAGCCCAGCACCGGCGCATCCATCACGACCACCGCCCTGAATAGTTCCGGTCGCGTCACAGCCGCGAGAAAACTGAGGAAGCCGCCCAGCGAGTGCCCGACCGCGACCACCGGTCGGCGATAAGTCGCGGCGACATAGTCCACCACTTGCGCGATCAGATGCGCCCAGCCATCGGTGACCGGGTAGCGTGCATCGTGGCCGAGCATGTCGATGTAACCGACCTCGTAGTCCTCGCGCAGATCACGCAACAATTGCGCATAACACGGTGCCGGAAAGCCGTTGGCATGGGAGAAATGGATGATGTCCTTGGGCATGCCCCTTTACTATACCTTCAGGCCGCCCGCAGGGAATCCACGATGTTCAGACTCGCGGCGCGCAACGCCGGCAGGAATCCGCCTATCAATCCCATGGCCAGCGCAAATGCCAGCGAAGACACCACAATACCCGGTGTCAGCGTAAAACGAAACGACAACTCGGCGAAGGTCTGAAAGTTGGTGGTTGAAAATGAAGCAAACTGCATCAGCATGGCCACGGCGAGACCCGCAACTCCGCCGATCAGCCCCAGCAGCAGAGACTCGGCCACGAAAGCAAGTGATGGGGTCAAGCCTTGCCTTTTGCCTTCCCCGTCCTCCGGGGTGCGGCGCTGCGCCTCCCAAGTGGCATTTCGATCTTCAGGTATACATGGGAAAGACAGCAAAGCGGGGAAGGCTTGCCTTTTGCCTCAAGACGTGCAATCAACCGCATCACCCGCGATATCGATATCTCCGTTACGGCTGCAATCGCCGTTTGTGTCTGGCCGCTTTCGCGGTTCGCTAATAGTATGGCTTCGTCGCGGTCTGTCTTTCCAAGATGATGCGCGAATGGTCGCCCCCCCGGACGGTGCTGCGCGCGGCACTTCGCTTCTGAGGCTCGTTGTGATTTGCATGTTCCCCAAGGGATGGCCACCCTGCAATTTCATGCTAATAATTGGCACGATCGTGCTAATATCTGGTTATGTCTATCTCTGCCGCCCTGTTTTCTGACAGCCAGTCGCGCCTGCTGCAATGGGTGTTCGGCCAGCCCGAGCGCGGCTTTCACTTAAGCGAATTGCGCCGTCTGACCGGTTTGGGCAGCGCTTCGCTGCAGCGTGAACTCAACCGCCTGGCCAAAGCAGGGCTGGTGCATTCGGAACGCGTCGGCAATCTACGTCGCTTTCAGGCCAATGCGAAAAGCCCGGTCTACCGCGAACTGGTTGGCCTTACGCGCAAGACGCTGGGCATCGAACCGATGCTGCGTACGGCATTAAAACCGCTGGCGCATAAGCTGCAGACCGCATTTGTGTATGGCTCGGTGGCGAAGCAGACCGACACCACGCGCAGCGATATCGACGTCATGCTGGTCGGCAAAAATCTGCGTCTCGCTAAAATACTCGAATTGCTGCTGCCGCTGGAAGCCCAGCTCGGGCGCAAAATCAATCCAACCTGTTACACCGTGGCCGAATTCAAACGCCGCCGTGCCGAGGACGATTCATTCGTCAACCGCGTACTCGCTCAACGGGTCATATCGCTGACCGGTGAGCCGCCGTGAGTCTGGGCCCGCTCGCCAATCTGGTCCGCGCCAATCAACTCAAGGCCGAGCCGCGCAACGACGCGGAGGTTACGCGGCTCCTGGCGATGGCGCGCACGCGCCTGCACGACGCGCAGGTGGCGAGCGTGTCGCGCGAGGGCCGTTTCATCAGCGCTTACAATGCTGCCCACGCGGCGGCGCTTGCGGCCTTACGCTGGCACGGCTATCGCAGCGAACACCGCTATATGGTCTTTCAATGCCTGACGCATACGCTGAATTGGGCGGCACCGCGCTGGCGTGTGCTCGATGTAGCGCATCAGAAGCGGAATCTGGCCGAATACGAAGGATTTCTGGAGGTGGAGGAATCGGCCATCAAGGAACTTTCCGCGTTAGTGATCGAACTGATCGGGGACGTGGCAAAGTTGGTGACACCGCAATCGGGACCGCCATGAACAAATGCGAAATCCGTGCCGAGCATGTCGCCCGGCCCTTAATTCGGAAGGTTGGGCTTGGTCGAGGGAAGTCGCATCCTACGCGAGCATTCGATTTCACTCGGCCATCTTGAGGGGCGCTGTCGGCGCGGCAAATCACTGATCGCCGATTACGTGCTCGCATACCGCGTGAGGGGGTCTTTCCTTATCACATTTGAATCCAGACGTGCTTTATTTTCGAAGAGGCGGTGCGCTGTGGCGCGTATCAGCGCAAGGAACTCGAACGCCTTTGCCGCTACATCACCCGCCCTGCGATTGCCAACGAACGGCAGCTATGGAGCGAACCGACTGACCCGTAAGGGTCGGTTCCGGCCCGTCAACGTTTTCATGCAAGACACTGCCGGGGACTCATTTATTGTGCGTCGCACCACGTTATCCAAGTCGCGGTTAAGCGCATGCGGCAGGCCCGCTCCATGCAGGCAAGATCAAGTGCGCCCGGCTATGATCCACCACCTGCTCAATCAGATGCGCCCAGCCGTCGGCGACCGCGTAGCGAGGGTCTGCCTGGTTACGTCGGCTTGCTCAGGCTGCCCGCAGGGAATCGACGATGTTCAGATTCGCGGCGCGCAACGCCGGCAAAAATCCACCTATCAATCCCATGGCCAGCGCAAATGCCAGCGAGGACACTACAATGCCCGGCGTCAACGTGAAACGAAACGACAACTCGGCAAAGGTCTGAAAGTTGGTGGTTGAAAATGAAGCAAACTGCATCAGCATGGCCACGGCGAGACCCGCGATTCCGCCTGTCAGACCCAGCAGCAGGGATTCCATCACGAAGGCCAGCAGCACACTCGTGCGTCGGTAGCCCAGTGCGCGCAGCGTGCCGATCTCGGCGACACGACCGGACACCGAGGCATACATGGTGATCATGGCGCCTATCATCGCACCGATCGAAAATATCGTAGTCAGGGTCATGCCCAGGACGGTGATGAAAACCGACAGCGCGCGCGACTGGTCGCTGTAGAACGTTTGTTCGCGCTTAAGCTGGTTGGTGAGACGCGGATCGTTGTCGATGTCCACTTTAAAGCGCTCAAACGCCGCCTCTCCGCCAGACCCGGTAACGGCCAGGCGCAGCACCATGGATGAATACGCATTACGGCGAAATGCCTGCAACAGCTGGTCGGCATCGCCCCACACTTCGGAATCAAAGCCGCTGCCACCGGCATCAAACACCCCCACCACGATCCACTCGCGCTGTGCGAATCGTAGCGCATTGCCGATTTCGACGCCGGCGAATCCCTTGGCAATGGCACTGCCCACCATGATCTCCGCCGACCCCGGCCGAAAACGCCGCCCTTGCACCAGCTGCAACTGCGGGCGCAGCTCCATGCCCAGCGGCGAAATACCACGAATAATCACGTTCGACGGCTTCTGCGCGCCGCTTTTCTTCAGCGAAATGAGCACCACGGCCTCCTTGGAGACCATGCGCAGGCCATCCGGGGTACGCGCCACGGCCGGATGCGTCTCGATGGCATTGGCCTGATAGCGGCTGATGCCGCTCTGGATCTCGGTCTCGGAGCCCCTGCGAATGACGACGACATTGTCAAGCTCGCCGCTGGTAACCAGCGTCTGCTTCAAGCCGGCATCCAGCATCAACACGGTTGTAAATACAAACACCACCAGCGCAAGACCACCCGCCGTCAGCGCGGTGGTGAGCCGGCGCGTCCACAGATTACGGAAAACATAGGAAAAAGGAATGCGCATGTGTCAGTGCATCACCCAATGGACCTCAGTCCGTCGACGATGCGAACCTGCGCTGCGCGTACCGCAGGCACGGCAGCGGACGCCAGCGCTACTGTCAGCGCACACCCAAACTGCAGCACGAGGGTCTCGCTCGACACGCTGAATACCGGAAAGATTCCCGCCGCCTGCTTGAACACGGCCGCCGACGGTGCCGTCAGCACCATACCAAGGCCACCGCCGATGGCGCTGATCACCAACGACTCACCGATGATCAGTACTGCAAGAAAAGCGGGGCGAAAGCCCAGTGTCTTCAGTGTTGCATACTCCCTAATGCGTTCGCGCGCACTCATCGCCATGGTATTGGCCATGACCGCCATGATGATGACGATGACCACATAGGACACGATGCGGATGGCGGCGATGATCTGATCGGACATCGCCACGAATCCGAGCTGAAACGCCTGCTCGGTCTCGGTCAGTGTCTCGGCCAGTGAATTGGAGAACATGGCATCGACATTGCGCGACACTGCCGCCGCATTGTCGATGCTGTCTATGCCGATCACAAATACGCCGGCATAATCGGCGCGGCGTGGCGAGGACTTGCGTACCGTCTCGTTCAGATAGTCCCAATGGAACATCATCTGCCGCGTCACCTTGGTGCTGTCCGAACCATCGAATATGCCGCGCACGATGAACTCCCAGGTCCCCGCGTATATGGTGCCGCGTATCGGCAGCACGTCGCCGATTTTGAAGCCATACTGATCGGCAAGCTGACGGCCGACCATGACCCCTTTGCGATCGCGCAGCCAGGCGATACGCTGGTCGGGCGGAACAATGAATTCCGGATACAGGTCGAAATAGTTGTCCGACACCGCAAACTGCGGAAAAAAATTCTTCGGTTCCTGATAGATGCCGCCAAACCAGTTGGATCGCGCCACGCTCTTGACGCCGTCGACGCCGCGGATGCGGTGCTCATAACTGACAGGCAGAAAAAACGTCAGCGAGATCGCGCTGCGCGTCACCAGCCGCGTCGCCGATGCCGCCTCGGCGCCTGCATACCATGCATCCACCACCGTCTGCAGCAATCCAAATGCCAGCACGGCTATGGTCAGCCCTGCAACCGTCAGCAGCGTGCGCAGCCGGTGACGGAAGGCGTTCTTGACGATGAGTTTAAACAGAAACATCGAACGTATGCGTCAAGGTACAGGTCCGATTTCGGCAGCCCTGATCTCACCTTTATCCAGATGTATGGTCCTTTTCGCTGCGCCGGCCGCGGTTGCATCGTGGGTAACCATGATGATGGTCTTGCCCACTTCGGTGTTAAGCCGCTGCAACATGGCCAGAACTTCGCCTGCCGATACGCGATCGAGGTCGCCGGTCGGCTCATCGGCGACGATCAGCGTCGGGTCCGTGACGATCGCGCGCGCAATCGCCACGCGCTGCTGCTGCCCCCCGGAGAGTTCGTTGGGATAGTGCTTCATGCGATCGAGCAACCCCACCGCTGACAGCGTCAATTCAACACGCGTGCGCCGCTCCGAACGTGCCAGTCCCGTGAGCATCAATGGCAGTTCGACATTCTCGTAGGCGGTCAACACCGGCATGAGGTTGTAGAACTGGAAAATAAAACCGACATTGATGGCGCGCCAGTCGGCCAGTTCCGATTCGCTGAGCGCGGTGATGTCCCTACCCCCCACGCGCAACATGCCGTGGTCCGGCTTGTCGATGCCGGCGATGAGATTGAGCAAGGTACTCTTGCCAGAACCCGAGGGTCCCATCAGCGCTGTAAATTCACCGTACTGAATGTCGAGCGTGATGTCCGACAATACCGGCACCACCTGGCCACCGCGCCAGTACGATTTGGCAAGGTGCAGTATCTCCACCACCGGCGCAAGCGATTGCGGGTGCACGGGAGTATCAGTCATTATTTTTTCAACAGCGCAACCGTCGCGCCATCGCGCAACTTCTCGCCGGGATTGAGCACCACCCTGTCACCGGAATTTACGCCGCTGACTTGCACCAGATCTCCGACCTTGCTGCCAATATCGACGCTGACGGACTGCACCTTACCGTCGGTCACGACGAACACCACCTTGCGTCCATTGCGCTCCACCACCGCGCCGGGATGCACGGCGGTCACCGGCCGCCGCTCGGCGGCGGGCACGGTCTGGCGCAAAAACGCCACCTTGGCGCTCATATCGGGCAACACGCGCGGGTCGCGCTCGACAAAACGCACCTTCACCAGCACGGTTGCTTTGGAACGGTCCACCGTCGGCACGATGCGCGACACCACGCCCGCCATGCGCAGATCGGGCAATGCATCGAGCTGAATCTCAACCGGCTGCTCTGGAGTGATCTTCGCGATGCTAGCCTCGGAAACGTCCGCCTCCACTTCCAGCGTGCTCATATCGGCGATGGTGACCACCGCACCCTTGCTGTTCACCGCCGACGAGAACGGCGTGATGTTGTCGCCCACGTTGGCATTCTTGGTCAGCACCACGCCGTCGAACGGGGCGCGTATCTGCGTCTGTTCCACGGCCACTTCGGCGACGCGCCGGCTGGCTTCGGCCGACGCGATGGCGGCACGACCGCTGGCGACTACCGCTCTGGCCTTTTCGGCGCGTGCCACATTGGTGTCGTGCTGGGCAGGCGAAATGAACTGCCGGGCGAGCAGATCCGTCGAGCGCCTGAAGTTGGCTTCGGCATCGCGCAACTCCGCTTCGGCCTGTTCCAGACTGGCGCGCGCCACATTCACCTGTGCGACCGCCTGCTCCAGCGATGCCCGCACATCCCGGCTTTCCACACGGGCAATGATTTCATTGGCCCTGACGTGACTGCCCTCCAACACCCCGAGCCACTCCAGCCTGCCCTGAGCTTTGGACGACAGCGCCGCATTGCGTTGCGGCACCACGTACCCTGACGCATTGAGGAGTGCATAGTTTTGTGATGGCCAGGCGCTGGTTACGGTAGCCATGTCCACGGCCTGCGACGCGCCATGCAGTGACCAACCCCACGCAACCGCGCCGACAACCACAGCAACGAGCAGGAACGTGCGTAACCAGTGGCGGCGCGGGCC
Source organism: Betaproteobacteria bacterium (assembly GCA_947476215.1). Lineage (GTDB taxonomy): Bacteria > Pseudomonadota > Gammaproteobacteria > Burkholderiales > SG8-41 > PALSA-1004. Next base: position 10,799 of record CANJQI010000124.1, read on the forward strand.
GCGCACGCCGCCGTCCGAAGCGGATCGGTCGATACGAAGCTTGCTCAGGTCGATGGACGGCATAACAAAGCGTTCAGTGTGTCCCCCAGTTCAAATTGCAGCAGTCTGCCAACTGATGAAGATCGAAAGCAATTCCGCACAACGCCGTTCACAATTTGAGGTTGGCATCTTTGATGACCTTGCTCCACTTGGCCAGTTCCTTGGCGAATGCATCCTTGAACTGCGCAGGCGTGCCGGGCGCCACTTCCGCGCCGTCGGCGGCGAACTTCTCCTGTATATCCGGCATGCCGAGGATGGCCGTGACCTCCTTGTTAAGCGCCGCGATGATGGCGGGGTTGGTGCGCGCCGGCGCCAACAGGCTGTACCAGCCTGTAACCTCGAATCCGGGATAACCGGACTCCGCGATCGTGGGCAGATCGGGATTGAAGCGTGAACGTTTCAGACTCGTCACCGCCAGCGCTTTCAGCTTGCCGCTTTTTGCCAGCGGTATCATCGATGTTGCACCACCAAACTGGGCTTGCACGTGCCCGCCTATCAGATCGGTCAGCGCGGGACCCGTGCCCTTGTACGGTACGTGCACCATGTCAATTCCAGCCACGGACTTGAACAGCTCCGACGCAAGGTGCGCCGACGTACCTACCCCCGACGACGCGTAGCTGATGCCGCCCGGTTTGTTCTTCACGTAAGCCACGAGATCCTTGACCGAACTCACCGGCAGCGTGGTGGTGACAGCCAGCAGGTACGAGGCCGACGTCAGTCTTGTTATCGGCGCAAAATCCCGCACCACGTCATACGGCACTTTGCTCAAGAGCGGAAGATTGACCAGCACGCTGCTGGGCGCGGCCAGCAAGGTATAGCCGTCGGCGCTGGCCCGCGCGACGAGTTCACCGGCGATAACGCCGCTGGCGCCACCGCGATTCTCGATCACAAATGGATGGTTCCAGCGTTCGCTGAGATGCGCGGCGATCAGACGCGCCGTGAAATCCGTGCCGCCCCCTGCGCCGGTGGCGACGACAAACCGGATCGGCTTGACCGGATACCGCTCGGCAAGCTGCGGCTTTTGTTGGGCACAGGCCGCGCCCGCCCACCACAGCGCAGTCACCATCAAAACATTCGCCAACGTTCCAACCGATTTGCTCATGCGACGCTCCTGCCATGCAAAAATACAATTATAACCATTTGAATATTATGTTATTTTTCGAAATGAGGTCAGGCCCATGATGACCTCATCAACGCGCGCATGCGCAAGATCCACTATACCGTCGGCGAACATAGTCGATGGCCAGGTGCGCTGGCCATAGGCATAGCAGTCCCGCGCCTTGGCCAGCAATTCGTCGTCGCTTAACGGATTCTGCGCGTCACCGCGCGAACACGTGGCATGCTCTTCCACGGTGGTGCCGTTCTTGAGCCGCATCCTGACGGTTGCCCAGCGCGGCAACATCGGGCCGGTACCTTCCTGCTTGCTGATTTTGGGCAGAAACGCGCGGATTTGCGGGCGCACCACGTTCTCATCGTTGAAACTGGTGAGCAATACCTTGCCATCCAGCAGCGCCGCGGCAACCGGATATTCCATGCTGAATTTTGCTTCGAGTTCCGTTTCGGGACGTGTATATCTGAGCGGTTCAAGATTGCGTGAGTTGGTGGTGATATCCACTGACTCCACGTCGTCCAGCGTAAGACTGTGTCGAGTGCGCAACGTCAGCACACCGTCGAGTGCCCTGTGTATGGCGTATCCGCACGGGAATTTCTTGACGTCGAGACTGATGCGCTCGAATTCCAGCGGTGAGCTGCCCAGTTTATCCAGCTCACTGCTCAAATCTTCCCGGCCGGCGTACAACGTCATGTAGCCGTACTTGCCGTCTATCGCATCAGCCGGCGCATCAAATCCGGCCTGCGCCAGCAACGCCGCGCGCACCGCGGCCGCGCCGCATTGGCCGACCTGGAAACACTTCGCCATGGTCCCGAAGTTTTGCCTGTTTCCCGAGGCCTGGGCAACCGCCAGGCCCAATGCATGGACAATCTGCTGTTCATTCAAACCCAGCATCACGCTGCACGCTGTGACCGCACCCAATATACCGAGCGCCGAAGTCGCATGCCAGCCGGTGGTGTTATGCTGTATCGCCATCACAGCCGAAATTCTTGCCAGCACTTCGAAACCGGCGATATAGGCGCAACTGAGGCGATTGCCGTCAGCCTCCACCACTTGCGCCAGCGCCACCAGCGCCGGCAGCATGGCTACACTCGGGTGGCCGCGCATCGGCGGCAGCATGTCATCGTAGTCGAGCACGTGTCCGGCGACGCCATTGAGCCACGCCGCCGATTCAGGCGGCAGCCGCTGGCCGCTGATCCACGACGATGCTTTTCCCGTGCCCGTCACGTCGACCAGGTATTTCTCCGCGATGCGCGACGCCGGGTCGTTGCGCCCGGCGACAGTGACTGCAACGGTGTCCAGAAGCGCGCGATAGACGACATGGCGCTGCGCGGCAGTCACCTGAGTGTCGCGAAATCCTGCCGCGAATGTTGCGATACGTTTACTGGCGGGGATCATTGCAGTCCTCTACTCGGCGCGGATACCCGCGTCCTTAATCACTTTGCCCAGACGATGCATTTCCTGCTTCATGGTGGCCACCAGTTCCGCTGGCGTGCTGGCCACAGACTCCACACCTGCAGTCATCAATTTCTCCCGCGTGCCGGGATTGTTGAGGATGCGCAAGATCTCGTGATGAAGGCGGGTGATGATGGCTTCGGGGGTACGCGCGGGCGCAAACATACCGGTGTTCTGTACCGCTTCGTAACCGGGTACGCCCGAGGCAGCGATCGTCGGCACGCCCGGCGCGAGCGCGGAGGGCTGCGCGCTCGTGACAGCCAACGCACGCAACCGCCCCGATTTGAGGTGGGGAGCAACCGAAGCCGCATTGCCAAACGTCATGTGCACCTGACCTCCGACCACGTCGGTGATCGCGGCGCCGGCTCCCTTATAAGGAATCAAGACGATATCAACACCGGCCATGGCCTTGAAAAGCTCACCCGCCAGATGCGATGCACCGCCCGTGCCGGCCGCTGAATAGTTAAGCGCGCCCGGCCGTGTTTTGGCCAGCGCGATCAGTTCCTTGATGGTTTTTACCGGCACCGAAGGGTGCACAACCAACAGTATCGGTGAAGTCACGAGCATCGAGATCGGCGCGAAATCCCGAAGTGGGTCATACGGCGTTTTCTGCATCAGCGACCCTATCCACAGGCTGCCCGGGTAGCACAACAAGGTATAGCCGTCGGGCGCGGACTGCGACACGATTTCTCCGGGAATAACGCCCCCCCGATTGTCGACCACCACCTGTTGGCCGAGGCTGCCGGCAAGACCGGCGGCCATCACGCGCGACGCGAAATCAGCCCCGCCACCGGGGCCTCCGGTCACGATGCGTATCGGCTTGGTGGGATAGGTTTGACCGGCAACGTTTCCGACCGCCGCCAACGTCATACCGATACCGAGCAACAAGGCGATATTCGCGGCGCGCATAAGACCCGGCATGTGCAAATCAGATCGCAATCATCTGGCCATCAGCGCTATCAACCCGGAAACATCTTTCTCCTGATCCATGCGCCCTATGACCTTGATGATTTCGTCGGCCTGGTTTTTGTCAGTGACATTCGCCGTCAGGTCGCGGAACTTGTTCTCAAACTCCTGGCGTGTCAACGGATTCTGCGGCAAGCCCTTGCAATAGTCGACCTTGGCTTCGCGCACCGAGCCATTTTTCAGTTTGACCCTGATGCGCGCGCCGCGCGTCGCCGGAAATTCGCTGTCCACGACCTTGTCAATTTCCAGCGTGACTCTTTTCGCAAGGCCCAATATGCGCTGATCCTTCAGATTCGTTTCGTTGTAATCCTTGAAGCCGTTGCTGCCATGCACCAGCGTCAGCGCCAGTCCAAACGGTGCGCTGAACTGCGCGCCCGTAATATCCGTCGGCTCGGCGCTGATATGCGAAATGGATTGCCGGTTGGTGCCGTAAGTGATGGCGTCGACATTGTCTGCCGTCACGCCCTCCTCGGCGATCAGTTTGCGCAGGGCATCGATGCCCGAATGCATCGCGCCGCACGAGCAATACGCTTTGAATCCGGTGCCCATGACGACGCGGTAATCCTTGCCGAGGTTATCGGTGAGTTCGTTTAGATCATACTTGTCGGAGAACGCCTGGCAGAAACCGTGTTTGCCTTCCAGTATGGTGGGCGGACCGGTCAATCCTTTGCGCGCCAGAAATGCCGAACGCAGACCGCCGTGCGCGGCCATGCCCGCGTGCATGCGTTTAACGCTGCCGCCGCTTTGATCGTATTCGATCGTGCCGCCGGAATGACTGCCGGCGATGGACAATGCGTGCACCATGATCTCGGGATCGAAGTTCAGGATCTTGCCGGCAACCGCCGCGGCGCCGAACGGTCCCGATATCGACGTCGGCGCATGGAACCCGCGCATTATGCAGGACGGCACGATCGCCTTGTTGATGCGGCCCATGACTTCGTAGCCCGCGACTACGGCCAGGATGATGTCCTGGCCCGTTGCGCCTTCCTTTTCGGCCATTGCGAGCACGGACGGAATGACGATGCAGCCGGGGTGCGATTGTCCGGGAAGATAGTGATCGTCGATTTCAAATCCGTGACCAAAGGTGGCATTGGCAAACACCGCGTTTTCCGCCTTGGTCTTGAACCCGTAGTGTGCAATCGTGCTTTCCGGCTTGTCGTCGCCCCAGTCGCGAACATAGTCATACACAATCTTGCTCCACGGCAGCGTCGACACCCCCATCATGATGCCGACTTGATCGAGGATCAAATCCTTGACCTTGGCTATGACTTCAAGTGGCAAGTGTTCGTATTTCAGACCGCTGACGTAACTGGCAAGCTGCCGGCTTTCATTCATGATTTCTCTCCTGAATTGGGGATCTTAAGAATGTGCGAACGTTGAACAAATCACTGACCAATTTTACTCGCGGCGCATTGCGCTCGTTCCCGCCGCCGGGCGACATCGCGCACGCAAGTTATTTTCGAAGTCTTCAGTAGGATAACATTACGCCACTGCCCGCGTAACATGCGAGCCTTGTCCAACGTGGTATGAGCCTGAGCGGGGCCCGTGTTTCCAACGAGGAATGAGCCTGAAACGGTAATTTAGGACTGAATGGGCGTCTGGGTTGATCATCTCAGGATGATCATACAGATG
>CANJQI010000125.1 GCA_947476215.1 Betaproteobacteria bacterium
CCTTGCGTTCCTTGTTCCAGTCCGCTTCGCGCGCCGTGTCGATCTCGTCGACCGGACAGGTCAAATGCACGGTGAATCTCCGTGCTTCCTGCCGTGTCTGTCAGCATGCGCAGGGTTGCACGTTCGGGGTTGCACGTTCGGGGTTGCACGTTCGGGATTGCCGTGCTCGCCATTGCCGGAAAACACGTAGTGATCGGCGGTGATGCGACGGAAAAATACCGGATCGATATTGCGGTCGCTGCCATGGTGCGGCACCTTGAGTATGTCGACATGCAAGGTGCCTCCCGGGGCCAGCAGGTGTGCGGCCCAGCCCCTTGAGTATCTTGTCGCCGCGTGCATCACCGGTCAGCAGCACGCGCTTGCCGGCGCATTCGGCGAGCACCACGATGCTGGACAGATTGGGCACGGAGGTGTCGGCAAATGCTGCAAGCGCCCGTTTGCTCGCCTTTTGCTTCGCCTGTTTCTTCAACCATGCATCATGTTCGGCCTGCAAGGCGACAAGTTCCGGCTGCAGCGGTCCGGCCACCCTCAGCTTCAGGCCCTTGCCCATGGCTATGCTCTTGCCGTCCTTCGCCATGACGAGGCCGCCGCCGAACTCAGGGTTGATGCGCAGCTTCAGTTTTTTCGCATCGTCGCGCAGCCGAAATCCCTGATCGATGCTGGCAAGCACATGCGCCGCGTGCGGATCCAACCCGTCGATATGGGATGCGCCACCCAGCGCCGCGGCGCCAAACTGCGCCGTCACGGCACTGCGCAATTCCGCGGGGCTATTGCCCAGTATGTTGTCAAAGCTGTTATGCCAGACGCTGCGGATCTTGAGAGGCAGTGACCGGTGCGCATCCTGCGCGACCACCATTTCGGCAGTCAATTCGAGTATGCCGTTGATGTGGTCGTCGTCAATATGGCTGACCAGCAGCATATCGACCGGCAGCGACACGTCGTCGGCAAGACCGCGCGCTTTGCGGATCTGCATGATACGCGGCTTCAACTGCGGACCGTAGACCTGCGCCGGTCCGCCATCGATCATCATCAGGCCGGGTGCTGCCGGCGTTCCGTAATGCAGAAGTAGACAGTCGCCCTTGCGCGCACGCCGCACGTCCAGACTGAAAATCATCCTGTATGCACCTCGGATTTTCTGGAATGCACGCAACACATCCAGCATCCCATGCCCCTGGAAACTGCGTTCGCGGCCCGGATCGGTGACGCTCAACGCGGTGTAGTCTTCGTACGCGCCGTTCTTGGTTTCAAAACTCTGGTAACCGAGATTGCCCGCGGCCGCAACCACCACTACGCCATTGTCGATCAGGCGTTCGCATTCTATGCAGACCGGCATACGTCCACAGGTGAAATTGCGCACGGCATGCGGTATCGACAGACTGAGATTGACACCATGCACGCTGATGTGACTGTGACGTTCGTTAAGGTAGCGGATGAACTGCAGCGCCGCGATGATGGCGAACTCGGTGTCTTCCAGCGACTTTGAGAGCACGCGAAAATCGTAGAGCGCAATATCAGGACACATGCCGTCCGCAAGTTCCACCGTGTCCGCGCCTGCCGCGGCGCCGGGAGCCGCATCGCGCGCGCCGAGTATGCCCGCCACGCGCGTGCCGTGCCCGCCGCCCGGCGGTGTCGCGGGATCAATGGTGATGAACTTTTCCACCTGCTCCCAGTCGATGGGCCGGTCATTGTCGGCGTCCTGCGCCAGCGTGGTAAGTATGCGCGCCGCCTCTGACTTGCGCAGACTGCGCCCTGCCCGCAACTCGGCGACGCACGCTTCGAACGCCGGCGTGTTCGCGTTAAGGTTGTCGAGGCTGACTATCTCGCGGATGTTGCAGAAATCGTACGCCTTGACGATACGGCTGCACCCCTGCGCATCGCGAAACGCCGCATGCCTGCCGTCGATACCGGAGTCGACGACCGTCCACCGAATTTCGTTGCAACGCACGTTGAACAGCGTGCGTGCCGCATCACCCTTGACCGCGGGTACGGACTTCGCCAATGCCGGCACCGCCTTACGGTCACGCGATATCTGCCATACCTGCGGATCCGGCGGGAACTTGTCGTGCAAAATTTGCTGGAACAGCGCGTGCCGTTCGTCGGTGATGACTTCGGACCCCGTGCACTCCTCAGGCAAGCCACCTATACCTTTGGAATTATTAGATTTTTTCTTGTTCTGCCTGCCGGCCCACAAGATGATGCCCGCCAGCGTCACATCGCGATCCAGGGCGCTGAAATTGCCGAACGCGGCCGCGCATTCCGCTTGTGCATCCGCGTCGCCGGCACGCGCCCAGCGCACGATGGCATCTATGCGCGGACGCAGTTTTTTGCGCGTATAAGCCTGGATCTCGCTCTGAACCTTGCGTTCCTGCCACCATTGCGTGAGCGGCACCATGACGCGCAGCACTTCACGAAAAAAATGCCGCGCCGCAACGAATCCGTGCAGATACGCGACATGCGCATCCTGAGCGGGTTCGCGAGGCAGCGCCAATGCGTTGATGCGCTTGGACACCAATACGGCTACCGGGCCTGCGGGCTGCCTGCGATGCGGTGTGATCAGCAGGTCCATGCCCGCGCCGGGATTTGCGGCGTATGCGGCCCACACGTCGCCCAGCACGGGCGAATCCTGCAGTTGGCGCCGGTCGTTGGTGGGGCCCAGCAGCATGAATTCAACCAATGTACGTGACGATATGCTCACATGACACCTGTCTGTATGGTCGGTCTAATTGGTACGGAATGAATTCCTACACTAACAGGCCTGCGATGACAGTTCAACCTATTGACCTATCGTCCGTGGCGCGCACCCGGTGCGACTGCATCGCCACATTTCCTGATAGAGAAACTCCAGACCGGCTACTGTGCGGCGCGCATCGAAAAAAGACGCCGATCGCTTGTTGTCCGCAAGCGTGTTCCTCAAGGATGCGCATTGCCTGGGATCGCTACCCAATCGGACAGCCGTCTCGACATAACTTCGCGCGTCATCGGCAACCATACGCGGTAAGCCGGCGGCGTGAACCAGACTGGCCGCGACCCGGCTCGCGAATGTCCTTCCCGGCGCGGTCAACACCGGCACGCCCGCCCACAACATGTCACTGGTGAGGCTGTGGCCGTTGTACCAGCCCAGAGTGTCGAGCGCAAGATCGGCGAGCGCAAGTCGTGCCATGTGCATGCCCTTGTCCGGAACCTGTTGCGCGAACACGAGACGGTCGGGGTCCATGGCGCAACGCTGCGCTTCGCGACGCAGATTTCCGACCGTAAGCGGATGGGATTGCTTGAGCCACAATACGCTATCCGGCACGGCGCGCAGGACGTCCATCCACAGCGCAAACACGCCGCGCGTAATGCGGGACGAGTTGGCAAAATTGCAGAACACGAATGCTTCCTCAGGCAAGCCCTGGCTGGCCCGGGTAATGGCGGTCGTGTTCGATGTTTCAGGTGTATCGCCGACCATGAAGCAGTCCGGCATGTACGCAAGCTGTTCGGTAAATTCCGCCGCATACTGGGAGGGCGTGGCGATTTGATCGGTAATGAAATAATCGATGTAGTTCGCCCCTATCGTGCCGGGATAGCCAAGGTAGTGAACCTGCACCGGCGCCGGACCATGCGCCAGCATGCCTAAGCGATTGCCGGTCGTATGACCCGCCAGATCCACAAGAACATGTATGCCGGCAGCGGCAATCGCGCGTGCCGCCTGCTCATCGGTATGGTTCGTCACGTCCACAAAATGATCGGCTGCGCCGGCGATTGCCGAACGACAGACACTGCCGTCATCGGGGCCGAACGAGAACGCGAACACCTCGAATCGGCTGCGGTCGTGCAACGCAAATGCCGGACGTATTAACTGGCCCACCGGATGATCGCGAAAGTCCCGCGACAGATACGCAATGCGCATGCGCGCGCTTGCGTCCTCATGCGAAAAATCCTTGCGACGCGTTGTTTTGGTTCCCCGCACGCGCTGCGCAGCGTGATAGCGGGCAACCTGTTTGGACACGGCAACCTCAAGTTCCAGATACATCGCCGTCAGCGGTGCAATCGCCGGCATCCACATCTCCGCCGGCCGGCTTGCCACCAGCGCGCGCAGTTTGTCGGCCTGCGCCCGCGCCTGATCCCAGTCGCAGACCTCGAGCAGGGTATGCATCAGTTCCTCGCCGGCGGGCGCTATCCCCTGATCCAGATCGCTGGCGGCGCGGTAATGCACAATCGCCTGGTCCGTCTGGCCCGATGCCCGCAGTATGTTGGCAAGGTTGTAATGCGCGGCCGCGCAATTCGGATCGCACGCCAGCGCGCGCTGCAGCATTTCCACGCCTTGCTGCCCGTGGTTTTGCTCAAGCAGAACGATGCCCAGGTTGGTTGCAACAACCGCGTCGCGCGGGTTTCCGGCCAGCGCCTCACGCAGCAGGCGTTCCGCGCCAGCCAGTTGTCCCTGTTCGCGTAACGACAGCGCGCGACCTATGGTATATCCGATGCGTGAACGAGGTTGTATCGCTCTCAGCAGACGTTTCCACAGCATGGCGCACCTGAACCCGGCAATGCACGCCCAGGCATGCCAGGGCCGTGCGGGTGAATCAGCCGTCGTAGGGCGCAATAGCGTAGCGCATTGCGCCGGAGCGTGAACTACGCAATGCCGGTGGGTTAGGCTCCGCTAACCCACCCTACGAAAGCGTGTCGTCTGGAATGGCGACTGATAAGTAAGAGCCTGCGGATCAGCCCTCGGTATCGAGGAAGCTGCGCAGACGCTCGGAACGCGACGGATGACGCAGCTTGCGCAGCGCCTTGGCTTCGATCTGGCGTATGCGTTCGCGCGTAACGTCAAACTGCTTGCCAACTTCCTCGAGCGTATGGTCGGTGTTCATCTCGATGCCAAAGCGCATGCGCAGCACCTTGGCTTCGCGCGGCGTTAGCGTGTCCAGCACATCCTTGGTTGCGCCGCGCAGGCTCGCGTATACGGCCGAATCAGACGGCGCCATGGAGGCCTGGTCTTCGATGAAATCACCGAGATGAGAATCGTCGTCGTCGCCGATCGGTGTCTCCATCGAAATCGGTTCCTTGGAAATCTTGAGGATCTTGCGGATCTTGTCCTCGGGCATTTCCATCTTCTCGGCAAGCAGCGCGGGATCGGGCTCCTGGCCGGTCTCCTGCAAGATCTGCCGTGAAATACGGTTCATCTTGTTGATGGTTTCTATCATGTGCACGGGTATGCGGATCGTTCTCGCCTGGTCGGCGATCGAGCGCGTGATGGCCTGGCGTATCCACCACGTTGCATAGGTCGAAAACTTGTAGCCGCGACGGTATTCGAACTTGTCGACCGCTTTCATGAGGCCGATATTGCCTTCCTGTATCAAATCGAGGAACTGCAATCCGCGATTGGTGTATTTCTTGGCGATCGAAATCACCAGCCGCAAGTTGGCCTCCGTCATTTCGCGTTTCGCGCGACGTGCCTTGGCTTCACCCGTCGACATCTGGCGGTTGATTTCCTTCAGATCCTTGATCGGAATCCCGACTTTCTTCTGCAGATCGAGAAGAATCTGCTGCTGCTCAACCACCGCGGGCTCGAAACGTTCGAGCGCGGTGCTCCACGGCTTGCCGCTGGCAACCTCATTCGCGGCGAAGCGCAAATTGTTTTCCTTGCCGGGGTATTCCTTGATGAAGTGCTGGCGCGGCATTTTCGCCTTGTTCACGCACAGATCCATGATCTCGCGTTCGCTGCGGCGCACACTGCCCACCAGCGCGCGCATGCCGTCGCATAGCGACTCGACCTGCTTCGCACCAAAACGGATATTCAGCAATTCATTCGAGATATTGTCGCGCGCCTGCAGATAATCCTTGCCGTGCGGGCCGTTTTTTGCAAGGCAGCGCAGCATCTTGTTGTAGAGGTTGCGTATCACCGCGAAACGCTTGAGCGCCTCTTCCTTGAGACGCAACAGGTCGGCGGTCTGCGCTGCGGCCTGTTCTTCCTCGCTCAACTCCTCGTCTTCTATGTCCTCGTCCGACTCCTCTTCTTCCTCTTCTTCCTCGGCGGCGAGTTCGTCGGCCGTGGGGTCCACGAGTCCGTCGACAACTTCGTCGACGCGGATTTCGTCGGCTTGTATCCTGTCGGCGAGCGCGAGTATCTCGGCGATGGTGGTCGGACACGCCGAGATCGCCTGTATCATGTGCTTCAGGCCGTCTTCAATGCGCTTGGCGATCTCGATTTCGCCCTCGCGCGTCAACAGCTCGACGGAACCCATTTCGCGCATGTACATGCGCACCGGATCCGTGGTGCGGCCGAATTCGGAATCGACCGTGGACAATGCCGCTTCGGCCTGCTCGACAACATCCTCGTCAGCCACGGTCGGCGTGGCATCCGATATCAACAGCGACTCGGCATCGGGCGCTTCGTCATAGACGTTGATGCCCATGTCGTTAATCATGCCGATGATGCTTTCGATCTGCTCGGCATCCATCATATCGTCGGGCAGGTGGTCATTGACCTCGGAATAGGTCAGGTAACCACGGTCCTTGCCCAGCACGATCAGGTTCTTCAGCCGCATGCGGCGCGCTTCGGCCTCGGCCGGCGATACTTCCTTACGTTCGAATTCGCGCACCAGTGCTTTTTCCTTTGCGGTAAGCCGCTGTCGCGTCTTTGTTGTGATGTCTCCGGCAGCTGCCGGTGCCGGTGCCGGTGCCTGCGATTGCGCAAGCTTGGCTGCCTTAAGCGCAGCCTTATCGCGTGCCTTGGCATCGCGTTTCTCGGCCTTGAGTTTCGCCGCAAACTGCTTGGGGGTCAGTTTTTTCGGCTCTTTCTTGACGACGGCCTTGGATGCAACCGCCTTGCGCGCGGGGGATTTTTTCGGCTGGACCTTGGATTCCGCCTTAGGCTTGGCCTTTGCGACGAGTTTCTTCTTGATTGCAGGTTTCTTTTTGGCTGACACCTTGGATTTCTTCGCTTTCTTGGGTTTAGCCATAGCCATGCTCGCCTATCGGAGGTTGATGCCGAAAAACCAGTAATTATAGCACCAGAGGGAGCACCTTAAGCAGTCTATTTCTCTATTTGCCGGTGTTGCTGAAGGGCTCGCAGGCTTTCCATATCATGCTCGCTAAGTCCTTGGTTTTTAAGTTTTTCCACATGTTCCCCGAGCTGAATTTGCCGGATGAGCTGACTCCATCCACCGCGGAATTCGGCGCTGAGTTCGTCCTTGCTCCAGCCTTCTTCGTGACGCTTGAGGAGGCCAGGCTCTATCTGTAACAGCAGCTCTTCATGCACGCTGTCGCGAAAAAATTCGGGCCAGTTAACAATGGTTGCGCCGCTGGCAGCTGCCGCGAGCAACGCCTTGAGTGTCTTAAATTCGGACTGATTGATGGCGGACGCACCCGCAGCTGCGTCGAGCACCGAACGATCCGCAAGACTCGCAAACTCGGGATGCAACATCAAAAGCTCAATCAGCAAACGAACGATGGATTGCTGTTGTGGCGGAGGCGCCCTGCGCGGCGCGGGCATAGCTGCGCCGCTTCTGATCTGAAACTCCCGGTCCAGTTCCTGCTGCGAAATGCCCGTCATCTGCGCGAGTTGCTTGCGCACCATCATTGCCAACAGGGGCGCGGATATCCGCTTTACCAGGGGTCGCGCCTCCTGCAACATTCGTGCGCGCCCCTCGCTGGAATTCAGGTCCACATTCGCCGATAGCGACTGCAGCATGAAATGCGACAGTGGAAGCGCATTTGGTAGCAACTTTTCAAAAGCATCCTTGCCCAGCTTGCGCACGTAAGTGTCGGGATCTTCCCCCTCCGGCAGGAACAAAAATGACAGCTGCTTGCCGTCTATCAGCTGTTCGAGGCTGTTTTCGAGCGCTCGCCATGCCGCACCGCGCCCCGCCTTGTCGCCGTCGAAACAAAACACGATTTCCTCGGTCTGGCGCAGGAGCTTTTGTACGTGCGTGGGCGTGGTCGCCGTACCCAGCGTCGCCACGGCATAACCTATTCCGGATTGCGCCAGCGCCACCACGTCCATGTAGCCCTCGACCACTATTGCACGGCCGGCCTCGCGTATCGCGCGGCGTCCCTGGTACAGCCCGTAAAGCTCGCGGCCTTTTTCGAACAGGGTGGTTTCCGGAGAATTCAGGTACTTCGGTTCGCCCTGATCGATGACACGGCCGCCAAAGCCGATGATGTGGCCGCGCGGGTCGACGATAGGAAACATGACCCGGTCACGAAAACGGTCGTAACGCTTGCCTTCGTCGTTCTCGATTACCAACCCCGCGGCAAGCAGCGCCTTGGCATGGTAATCCGGATACGCTGCCTGCAGATTCTGCCAGCCGTCCGGTGCATATCCTATGCCGAATTCTCCGGCGATGTCGCCGGACAATCCACGTTTTTTCAGATATTCGATGGCGCGCGGCGCATCCTTCAGTTGCCGGCGGTAATAGCGCGCCGCCTTGAGCATGATCTCGTACAGATCATCGCCTTCTTCGGTCTTGCCGCGCGGTTGTTCGTTCCTGATCTCCGGCACCTGCATGCCGGCGCTTTGCGCAAGATCCTTGACCGCTTCGATGAAGCCTATGCCCGCGTATTCGATCATGAACCCGACCGCGGTGCCGTGCGCGCCGCAACCGAAGCAGTGATAAAACTGCTTGGCCTGGCTAACGGTAAACGAAGGAGTTTTCTCGCTGTGAAACGGGCAACAGGCGACGTAGTTGGCCCCAGCACGCCTGAGTTTCACATAACGCTCAATCACGTCGACGATATCAACGCGGTTGAGCAAGTCCTGGATAAACGATGCTGGGATCACGAATTGACGGCTGAGGGCTGAGGGCTGAGGGCTGAGGGATACCCCAATCACCTCCACAATTCCTATGATAGTCGATTCCGGTGCCGGCTCCAGCAGGCGCGGAAACTACCAATTTCAACCGGCCAGTCTGTCCTTTACCAGAGCCGAGACCTTGCCCATATCGGCCTTGCCGGCCAGCTTGGGCTTCAATACCGCCATCACCTTGCCCATATCCGCCATGGCTTTTGCACCGGTGGACTGCATCGCGGCGGCAATTTCGGCGTCGACCTCGACGTCCGACAGCGCCTGTGGCATATAAGCCTGCAGGACGCCGACTTCAAACTTCTCCTGATCGGCCAGATCCTGACGTCCGCCTTTTTCGAACTGCGAAATCGAATCGCGGCGTTGCTTGATCATCTTGTCGATGATCACGACGATGTCGGCGTCGGTCAGTTCGACGCGCTCGTCGACTTCTTTCTGCTTCATCGCCGACAACAGCAGGCGAACCGCGCCCAGACGCGGCGCATCCTTGGCCCGCATGGCCGTCTTCATGTCATCGGTAATTTTGGCTTTGAGGGACATTGGAGCGGTGAAGAGTAAGGGGTAAAGAGTAAAGACGGTATAGGAAAGCAAAAAGGGTGAGGTTGTTACCCCTCACCCTTCACTCGTCACGCTTCACGGAATCAGAATAACTTGGGCGGCAACATGTGCGAGCGCAGGCGCTTGTAGTGGCGCTTGACCGCCGCCGCATGCTTGCGTTTGCGCTCGGACGTGGGTTTTTCATAGAATTCGCGCGCGCGCAATTCAGTGAGCAATCCGGTTTTTTCAATGTTGCGCTTGAAACGGCGCATGGCCACTTCAAAGGGCTCGTTCTCTTTCACTCGCACGGTCGGCATACGGCAGTTACCCAGTCAGAAATTGCGAAAGGGGAGTAGTATAACAGCGACATCAGGGTTTTCAAAGCGGGTTGTCCAGGCGCGTTAAAAGAGCGTTGTTTCCATGCAATAAAGCAGGTTTTTCCTGCGTATCCGGGATACGAAATGCTGGTCTTAGGTATCGAAACCTCGTGCGACGAAACCGGGGTCGCGCTGTATCACACGCGACAGGGCCTGCTGGCGCATGCGCTGCATACCCAAGCTGAATTGCATGCCGATTACGGCGGGGTGGTACCCGAACTCGCCTCCCGCGACCATATCCGGCGCGTCGTGCCCCTGACTCAGCGCATACTGGATCAATCCGGGTATGCACTCACTAACCTCGACGCGGTTGCCTACACCGAGGGCCCGGGCCTTGCGGGGGCGCTGCTGGTCGGCGCCAGCATCGCGCACGGCCTCGCCTACGCGCTGGGGGTGCCGGCGATGGGCATACACCACCTCGAAGGACATCTGCTGGCACCGCTGATGGAAAAGCCCGCGCCTGATTTCCCCTTTATCGCGCTCCTGGTATCCGGAGGACACACGCAGCTGATGCAGGTGGCCGGGGTTGGAAAATACGAATTATTGGGGGAGACACTCGACGATGCCGCCGGCGAAGCATTCGACAAGACCGCACAGTTGCTGGGACTCGGATACCCGGGCGGACCGGCGATAGCCGCGCTCGCCGAACAGGGGCGCGCCGGCCGTATCAGTCTGCCGCGCCCCATGTTGCGCAGCGATGATCTGGATTTCAGTTTCAGCGGGCTCAAAACCGCGGTGATGTTGCAGGTCAAGGGCCGTGAGCTGGATGCGCAGGGACGCGCCGACATCGCCGCCGAATTCCAGGCGGCCGTGGTTGACGTATTGGTCACCAAGTCGCTGGCCGCGCTCAAGCGTAGCGGCCACCAACAACTGGTGGTCGCGGGCGGCGTCGGCGCCAATCGCGCGTTGCGCATGCGGCTGACGCGAGACGCGTTGAAGCTAGGCTCGCAGGTGTTTTACCCCGCGCCGGAATTCTGCACCGACAACGGCGCGATGATCGCTTACGCGGCGGCACTGCGCCTGCAGGCATCCGGCCCCGAGATCCGAAATACGCAAACCCGCGGCTTTTCCGTCAAGCCGCGATGGAACCTCGCCAGCCTTAAGCCCGCGGGCGTGTAACGCTGTACGCGTCTGCGTCTATGTCGGGTTCGCGCCCCGACACCAGATCGGCAAGCACGCGCGCCGAACCGCAACCCATCGTCCATCCCAAAGTGCCATGTCCTGTATTCAGAAACAGGTTGCGTAACTTCGTTCGACTCACGTAGGGAAGATTCGAAGGCGTTGCAGGCCGCAGTCCGGCCCAACGCAACGCGCTGTCGTAGTCACCTGCGAGCGGAAACAAGGCTGCCGTGCGACGCAGGATTGCATCACAGCGTAATGCGTTAACCGACGTGTCATACCCGTTAAGCTCCGCGGTGCCCGCCACGCGCAGCCGTTCGCCCAGCCGCGTAAACACCAGCTTGTGCTCGTCATCGGTAAGACTGACGCTGGGCGCGGCATCCGGATCTAGTATCGGTATCGTGACCGAATACCCCTTCAGCGGATAGATCGGGAGCCGAATGCCGAGGCGCCGCGACCACAGCGGACTATAACTGCCTAGCGCAAAGACGTAAGCATCGGCGGACACAGCGCGCTTTTCCCCACCCGCGGTCCGTATGTCTACCCGGGAAACCACATCCCCGTCACGCAAAATATCCTCTATCGTTGCGCCATACTGGAAGGTGACGCCACGCGCCGCGCACAGCGAGGCAAGTCGTTGCGTGAACAGATGCGCATCGCCGCCTTCGTCACTGGATGCATAGTCTCCACCGACCAACTGCGGCAAAATCTGCGCCAGTGCCGGTTCCAGCTTGACAATTTCCTGTGGTGTTTTCGGCTCGCGTTCGCATCCGTGCTCCCGCATCAGCCTGCCGACCGACAAAGCCCCTCTGAAATGCGCTTCGTCGGTATAGAAATGCAGGATACCGCGCTCGCTATGATCATAAGCGATACCCGTATCCGAGCGCAGGGCTTGCAGAGAGGCGCGGCTGTAAAGCGCAAGGCGCAAGATGTCGACCACATTACGGCGCCACCGCCAGGGCAAACACTCGAACAGGAATTGCAGTCCCCAGCGCCACTGTGCCGGATCCGCGCGCAGCCGATACAACAACGGCGCATCTTCCCGTCCCAGCCATTTAAGCACTTGCACGGGCGCGCCCGGCGTCGCCCACGGTTCGGCGTGACTGACGGATATCTGACCGCCATTGGCGAAACTGGTCTCCAGCCCCGCCCCGCTCTGGCGATCGATGACAGTGACCTCGTGACCCGCCTTGTTCAGGTACCAGGCGCTGGTCACACCGACCACGCCGGCACCGAGAACAATAACTTTCATGATCTCGCACCAGCGCGTTTCACGCGCTCTTTTCGCCGATACGGCCTTCAGTGCCGGCAAGCAATTTGCTGATATTGCCGCGATGACGCCACACCAGCAACAGCGCGATGACACCGGCCGCCAATGTGTAGGCGTGCACGCCGTATAGAAGAAAACAGAAAAACGGTGCCGATACAGCGGCGATCATCGCAGCCAGCGATGAAATGCGAAAAAATACCGCGATGATGAGCCACGTTGACAGCACACCCGCCGCCAGCCAAAGATTGAGCCCTATCATCACGCCCAGCGCGGTCGCTACGCCTTTGCCGCCCTGAAAGCGATGAAACACGGGATACATGTGGCCAACCACCACCGCAATGGCGACCAGCGATATCTTGTACGTGGGCGGAACCGCTGATGCGAAAAATGCGTCGGTCAGATACACCGCCAGCCACCCTTTCGCGCCGTCACCGAGCAAAGTCAGCACCGCAGCCAGTTTCTTGCCCGAACGCAGCACATTGGTGGCACCCGGATTCTTCGAGCCAAACGTGCGAGGATCCTGCAGTCCCATGGCACGGCTAACCAGCACTGCAAATGAAACCGACCCTATCAGGTACGCAATTACAACCGCGGCTATTGCCATGACATGAATTCAAATAGAATAAGCGCCGATTCTAACCAAAAAGCGTGTCCCGAGCATTTCGCCTCGCCCTCAATCCTAGATCCTCAATCCTAAAAAATGGACACCATATTCATTTCCGAATTCAAGATTGAGACCCTGATCGGCATTTACGAATGGGAAAAAAAGGTGCCGCAAACAATACAGCTCGATATAGAAGTCGGCCTGCCCGGATTGCACGCAGCAAAAAGTGGAAAGATCGGCGACACCATCGACTACAGCAAAATCGTAGCCCGCATAGAGAAATTGTTCGAGGAACAACATTTCCTGCTGCTTGAAAAAGCCGGCGAGTGCATCGCGGACATCATCACGGGCGAATTCAGGGCGCCGTGGGTCAAAGTGAGCATCGCCAAACTTGGGGCACTGCGTAACGTGAAAAAACTCGGCGTTACGCTGGAACGCGGATCACGCGCCTGAGTGATCGTAACTGGTGCGTTCCATTTTTTTGAGAAGCACCCGCATAAAGCCATCGCCTTCCCGGCGAACGGCGGGACCCAGATACACTGATGGAGACCTTGATAACAATCCTGGATTCCGGTCTTCACCGGAATAACGGGTGTGTGTCATGAATTTTGGGGAAATCAATAGCTGCGCAGCACCGCCAATGCATCGCCGATCACAACACCCTTGCCAGGTGTTCGGACGAACATGGGATTGATATCGAGTTCGACCAGCGTATCGCGCAACTCCCACGCCATGCGGGACACGCGACTGACCGCCTGAGCCAGCGCGGCAACATCGCATGCCGGGCGCCCGCGCACACCGCGAAAAATCGCACTGCCGCGCAAACTAGTTATCATGGCCTCGGCAGTCGCGACATCAAAGGGCGCGACGCGATACCCAACATCGTGCAGCACTTCGGTCAGCGTTCCGCCCAATCCCATCAGTACCGTGGGACCAAACACGTCGTCATTGATGACGCCGACGATGACTTCCACGGCGTCGCACACCATTTCGGACACGAGTATGCCGTCGATTTTCGCCTTGGGAACGGCGCGCGCGACGGCTTTATAAATTTCCGTGATGGCGGCATCAAGTTCTTCGTCATTGCGTATGTTCAGCCGCACGCCGCTCACGTCCGATTTATGCGGCAGGTCGCGCGAAATGACTTTCGCTGCAACAGGGTAGGTGATCGTGTTACGCGGCGCCTTGTGACCGGCTGACACCACGACATCGTTCGTCCGCGGAAATCCGTGGGCCGTCAGTAGCGCCCTGCTTTCGACTTCATTCAACACACTGCGCGGCCCGTCCGATGGCCGCTGGACGCCACCCGTTTGCAAAGGCGCCATGTTGCGCACCTGTTCCGTGCGGGCCTTATAGCGCGACGTCACGGCGGCGGCACGCGCGAGATGTACGGGCGACGACAGGACCGGGATACCCGCTTCCTCCAGTGTGCGTAGCGCTTCTACGGCCGTGTTGCGCGGCGTCGAGGAAAATACCAGTATCGGTTTCGGGGAACGTTGCGCCGCCGCGGCCATGATGCGCGCACCGTTGAGCGCCTGCTTGCCTTGCACCGTCGCGAGCAAAACACAGACCTGATCGATGTTTTCGTCGGCCAGAACGAGGTCCAGCGCGCCTACGAAGTTTTCCGCCGAACCATCGTTCAGAAACCCGGCGGCAAAATCCACGGGGTTGGATACCGCGCCTACACTGGGAACAAATTTGCGGATGGCCGTGACGGTATTTTCCGACAGCAGCGGCAATGTCATTCCTTCTTCGTCGCATGCATCGGCGAATACGATCGCCGATCCGCCCGACGCGCTCATGAGCCCGACGCGCGGGCCGCGCGGCAATTTTCCCGAACTGAATACCTTCACCAGGCTCGCCAGTTCGTCTATGCTGAACACCTCAATGATGCCGGATTGCTGCAAAGCCGCGTGATAGATTTCGTATCGGCCCGTCATGCTTGCCGTGTGCGACGCCGCGGCTTTCAGGCCCTGCTCCTTGCGCCCGGCTTTCCACAACAGTATGGGTTTGCCCAGTGCCGCAGCCTTGCGTCCGACTTCCATCAGCGCGCGCCCGTCCGACACGCCTTCCAGATAGGAAAAAACAACCTTGGTAACAGGGTCGTCAAGATAGTGATCTATGAGTTCCGGCGTAGTGACGTCGGTTTCGTTTCCGCTCGCAACCACGTAACGAAAACCGACATCCATCTCGGCGCAGCGCAAAGCCAGGCTGTAGCCAAACCCGCCGCTCTGAACCACCATGGATACGCACCCGGCCTTCAGGCGCGGCGGGCGTGTAAGACTGCCGAACGCCGCGTACACATGGTCAACGACATTGACGACGCCTAGGCAATTCGGGCCTATGAGGCGGACTCCGCCATTGCGCGCCACCTCCAGCAGTTCTCGTTCCAGCGCCAGCCCTTGCGCGCCCGTCTCGCGAAATCCGCCGCTGTAGAGCACCGCATAGCCGACACCCTTGGCCGCGCAATCGCGCACCGCCGCAACCGCGCCCGCCGCAGGCAGTGCGATCACCGCAAGATCGCAGCGTCCATCCACGTCACGTACGGACTTGTAACAGCGCAATCCCGCCAATTCGTCGTACTTGGGGTTGATCGGGTAGATGGCGCCCGCATATCCGGACTCCAGCAACGCCTTGAGCGGCTGTCCACCGCCGCGTGCAAGGTCGCGGCTGGCGCCGACAATGGCTATGCCTTGAGGCTGAAACAGTCCCGCCAGATTTCCCATGCGCCCTATTCCTCGAATATAACATTTTGATATTTCATGGTTTTTCACGAATTCCGGCATCCTTGATCACTTTGCCCAGACGTATGATTTCAGCCTTAACCTTGGCGCCCAGCTGTTCGGGACCGCTCCCCACGACTTCCTGTCCGGCGCCGAAGAACTTCTCTTTTACACCCGGTGCGACGAGAAACCGCGCGATCTCCTGATTATTGAGCCTTCCATAATTCATGACATTACCAAAGTGTAGCCTGCATCCAGCAAGCAGCGATGATCGAAGGTCGTTTTTGCGCGCTCCTGAGCTTGTTGCGGGCGGTGGAGTGCAGTTCGGTGAGGTTGTTGGGGCAGTAATTGGCCAG
>CANJQI010000126.1 GCA_947476215.1 Betaproteobacteria bacterium
TCAGGCGCATCTTCACGCATTACGAAACGATTTTGCATAATGCTCAAGCCCGTAATCCTCATGCCGTCCGAGACAACAAGCGCCGCGGTCGGATCAAACAGACGGTGGCGTTCAGCCTGCTGCACCGCAGGCGCGAGCACGCCGCAGAGGTGCTGCGTTTCGCGACCGATCTGTGCGTACCGTTTACCAACAATCTCGGCGAGCGTGCCATCCGTATGCCTAAGGTGAAGCAGAAAATCTCCGGGTGCTTTCGCACGCTTAAGGGCGCGCAGAACTTCAGATCTCGACACTGGCGTTTCACAAGCGTAAACTGATTTTCAAATCAGCTTCATCAGCGCACCATCCGCGTGGATGTTGCAAATGAAAGGAATAGACATGCCCATGCAACGCGAAGTAGTTCTGGTAAGTGGCGTGCGAACCGCGATAGGCGACTTCGGCGGCGCACTCAAGGATGTGCCGCCCACCGAACTGGCCGCCCAGGTCATACGCGAAGGCGTAAAGCGCGCCGGCATTGATCCGGCGCAGGTCGGCGCGCTGGTGCTCGGCAACGTGATTCATACGGAAGCGAAAGACATGTATATCTCGCGTGTAGCCTGCATCAAGGCAGACCTGCCGCGCGAGACGACCGCGCTTACCGTCAACCGTCTGTGCGGCAGCGGACTGCAGGCCATCGTCAGCGCCGCGCAAATGATCCTGCTCGGGGACGCCGATGTCGCGGTCGGCGCAGGCGCGGAATCGATGAGCCGCAGCGGGTATCTGATGCCTGCCCTGCGCTGGGGCCAGCGCATGAGCGACGCCGGCGTGATAGACATGATGGTCGGCGCATTGACCGATCCATTCGATACGGTGCACATGGGCATTACCGCGGAAAACATAGCCGAACAGTGGAAAATTACGCGCGAACAGCAGGACGCGTTCGCCGTGGAAAGCCACCGCCGGGCAGTCAACGCCATTGAGCAGGGCTACTTCAAGGACCAGATACTGCCGATGGAGCTGAAAGGCCGAAAAGGCACGGTGGTATTCGACAAAGATGAACATCCACGTGCCGATTCATCCATGGAGGGCATGGCCAAACTGCGTGCCGCGTTCAAGAAAGACGGATCGGTGACAGCGGGCAACGCCTCGGGAATCAGCGATGGCGCGGCTGCCGTGGTATTGATGGAAAAGTCCGCGGCACAAAAACAGGGCTTAAAGCCCATGGCCCGCCTGGTGTCGTATGGAATTGCGGGCGTGGATCCCAAGATCATGGGTATAGGACCAGTGCCGGCGTCCAGAATTGCCCTCGAAAGAGCCGGTTTGAAAATATCCGACATGGATCTGATTGAATCCAATGAGGCATTTGCGGTGCAGGCCATGGCAGTCGCGTGCGATCTGAAATTCGATTCCGTCAGGACCAATCCCAACGGCGGGGCCATAGGCCTCGGTCATCCGATAGGCGCAACCGGCGCACTGCTGACGGTCAAGGCGATCTACGAATTGCAGCGCACCGGCGGCAGATACGCGCTCGTAACGATGTGCATAGGCGGCGGGCAGGGAATTGCGGCGGTGTTGGAACGCTGGCAGTAAGGCACCGCCAAGCCGCCAAGCCGCCAAGGCCGCCAAGAAAAAGCAAATCATAAGACTACCGAGCCCGTTCCGTTCATTTCGAAAGGCGCTAGGGTAGTTTTAGTCCCGTAGTCCCGTAGCCCGGAAGGAGTGCGTAGGACGTATTCCGGGAAAAAGCAATGCGTATTGAAATTACGTGACTTCGCACACCCGTGCTTCCCCGGAATACGGCCATGAAAAAACCATGGACTTCTTCCGGGCTACGTTCAGTACGATTTGCGAATGAGTTTGATTTCACTTCACCTGCTTGGCCTGCCGTAACTCGGCCAGGCGTGCCAGACAAAAGTGCGTAAACGCTAGCCCGCTCAGGACAGGCGCCAGAAAATTGAGCAGCGGTACGAAATAGAATACTCCGAGTAGCGCTCCCAACAGATACATGCGGTAGCCACTGGCCGCGACGATCGCTCGAAATTCTTCCGCGCCGGCGTGCTCCGATAAGGCGTCATAACGAAACAATCGCTGATTCAGATAGGCGGATAACGCCACCATCAACACAGGCACGAGCACGCCGGTCAGCCATAACGGCAAAGTGACTATCCACAAGCCCGCGAATATCAGCACCGTCGTCAATGCGTTTGCGATACTGCCGGTCATGGTTCCGCCATGCCGCCGCGCCAGTTCTGGATAGTCTCTGTTCGCGACAAAACCAACGATCACTGGCATCTCCACCATGGACGCAACTAGCACCGCGGTGACAAAAATCAACGGCGCCAGAACCAAGAACAGCGATAACAAGGCCGAGTAGTGCGCGAGCGTGTCCAGTGTACGTTGCGCAAGCCACTGGCTGGCATACGATCCGGTGATCAAGGTGTTCAGCCACTGAGCCCAGTTGTCCCAGTATAACCACGCCAGGCCCGCCCACAATGCCAATGCGGCCAGCGTCGGCAATAGTGTCAGCACCAGCATCCGCGGCTGCCAGACGCCGCGTAGTGCTTGGCCTAGTGCTGTTGTTACTTCATGCATGGGAGGGGGTAAGTGATTAGTGATTTGTGAGGAAAAGCGCGGAAATTTCGGATTTCGTTGATACGCTAACAGCTTACTGTCCACCTTCTGATCATACTAGCAATTACTCGACGCTCTCGAAAGTCAGTAAAATTGCCACGCGTCGCCGATCACAATTTACCGATCACGCCGGACGAACTACCATGGCATCAGAAAAACCCTCAATTACGCGTTCGCCGGCCTGGCAGGCGCTGCTGGCACATAAAGCGACGATCGCGAACTCCAGCATCGCCGCGATGTTTGCCGCGCAGCCACAGCGTTTCGAAACGTTATCCCTGCGGCTCGATGAATTGCTGCTCGACTATTCCAAGAACCTGATCAGTTCGGAGACGATAATGCTGCTGATGGCGCTGGCGCGCGAGCGCGGCGTGGGCGAGCGGATGCACGGTATGTTTAGCGGTCAAAAGATCAACACAACCGAAAATCGACCCGTACTGCATACCGCCCTGCGTGACGGCCGGTCGGTCCTGGTGGACGGCATGGACACGCTGCCGCAGGTGGTGGCCGTGCGCGAACAAATGCGAAATTTCAGCGACGGCGTACGCAATGGCCGGATCGCCGGCAGCGGGGGAGGACAATACACCGACGTCATCAATATCGGCATCGGCGGCTCGCACCTCGGCCCCATGCTCGCGGTACATGCGCTGGCGCCCTATGCTGATCCGACGTTGCACATGCATTTTGCCTCCAATATAGACGGCGCGGCGCTTTACCGCCTGCTCGCGCCACTGTCTCCGGCCACCACGCTCGTCAACGTCGTTTCCAAGACCTTCACCACCATGGAAACCATGACGAATGCACGTTCGGTGCGCCGGTGGCTTGCGAATTCGCTGGGAGAAGACAACGCCGCCCGTCACTTCGTCGCCGTCACGGCCAACGTGCCCAAGGCGACGGAATTCGGCGTTGACGCCGAACGTGTTTTCCCGTTTTGGGACTGGGTCGGCGGCCGCTACTCGCTGTGGTCCGCGGTCGGCTTACCGGTCGCGCTGGCGATCGGCATGCAGCGATTCGAAAAAATGCTGGCGGGTGCCGCTGCCATGGACGATCATTTCCGCAATGCGCCATTTGAAAAAAGTATGCCGGTCATACTCGCCATGCTCGGCATCTGGTACAACAATTTTTTCGGCGCAGCCACACACGCGATACTCCCTTACGACGATACGCTGGCGTTGTTGCCGGCGTATCTGCAACAGCTCGACATGGAATCCAGCGGCAAACGGGTGACACACGATGGTGCCGCGGTCGACTATGACACCGGACAGGTCATCTGGGGGGCGCCGGGGACCGACGCTCAGCATTCGTTCTTTCAGTTGCTGCATCAGGGCACGCGACTGATACCCGCCGACTTCATCGCCGCATGCCGTCCTCATCACGTGATAGACCGCCACCACGAGATTCTGATGGCGAATTTTTTCGCGCAGACCACCGCGCTCATGAATGGGGATGCAGCCACATCCGCGCATGATGTTTTCCCCGGCAACAGACCCACCAATTCCATCCTGGTGGAAAAACTGACGCCGCATGCGCTCGGCATGTTGCTGGCCTTATACGAACACAAGGTGTTTGTTCAAAACGCGATCTGGGACACCAATGCATTTGACCAACCCGGCGTGGAACTCGGCAAACGCCTGGCGACACGAATACTGCCGGAACTGGAACGTAGTGACCCGGTCACTGCGTACGATGCGTCAACAAACGGGCTGATCAACTTCTATAAGTCGAACTGCGATTCCCGTTCAAGCAACAATTGATGAAGTGAATCGTGGGATCGGTGTTTTTGCCTGTCGATGGGGCGGCCGCATATCGATCACATCAACATCGATCCAGTTTCTGTGTTTATGATTTGGTGTTTATTATCATTCGGTTACATAACTTTAACGGCGCCCAGCCGTTATCGCCGCTACGATAACCTTCAAGCCAGGCCAGACGACGCATGTGGCATGGCGCTTCCGACAGTTTGAAACGCAGGGATTTCATATTGTCAGGCATCCTTAAGTAAACTTGCCCGTGCGCCGTTATGCACATGGAATGGGCGTCAGTACGCCGACCGGCGTGCGCCTGTACAGGGAGAAATGCGATGACGGCAGTATTGCCGGCATCCGTGACACCGACAAACTCGAAGCTTCAGTCAGCCGACAAAGCAGCGACTCCGTCGCGGCGCTTTCGGCTGGTTCGATACTTTTCCATCGTGTGCCTGATCGGCATCAGCGTGGTGATCGCGGTGCTGTATGTGCTCATCAGTCACCGGTATCGGGATTTCGGACGTGCACAGGAAATCGATCTTCGATGCCTTCACGCAAGCCGACAGTTTGATTACGCGGCGATTCGGAGGAACGGGCCTCGGCCTGTCGATCTGCGGCCGACTGGTCGAATTGATGAATGGACACATCACCGTTGAGAGCGAGCTCGAAAAACGCAGCACTTTTCATTTCACGATCCGGCAGAATATCGTCGATAAGGCCGGCACGCAGACCGTATCGTCGCCGTGCGCAGCCTACCGCGACCAGCCGGTGCTGGTCATCGACGACAACACGCGCTGTCGTGAACTGCTGTGTGAGTTCCTGCGCTCGTGGCATTTTGCCCCCGTGGGCTGCGCCACCGGCGCCGAGGCGATGACCAGGATTGCAACCGAATGCGCCGCCGGCCCTGCAACAAGCTACTGCGGATCTGATGACGGCGCTTACGCGCGAACGCATGCCTGCCGCTTTGGCTGCGCAAGCGGATCGCAATCAGGTCATCGCTACCCTGACCTACGATTGCGGCGTCAGGGCCTGCTGGAACGACGCGCCTGGCGATCGTCGTCGGGTAGTGCGCGCAGTATCAATACACCATCACGTTGGGTGAACTCAACGTGTTTCAGAAAGCTCATGCCCAGCAGCACGGTGTTGTCTTCGATGCCGTCCGCCACCAACGCCCCGACATCGGACATTTCAATCGGTCCCAGCCGCACCCTGTCGAGCCGCGTCTGATAACCGATCGCGCTGCCGTTCGCGGTCTGCAAATTCACCGCGGCGCCGAGCCTGAGGCCCAGTTCGGCCGCAAGCCTCCCGGGAAGCGCGACCCAGGTTGCGCCGGTGTCTAGCAGAAACGTCACGCGGCGGCCATTGATCTCTCCCTCCGCAACATAGTGACCTGCCCTGTTACGCACCAGCGTTAGAGCATTGCGTTGTTTATCAACGACTTGCGCGGTATTTGGATTGGCCTGCTTTGCATTCCAGTCGCTAAAAAACCAGTACAGGCCGCCCATGATCAGCAGCCATGCAATGAGCAGCATGATTTTGCCGCTGCGACTATGCGGGTTGGAGTTGGTCACTTCCGAACGACGCAGTTTGAATCTGGAATCAAACCTTTAGAAAATGCTCGCGGTAATACTTGAGTTCGTCTATCGATTCGTAAATATCCGCCAGCGCTTCGTGCCTGCCGTGCTTGGTCATGCCGGCGGCAAGTTCCGGTCGCCAGCGCTTCATCAGTTCCTTTAGCGTGCTGACGTCCAGATTGCGGTAGTGGAAAAAGGTTTCCAGCCTCGGCAAATGACGCACCATGAATCGCCTGTCCTGGTGTACCGAGTTACCGCACATCGGCGACACGCCGGCCGGCACGTACTGTTGCAGAAACGCTATCAGGCGATCTTCAGTCTCGGTTTCCGTCAGCGCGGACAATTTGACGCGTTCGACGAGGCCCGACTTCGTATGCGTGGCCGTGTTCCAGGAATCCATCACAGCCAGGACCGTATCGTTTTGATGTACGACCAGCACCGGTGCTTCAGCGACAGTATTCAGATTGGAGTCGGTGACAACGATCGCTATTTCCAGCACCTTGTCGGTGTCGGGATTGAGCCCGCTCATCTCCATATCAACCCATAACAGGTTATTTTGGTCCGCGGCCATAAATCCCCATCATCCCCATCAGCGTTCAGATTCCGTATTTTGTCATACTTTCATTCCATTTCCCCGCCGCGAATCTGGAAATGCCGGTCCGTCCGCCCTGCGGCGGGAAACCATTGTGGGATAATCCGCGCCATGCAGACCTTTTCCCTGATCTTTGTCGCTGCCCTGGCACTCGCCATGGCGACCCGGCTATGGCTGGGCGCCCGCCACGTCAGATACATACGGCAGCATCGGGAACGCGTGCCCGATGAGTTCAAAAATGAAATTGGCATGGACGCCCATCACAAGGCGGCCGACTACAGTTGCGCCAAGACGCGCTTTGGCATGTTGGGCACGTTATTCGAAGTTATCGTCATATTGGCGCTGACCTTCGGCGGCGGACTACAACTGCTGCACGATGCGACCTCCAACTGGTTCGAACCCGGAATTGCGCGCGGCGTGGCCCTGATTGTGTTGCTCGGCGTCATTATGACCGTCATAGACATACCCCTGGACTGGTACCGGACGTTCGGCATCGAACAACGATACGGTTTCAACAAGATGACCCCGCTGATGTTTGTCAGCGACATGCTGAAACACGGCGCGCTCGCGGCGGCAGTCGGCATTCCGCTGATTGCCTGCATACTGTGGGTCATAACGGTCGCCGGACCGTGGTGGTGGCTGTACGCATGGTTGATCTGGGTCGGGTTCAATCTGCTGATGCTCGCCGTGTACCCGACATGGATCGCGCCACTGTTCAACAAGTTCGCGCCGCTTGAAGACGCTCAACTCAAGGAGCGTATAGAGCGCTTGCTTGAAAAGTGCGGATTCAAAGCACAGGGTCTGATGGTCATGGACGGCTCGCGCCGCTCCAGCCATGGCAACGCTTACTTCACGGGCTTCGGCAAGACCAAACGCATCGTGTTCTTCGATACCCTGCTGTCGCGGCTCGCGCCGGGTGAAATAGAAGCCGTTCTCGCGCACGAACTCGGCCATTTCAAGCTCAAACATGTCATCAAGCGCATGGTGTGGATTTTTACGGCCAGTCTCGCGTTTCTGTGGCTGCTTGCCGGACTTATGAATCAGGACTGGTTCTACACCGGCCTTAACGTGCATTTCGGCACGCAACCGCCGTCCACCGCCATGGCGTTTATCCTGTTTTTCATCGTCCTGCCGCACTTTATCTTCCTGCTCCAGCCGCTCACCAGCCATTACTCGCGCAAGCATGAGTTCGAGGCCGACAACTACGCTGCGCGGCACACGGCTGCTGCCGACCTCATATCGGCGCTGGTCAAGCTTTACAAGGACAACTCGGCAACCCTGACGCCGGACCCGCTGCACTCTGCATTCTACGATTCACATCCGCCTGCGGCGCTGCGTATTGCGCGGCTTAAGGACGGTAAGCGGTAAGCGGTAAGCCGTGATCCCGATGTGCCGAAATCGCCGCCCTCACCGACCGCCTACCGCTCACCGCTTACGCCTTACCGCTCACCGCTTACCGTTCACTACTCGCCACTTACAGGATTTCCCACATGACTGCACAGGACCTGGCCAGCAAAAGATGCAAAGCCTGCGAAGGCGGGGTATCGCCGCTCAAACCGCTAGAAGTGACCCAGCTTCTGGCGCAGCTCACAGGCTGGGAACTCCGAGACGGCGTAATCACGAAAACCTATGAATTCACGAACTATTACCAGACCATGGCTTTCGTCAACGCGGCGGCGTGGATATCGCATCGCGAGGATCATCATCCCGACATGACGGTCGGCTACAAGAAATGCAGGGTTGACTATTCCACTCATGCAATTAACGGACTGTCCGAAAATGATTTTATCTGCGCCGCAAAGCTTGATGCTTTGTTCTCGCTCTAGATTTGGAACCATGCATGACGGCGCTCTTTGACATCAATCGATAAGCGTCAGGCTCTCCCGACCGGGACCGTCGTTGCGAGCTACGGCCGCCGGTTTTCGGTCGAATTGGCCGGCGGCTTGCTCATCACCTGTGTTACCCGCGGCAAACGGACGAATATCGCGTGTGGCGACCATGTCGACGTTGCGATGACCGGAGACGAGCAAGGGGTCATCGAAGCCACTCAACCTCGTGCATCGTTGTTCTATCGTTCGGATATTCAACGCGAAAAACTGATTGCGGCCAATGTCACGCAGGTCATTGTCGTGCTGGCCGCGTCGCCGGCCTATCATCGGGAACTGCTGGATCGCTGCCTGGCCGCTTCGGAGGAAGCAGGTATACAGGTGCTGCTGGCGCTGAACAAAATGGACTTACCCACCTCGGCGGAGGCATTACGTTCGCTGGCGCTGTATCGCGACCTCGGTTATGAAATACTGGCGCTCGCCGCCAAGGTCGACCTGGCGCCGCTGCGCGCGCGTCTTGCCGGCCATACCAGCGTGCTCGTAGGTCAATCGGGCATGGGCAAATCGACCATCATTAACCGCCTGGTTCCGGAAGCTGCCGCGCGCGTGGGCGACCTTTCACTGGCGCTGGGCAGCGGACGCCACACCACCACCCATGCACAGCTCTATCATCTGGACGCGGCGACCCACATCATCGATTCCCCCGGCCTGCAGGAGTTTGGCCTGCAACATGTCGGCCCTGAAGGGCTGGCGCGTTGTTTCGTGGAATTCCGCGAATACCTGGGGAAGTGCAAGTTCAACGACTGCAAACACCTGAGCGAGCCGGGGTGCGCGATCAGCGCTGCCGCTGAACGCGGAATGATCAGTCCGGCGCGGCAGGAAACCTACCGGACGCTGGTGGGGCAATTAATGCGCAAAGCGCGGCGCTGGTGATTGATCTGGCGTAGTGCTAAAACCAGCTTGCGATGGTAACGAGCAGAACCAGGAACATCCATAACACCCAGGCACGCCATGCCAGGCCTATCGCGGCCTGCATGAAGTCCACATCCGCTTCGTCGCCATCACCGAGTTGCGGCCGGTATTCAATACCATCTACCTCGTGAAGTACGCCACCTAGGCGTATCCCCAGCGCACCGGCGGCGGCGGCCAGAACTATGCCCTGCGACTGCGAACGCCAGGATGCGGCCTGTTCGCGCCAGCATTCAACGGCGCCCATAAAATCTCCTGCCACCGCGAAACTGATGGCGGTCAGACGCGCCGGCACCCAGTCTATGACGGTGTATGCGCGCGACGCAAACAGTCCATAGGGGTCGTCGGGCGCACCAGATCCAGGACTCCAGCGGTCGTTGAGCAGAGCTGCAATACGGTAGATGATCGCACCTGCCGGACCCAGCAGCACGAACCACGCCATGACACCGAATACATGGCGATGCGCACGCACGAGCCCCTGTTCTATCGCAACGCATGCAATTTCATGGTCACTGAATTCCCGCGTCGATTTCCCCCGCCACGCGCCGAGGATTTCACGCGCTCGCGCCAGATCCGCAGTGCGCAGCGCCTGCATCACATCGGTATAGAAATGGCTGAACTGACGAAAACCAAGCGCGACGTACAACACGGCAATGTTAAGCAACACAGCAAGCATGCCGCTGGCGTGGCGCAGCGCCCAGTACAATATCATCACGCCCAGCGCAAACGGCGCCACCGCCAGCACCCAAGAAATGACGCCATCCCGGTACTGACCGCGATTGAAGGTTGACGACAACATCGTGACGTAGCGACCAAAAGCCCCGTGCACGCGGTTACTGACGCGCAGCGGCCGCCACTGGTCGAGGAGCAATGCAGCCAGCAGAGAAATAAATGTCATGGCATCTAACTATATGCCAGGCCGGGCCGATACTCAATCGGCGCCATACTCACAACCAGCACGCTTCGTAGCCCAGAAACCGCATCAGTTCGTCGCGCTGTTTCAGCGTGTCTTCGTAACCCAGTTTGATCAACGCGCGGCAATAGCCCTTTTCGAACAGCAGGTAACTGATAAGATTGGAGCCGCCTTTCTTGAGCGCCCCCACGGTATATAGTAGTGAGCGTATGGTGAGGGGAAGTTCGCTCACATGAAGCGCGGCAATTTTTTCGAGCGAATCGCTTGGAGAAATCACGCGAAAATCAACTTCGTGCAATGGCACGTTGTTTTTTGCCCGCAGTTCTGGCGGCATCATGCTGAGCGTGCGGTTGATGCGCTGCAGCCGTTCGAGATCCACTTCAAGACTGTCGAGGAAAATGCTGTTGAGGCAATGTCCGGCGATCTGCGCCAAGGAAGGATAGGCGTCGGTCTTGACGCGCTCCGCCGACTTCTGCAACTGGCGTCCCACGCCTATGACAAACAAGCGATTGGCGCCCAGATGCAGGGCCGGACTGACTGGCGCAATCTGGCGCATTGAACCGTCGCCGAAATACTCGCGATTAATGCGTGTTGCCGGAAATATAAAGGGCAATGCGGATGACGCCAGCAAGTGCTCGGGCATGATCGTTGCCGCGACACCGATACGGCGCGCGCGTTGCCAGGGTTGCACATTCGATCGCGCCTGATAGAACGTGACCGATTGTCCCGACGTATAACCGGAACACGTGATGCTGAACGCGTGCAGGGCACCGCTGTCTATCGAAGTCTGGATCGTCGAAAAATCAAGCCGCGTTCTGAGCAGTTGGTCGAGCGGCGCATTGTCGAGCAGCGATATCGGTGTCTCCCTGCCCAGGCCGCCGGTTAGCGTCGCCGCCAGCCATTTGCCGCTGTTGTGGAGCACGCCCAGCGGGTCGGACCGATATACGTGATGGACATGAAAATTCTTCCACACCGTCATCAGCATGCGCACGCCCTGGTGAAAATTTCCAGCGTTAGCCGCCATGACGGTGGCGTTAATCGCGCCCGCCGACGTGCCGCAAATAACCTGGAACGGACTGGGCGCATTGGCGGGCAGCATCGAGGAAATTGCGCGCAGCACCCCCACCTGGTACGCGGCGCGCGCACCGCCGCCGCTAAGCACCAGACCTATTCTGGGTTGCGCCGGTTCGCCGCTGGTATCCATAGATACTCTCCGAGTTACCCATCAGATATTGCCGGGAAAAGATGCATATCCGGCCAAATTCTTTTGGAATCATTCTATTGTAGTTGTTTCGGCAGTCTATCCACAGCCTTTAGCCGGCGCATGGCTCATCGGTCAACTGGCGATAAAACGTGTACAGAATGGCCGCGGTTGCTCCCCAGATGTAGTAGCCCTGATAAGGAATCGCCACGTATTCGCGGTGTTTGCCATCGAAGTGGACATCGTGGTGCTGGTAGCTGGCGGGGTTCAACACGATGGACAGCGGGACTTCGAACGACGAATCGACTTCAAATGCATCGAGTTCAAGTTCAAACGGTGGTTCCACCCATGCCACCACCGGACTGATTCTGAAGCCGGACGTAACCTCGTAGTCCGGCAGCGTGCCGATAATTTCGATATGTTCGCGCGCAAGTCCGATTTCCTCCTGCGTTTCACGCAGCGCGGTCTCGGTGCGATCGCGGTCGGCGCTTTCGACGCGCCCACCGGGAAAACTGATATGGCTGGGATGATGTTTGAGATGCGCGGTGCGTTGCGTGAGCAGCACCGTGATGCCATCCTGGCGTGGCACCAGCGGCACCAGCACGGCTGCAGGCGTGCTCTGGGTGGATCCCAGCGGCGGCGCAACACGCCGGTCTCCCGGCTGCGGCTTGAAAGCCGGTTGCGCAAGACGGGCAGCGATCTTGTTACGTGTAAACATTCAAATGCTTTTATTTCCGCCGGAAGCGGACCAGGAACGATTCTACCGCGCCTGGCCGCGCGGCAGAACTCACCAGGGAATCGGCTCCCGATCGCGGAAAAAACCGCCGCTAGGCCCGCCGTCGGGCAGCGTCGCCAGCCACAGCGCGGTATCTGCGCCTAGTTCAACCGAGCGCGATGCATTAGGCCCGCCCATGTCGGTTCTGACCCAGCCCGGGCACATCGCGTTGACCAGAATGTTGGTTGCGCGCGTTTCCGCGGCGGTAATGCGCGTCAATGCGTTGAGCGCGGTCTTGGAGACTCGGTAGGCAGGCGTGCCGCTGCTCATATCGGTCAATTGCCCCTGTCCGCTCGACAGGTTGACAATGCGGCCGTACTTGCGTTTTTTCATCATCGGCAAAAGCGCCTGCGTGAGCTGCAACGGTCCCAGGACATTGACTTCGAAGGTATCGCGATAGGTTTCGACGCTCGACTCGAGCAACCGCGAACCACGTGGGTCTATCATGATGCCGGCGTTATTGACCAGGACGTCGGTGCCACCGTGGTGTTCCTGCAGGAAATCCGCGAGTGCCTTGATGCTTGCAGGTGCTACGACATCGAGGACGTGATAGTCAACCTTCAGTCCCTCTTTCAACAGCGTTTCGCACGCCGCACGACCTTGGACCCTGTCCCTGCTGGTCAACACCACGCGCATGCCGTGGCGCGCCAGCTGGCGGCAGATCTCGAAACCGAGGCCGCGGTTAGCGCCGGTGACAACGGCTGATTTCGTCGTCATGTCGAGTGCTGCCCGCCGTACGCGCCACCGCGTGTCGGCAAGCAGTGGCCGACCTGCCTGCCATCGTCGGGTTTATAGCTTGCCCACCATCTGTTCCGGCTTCACCCACTGGTCGAACTGCGTGGCCGTGACATGCCCCAGGGACACCGCAGACTCCTTGAGCGTCAACCCTTTTTTATGGGCGTTTTTGGCGATCTGAGCCGATTTGTCATAGCCAATGTGCGGATTCAACGCCGTTACCAGCATCAGCGATTCACGCATCAGTTTCTCGATCCGCTCCCGGTTGGGTTCTATACCGACCGCGCACTGCTCATTGAAGTTGGTGCATCCGTTGGTCATCAAGCTTGCGCTGTGCATGAAATTGCGGATCACCAGCGGCCGGAATACGTTGAGCTCGAAATTGCCCGATGCGCCGCCGAAGTTGATCGCGGCGTCGTTGCCGAAGACCTGGCAGCACACCATGGTCAGCGATTCCGACTGCGTCGGATTGACCTTGCCGGGCATGATGGAACTGCCGGGTTCATTCTCCGGTATGCTGAGCTCGCCGATGCCGCAGCGCGGACCGCACGCCAGCCAGCGTACGTCGTTGGCGATTTTCATCAACGATGCGGCGAGCGTTTTCAGCGCGCCGTGCGCGCTCACCACCCCGTCGCATGATGCCAGCGCCTCATACTTGTTGGGCGCTGTAACAAAAGGCAGGCGGGTATATCTTGCGAGCTCGGCGGCAACCATGACCGCGAACTTCGGATGTGCGTTCAAACCGGTTCCGACCGCCGTGCCGCCCAATGCGAGCTCGCACAGATGCGGCAGCGCCGCCTTGATATGCTGCAGCCCGTGATCCAGTTGCGACACATAACCCGAAAATTCCTGCCCCAGCGTGAGCGGCGTTGCGTCCTGCAGATGGGTCCGCCCGATCTTGACTATCCTCATGAATTTTTTGGATTTTTTGTTCAGCGTATCACGCAGCTTGCGAACCGCGGGCTGCAGTTGCCGCTCCAGCGCAATCACCGCCGCGACATGCATGGCGGTCGGAAAAGTATCGTTCGATGACTGTCCCATGTTGACATCATCGTTGGGATGAATCAGGCGCGATTCGCCGCGCACGCCGCCGATAATTTCCGACCCGCGGTTGGCGAGTACTTCGTTGACGTTCATGTTGGTCTGAGTGCCGGACCCGGTTTGCCATACCACCAGCGGAAATTCCTGATCATACTTGCCGCTCAGGGCCTCATCGGCGGCCGTGACGATGCCCGCGCCCTTTTTCTTGTTGAGCAGTCCAAGCTTCATATTAACCACGGCCGCGGCACGCTTGACCATGATTTGTGCATGCACCACATCCAGCGGCATGGTCTCGCCGGGAAATCTGAAATTGATCAGGCTGCGCTGTGTTTGCGCGCCCCAGAGACGCGCGGCCGGCACTTCGATATCGCCGAAGGTGTCGCGTTCGATTCTGACTTTAGCCATGGCTATCCTTCATGATTGCGGGCCGGGCATTATAACTCAGCGCTACGCACCGGCCGATCGCGGCTATGCAACCTGACACAACCATGACGGATGCGCTTTATGTTATTTTCACGCACACGTTGATCACGCTTACCCCAAGAGGCACTGATGGATAGCCGCCCCCGTACCGAACTCTACCCGGCGATCGAGCCGTACGACAGCGGCGCAATCGCGCTCGACGAAGTACACAGCATGTACTGGGAGCAGTGTGGAAATCCCAACGGTGTACCGGTGGTGTTCCTGCACGGCGGCCCGGGTGCGGGCAGTGCGCCCAGCCATAGGCGCTTTTTCGATCCCGCACACTATCGCATCGTTATTTTTGACCAGCGCGGCGCAGGACGCTCTAAGCCGCTGGGCGAGTTGCTCGATAACACGACGCCGCATCTGATCGCCGATATCGAACGCCTGCGCACGCATCTTGGCATCGAACGGTGGCTGGTGTTCGGCGGTTCATGGGGATCCACACTCGCGCTCGCCTATGGCGAAGCGCATGCGCAACGTTGCCTGGGTTTCGTATTGCGCGGCATTTTCCTGTGTCGACCCAGCGAAATCGAGTGGTTTCTGTACGGCCTCAAGAACATTTTCCCGGAAGCCTGGGCTGCTTATACCAGCGGGATTGGGGAAAGCGAGCGTGGCGATCTGTTGGGCGCCTACTATAAACGGCTCACCGATCCCGATCCCGCAGTACATCTACCCGCCGCGCGCGCCTGGGGCACCTACGAAGGCTCCTGCTCGACGCTGCTGCCCAGTCCGGACACGGTTGCCTATTTCGCAAACGACAACGTTGCAATCGGCCTTGCGCGCATGGAAGCTCATTATTTCATGCACGATATTTTCCTGCCGCGCAATTCCCTGCTGGACAACGTAGGCAAGATCAGAAATATTCCCGCGGTCATCGTGCAGGGCCGTTACGATGCGGTCTGTCCCATCGTCAGCGCCGATGACTTGCACCGGGCGTGGCCCGAAGCGCAATACGTCGTCGTACCTAACGCCGGGCATTCGGCGTGGGAACCCGGGATCTGCGCTGAGCTCGTCAAAGCTACGGAAAGATTCAAATTCGGTGACTATTCAGCCTGAAAAAATTGTACAAATTATGCGCAGAGTGTATGCATGTGAAGCATGCAAGAACTGCCCGATCTTTCGCGCCTTACACACGAACAAAAGGACGATTTGATTCGTATGCTGTTCCCGTTGATCGAGCAGGTTCGACTGTTGACGGCA
>CANJQI010000127.1 GCA_947476215.1 Betaproteobacteria bacterium
GGACGATGCGCAGCACCGGCGTGAGCAGTTCGGGGGGCGCCGCGAACAGAATTCGCAGCGGGATTGGAAACGACAGCACCCATAGTCTGACCGGCACGCGCGGGATGACCTGATCGACCAGGTGCGCGGTGCTCTCGGCCATGCGCCAGTATGCCGCATTCGAGATAGGCCTCGAACTCGTCTTTTATAAATGCCGGCAAACCCGCGCCTGTCTTGGCTTCGACCTGGGCGACGAAGGTCTCCAACTGTTCCTGCACCGCCTGATAGAGCGTCGATTCTTCAGGGCGCCGCCGCTCGTACGAAATGGCAGCACGGTGGCCGGCCGGCGCTGACTGCAGCGCTTGTCCCATGATGCGCGCGTACCGACAGCGATCTCGTACATTGCCGCCTGCAATCGAGCGGCCAGTGTGCGCGGAATGATCGGCTCGGCATCGGGTAGTGCAGCGCGCCCATTGGCCAGCATCTTTTCTTGCGGCCTGGCGTGCGGTAGCCTATCCGTAATCGACATGGTGTGCCCCTCTCACAGAAACTCTCTGATTGGGTCAACGCACGGCGATCAAGCCGGTAGCTAGGCCTTAAGTAGTACGCAGGTGCCTTGTTTCGTGCCGGCATCAATCCCAAAAACCCGGCGCGCCGCATTTCGCTTGACCGCTATCGAGTGCTGGCGGAAAAAGTTCGCATTACGCTCACGCTTGCCATAGAGGCGGGCGGATCCAGCCTGCGCGACTACGTGGGCAGCGATGGCATGGCCGGCAATTTTCAAAACGAGTTTCTGGCCTATGGTCGGGTGGGGGCGGCGTGTGCGGTGCCAGCACTAACTGAGTGATTAGTGATTAGTGATTAGTGATTCAACGAAAACCGATCACGGCTTTCCGTTTACTGCTTACTGCTTACTGCTTACTGCTTACTGCTTACCAGTGTCACACCTTGCCGCTCGCGACTTTCACGCTGGTCAGCCGGAGGTACTTTTGCTGTAGCTGCTCCTTGCTCTCTACGTGTGCCGGATCAAGCGGGATGCAGTCGACCGGACACACTTGCTGGCATTGCGGCTGTTCGAAGTGGCCCACGCATTCGGTGCAGCGACTGGGGTCTATGACGTAGATTTCCTCGCCTGCGGAGATCGCATCATTGGGACATTCCGGCTCGCAGACGTCACAGTTTATGCATTCGTCGGTAATTATGAGGGACATGAAACATCGCTCATTTCCACGCGCCCGCCAGCTTGATTTTCTTCTTCAGGCATGAACCGACGTGCGGCGCCACGAATTTGTTCACATTGCCGCCCAGTATTGAAATTTCGCGCACCAGCGTCGCCGACAGGAACATGTAATGTTCGGACGGCGTCAGAAACATGGTCTCTACATCGGGATAAAGACTGCGGTTCATGCCGGCGAGCTGGAACTCATAGTCAAAGTCCGACACGGCGCGCACACCGCGCAGCACGACTTTGGCCTTGTGTAGCTGCACGAACTTCATCAGCAGTCCCGAGAAACCCATCACTTTCACATTTCTGTATTTACCCAGCACCTGCTTTGCCATCCGTACTCGTTCATCCAGCGTGAAGAACGGCTTCTTGGAGCGACTGTCAGCGACAGCGACGATGACCTCGTCAAACACGCCCGATGCGCGCTCGACAAGATCCTGATGACCCAGGGTAATCGGATCGAAAGTCCCGGGATATACCGCTTTACGCTTCATGTCCTGTCCATTTCAGCAATTGATGAATAACGGCACCCGCACGTCCGCTGCGCCAGACTTCCCACTGCTGCGGCAATTCGGGTGCCCGCAGCGCTTCGATATGTATCATGGCGCCGTCGGCCAGGCGTGATGCCAGCACGGGGAGCACCCTCTTGAGGTAATCCGTTCGAAACGGCGGATCCAGAAATACCACATCGTAGATTCCTCCGTCCGAGCGCAGGAATTCTAACGCATCCGCACGCCTGAGTTCCACTGCACCGGCGCCGAGTTTGGTGACATTCTCCTGTAAAGCGCGATACACCGCCTCGGCACTTTCGACCATGACGACGCGCCGCGCACCGCGCGAAGCCGCTTCAAATCCAAGAGCGCCACTGCCCGCGAATAGATCCAGGCAGATCTTTCCGGTCAGATCCTGACCCAGCCAGTTGAACAGTGTCCCACGCACGCGATCCGGCGTCGGGCGCAAATCCGCAGCCGATGGAAAAGCGACAAGGCGACTGCGCCACTCGCCGCCTATGATGCGTACCCTGTTCCTGGTGGCGGGCATGCAGTCGAGTATCGGCGCGATTGCCTGCTATGGTTTTGCGCCTGCCGCGGCAGGCGCCACGTCGTCGGCGCCGACAATCACCGTGACCATGCGTTCAGGATTTACGCGGCGCGCGAAAGCGTTCTTGATGTCGATGGTCGTAACTTTTTCAACATTGGTAACAAAATCATCGAGATAAGTCAGCGGCAATTTATAGAATCCAATCACACCCAGGTAATCGAGTATCTTGCGATTGCTGTCGATGCGTAGCGGGAATCCGCCGATGATGTTTTGCTTGGCCTTGGCAAGTTCATCCTCGGTCGGGCCCTGGGCAAGAAATTCGCCGAGTGTTGCGCGCACTACGTCAAGCGCTTGCGCAGCCTGGTCCTTGCGCGTCTGCAGACCAATCACGAACGGACCTCGTTCCTGCATCGGTGAAAAAAAGCTATAGGCGGAGTAAGCAAGTCCGCGCTTCGAGCGCACCTCTTCGGTAATGCGCGACACGAAGCCGCCACCGCCCAGCACGTAGTTACCGACAAAAAGCGGAAAATAATCCGGATCGTCGCGCTTGATGCCGGGCGCACCCATCATCAAGTGACTTTGAGTCGCCGGATGGGGAAACGCGCGCGATACAGCGCGCGCGAGATCCGGTACCGCGGAAATCACGGCCGGCGCGCCGGCGCGGGGTAAAACCGCAGTGACCTGCTCGGCGAGCGCTTCCGCCGCGGCGCGCGGGAGATTGCCCATGATAGACACCACCGCATGATCGGATGTGTAGTGACGGCGGTAAAAACCCATCACATCCTCGCGAGTCAGGGTCGCCACCGTCGCAACCTCGCCTGAACTGCGCAATCCATAGGCATGGCTGCCGTAGATCATGGCGCCAAAATTTCTGGCGAGTATGGTCTCGGGCTTGGTATCGGATTCCTTGATCCCGGCGATAATGCGCGCCTTTTCACGCTCCAGCACGGTCGCCGGAAACTCCGGACGCTGCACGATGCGTGCAAGTATGTCCAGCGCCTGCTTCAATTCCTCGCTACTGGTCAAGGTACGCAGCGACATTCCGGCACGGTCGTTCTCAAAGCGCCCGCCCAGCTGCGCGCCGGTATCGGCGATACGGCGCGCGATTTCGTCCTCGGACAGTCCACCAGCGCCAAGCTTGAGCATGCTGGCGGTCAACGCCGCGAGGCCGGACTTCGCGGCCGTGTCAAAAACCGATCCGGCCGGAAAATCGACACTGACATCCAGCATCGGCAAATCACGGCTCTCGACGAAATAGACGCGCGCTCCGCTCTTGGCCTGCCAGTGCTGTATGGGCAGCAAGGCATGCGCGGGAACGGCCGCGATCCACAACACCAGTACGCACCAGAGTTTGCGCATTTTATTGTCCATGACGCAGCCCTGTAGGGGCGGCAACGGGTTTGCGCCCGGCAAGCGGCTGGGGATCGAGCACGGCTATCGTGAGATTGTCATCGACCAGATATTTGCGTGCGACTTCCTGAACCTGCGCCGCGCTCACCTGCTGCAGCTTGCGCAGCATGATATCCATCGATTGGTGGGGATAATCGGATGTTTCGAGCGATCCGATCTGCATGGCCTGAAAAAACATCGAGTCACGCTGGAACACCTGCGCTGCAATGACCTGGGATTTAACGCGCTTGAGCTCCTGCTCGTTCACGCCATCGCTGACGATTTTCGCCAGCTCGCGTCGCAGTGCCTGTTCGAGCTCGGCCACAGTCTTGCCGGCAGAGGGCACGCCGCTGATGATGAACATGGCCGGACCACGTTGCGTGCTGTCGTATCCGGCGCCCACTGCGGTGGCGATTTTTTCCGTCCGCACCAGCGCGCTGCCCAGGCGTGCCGCGTCGTGGCCGTCGAGCACGCCGGCAAGCATTTCAAGCGCATAGGGTTCGCTGTCGCGTTCAGGGTCGCGCAAACTCGGGGCGCGATAGGCCATCATCAACGACGGCAGTTCGGCGGGGGCCTTGACGGACACGCGCCGGATGCCCAGTTGCACAGGCTCGTCCTGCGGTTTGCGTTCCGGCAGCACCTTGGGTTTGATGGCGCCAAAGTGCTGCTCGGCAAGCTTGAATACCTCCGCTGCGTTGACATCTCCGACGACCACGACAATAGCGTTGTTGGGCGCGTACCAACGCTCGTACCATTCCCGGGCATCGTTCCAGGTCATGTTTTCAAGGTCGTTCATCCAGCCGATGACCGGTGAACGATAGGGATGGGAGGTAAACGCCGTCGCCATTAACTGCTCATAGAGCAGCCCCTGCGGCCGATCTTCGGTGCGCAGGCGGCGCTCTTCCATTACGACCTTGATTTCTTTATCGAATTCCTCCTTCGTCAGGACCAGATTCGCCATCCGGTCGGCTTCCAGCCGGAACGCGAGCGGAAGCTGTGATTTATGCAGTTGTTCGTGATACGCCGTGTAATCCCGGAAGGTGAACGCGTTTTCGCGGCCGCCGGCCGCGGCGACGACTTTGGAGAACTCCCCGGCCGGCACATTCTTGGTGCCTTTGAACATCATGTGCTCAAGCACGTGCGCCACACCGGTCGTGCCATTAAACTCGTCCATGCTGCCGGCCTTGTACCACACCATGGAGACCACCGTAGGCGCGCGATGATCCTCCTTGACTATAACTCTTAGCCCGTTGGCCAGGCGGTGCTCGGCGACCTGCGCAAGCGCCGGCGCGGCGGCCATCGTGGCGCCCGAAATAACCAACAGCAGCACTGCCCGCATTCGGGCTGCGACCATGAGATACGCATGTAACATATGAATTCCAGATGGGTAAGTTTCGACTTTTTTATAGCTCGGCCGGTGCTTTCCGGCTAGAATTTTGATTCTCTGACACAAAGTTGCCGGTCACAGCGCGCGTACTGTAATCCAATTGTGTCCGCAATGCCCAGTTTCTGACAATTCCTCGCATGTTTGGTTTCCTCAAGAAAGACAAAGAACAGTCGGCCCCCACCAGCAGTTGGGGCGAACGCCTCAAGCAGGGTCTCGCGCGCACGCGGGACTTGCTCAACCGTGATATTTCAGAGTTGTTCAGCGGCCGAGCGATTGATGAGTCCTTCTATGAGGAACTGGAAACGTCGTTAATCACGGCCGACGTAGGCGTATCGGCGACCGGATTTCTGATCACGCGCCTGCGCGATCAAGCGCGTCGCGCCGGCTATCAGGAAGCAGGGCAGTTGAAGACTGCCCTGCGCGATGCCTTGCTTGAGCTGCTGCGCCCGGTAGCCGTGCCGCTCGATGTCAGCACGCACAAACCCTTCGTCATCATGCTGGCCGGTGTCAATGGCGCAGGCAAGACTACGTCGATCGGAAAAATCGCCAAGTATTATCAGCAGTCTGGAAAATCGATACTGCTGGCTGCGGGAGACACGTTTCGCGCCGCCGCCCGCGAACAGCTCGAAGTCTGGGGCAAGCGCAATAACGTTGCGGTGGTCGCGCAGCAATCGGGCGATGCCGCGGCCGTGATATTCGATGCCATCAACGCGGCGCGCGCACGCGGCATAGACATCGTGCTGGCCGACACTGCCGGGCGCCTGCCTAACCAGCTGAATCTCATGGAAGAGATCAAGAAGGTCAAACGCGTGATCGCCAAAGCCGAGCCCGGCGCGCCGCATGAAACCCTGTTGGTGCTGGACGCCAATACCGGACAAAATGCGCTCAGCCAGGTACAGGCGTTTGATGCGGCGATCGGGGTCACAGGGCTGGTATTGACCAAGCTAGACGGCACCGCCAAGGGCGGCGTGATTGCCGCCATTGCACGCCACAAGCCCATCCCGTTGCGCTTTATTGGTGTAGGCGAAGCACTGGATGATCTGCGGCCATTCAACGCGGAGGAATTTGTCGATGCGCTGCTGGGTTGAAGCAGGATCGAGGATGGTGGATTGAGAGCTTCTCGGCCCGCGATGCGCATTGCTTACTATTCACTCCTTACCCTTCACTAAAAAGTGATCACCCTCAGCCACGTCTCCAAGCGCTACCCTGGCGGCTATCAGGCCCTGATAGACATCGGTTTTGCCATAGAAACGGGCGAAATGGTCTTTATTGTCGGCCATTCCGGCGCGGGCAAGACGACGCTGCTCAAGCTGTTGGCGGCGATCGAGCGCCCGACCTCGGGCAGCGTCGTTGTCAACGGGCAGAACGTCGGCGCATTGAAGCCGCTGGCGGTGCCGTTTCTGCGGCGTAACTTTGGACTGGTCTTTCAGGACCATAAGTTGTTATTCGACCGCAACGTTTTCGAAAACGTTGCCTTGCCGCTGCAAATCATGGGTTACGCGCGCAACGAATCGGCGCGGCGTGTGCGGGCAGCACTGGACAAGGTCGGGTTGCTCAAATACGAAAAATCGTTTCCGATCACACTCTCGGGCGGCGAGCAACAGCGCCTGTGCATAGCCCGCGCCATCGTCCACAGGCCGGCGTTTCTGCTGGCGGACGAACCGACCGGTAGCCTGGATGCCGAATACGCAACCGAAATAGGAGATCTGTTTCGGTCGTTTAATCAGGTCGGCGTCACGGTGGTAATCGCAACCCACGATCAGACGCTGCAGGCGCGGCTGTCACCTCGGGTCATAGCGCTTAAGCAGGGGGCGCTGGCTTTATGACGGCGTGGTTCTCGCAACATGGCCGCAGCGTTGCGCAAACGCTGCAGCGCTTCGCGCGCACGCCATTGGGCAGCGTCCTCAATATCCTGGTCATCGGCATAGCCTTGAGTCTGCCCGCCGGACTGTACCTGGTGATCGACAATCTAAAAAGCGCATCGCATCAGTTCGCCACTGACCCGCAGGTCAGCGTGTTCATGGCACTGGACGCAGACCACACCGAAGTCGCGCGAGTTGCC
Source organism: Betaproteobacteria bacterium (assembly GCA_947476215.1). Taxonomy (GTDB): domain Bacteria; phylum Pseudomonadota; class Gammaproteobacteria; order Burkholderiales; family SG8-41; genus PALSA-1004. Next base: position 7,084 of record CANJQI010000127.1, read on the forward strand.
GTGCGCCTGAAGCAAAACCCGCGCGTTCAGAGTTTCAAACTGGTGTCGCGTGATCAGGCGTTGCAGGAACTCCGGCAATCCAGCGGTCTGGGGGATGTCGTCGACAGCCTGCCGCGCAATCCCCTGCCCGATGCTTATGTCGTGAACTCCAAAGACAACTCACCACAGGCACTTGAAGCGTTGCGTGACGAAATGGCGCAGTGGCCGCGCGTCGCACATGTGCAGCTCGATGCGGCATGGGCACGGCGCCTGGACGCCGTGCTGCGACTGGCCCAACTGATAGTCGCCGGACTCGGCGTTCTTCTGGCAGTGGCGCTGCTGGCCATTACGTTCAATACCATACGACTGCAGGTCTTGACACGTCGCGATGAAATAGAGGTGATCAAGCTGATCGGAGCGACGGATGCTTACATACGTCGACCTTTCCTCTATTACGGCGCGCTGCAGGGTTGCGCGGGCGGCTTGGTGGCATGGCTCATCATCAGCGGCGGCGTCTGGCTGGTAAACCACAATCTGGGTGAGCTGTCGCACGTTTACGCATCGCTGTTCGCTTTCAAGAGTCTGGCACTGACGGACAGCATCTTTCTGTTGCTGATCCCGGGACTGCTGGGCTGGATAGGGGCTAGACTTTCGGTCGGCAGGCATCTGGCCCTGATCGCGTCGAAATAGCATAACTATTTGTTTTAAAGTAAATAAAATGTGATTTCCCCGTGCCGAATCGGATCGCGATTAGGGGGAACTTCCAGAGCAATTAGCACTCTCATGAGAAGAGTGCTAGAATTTAAGGGAAGGGAAAATCATCATGACCAACTATGCATTACCTATACCGTCGGCCAGCGGCAGTCTGGGCAGCTATGTCCAGACGGTAAATAGCTTTCCTATTCTGTCGCAGCAGGAGGAGACCGAGTTGGCACGGCGATTTCGTGACCATGAAGACCTTGATGCGGCGCGGCAATTGATTGTTTCACACCTCCGAGTCGTGGTTGCAATCGCACGCGGCTACCTGGGTTATGGCCTGCAGCAGGCCGACCTGATACAGGAAGGCAACATCGGGCTGATGAAGGCGGTCAAGCGCTTCGATCCCGAACGCGGCGTACGGCTGGTATCGTTCGCGGTGCATTGGATACGCGCGGAGATGCATGAATTTATCCTGCGTAACTGGCGCATCGTGAAAATCGCAACCACCAAGGCGCAGCGTAAGCTGTTTTTCAATCTGCGCAGCATGAAACCGGATGCAAACACGCTCGGCAGCGACGACGTTAAAGCCGTCGCCAGGGAACTGCGCGTAAAGCCCGAAGAAGTGGTCGAGATGGAAACACGACTCGGCGGCAAGGATGTGGCGCTCGAGCCCGACCATGACGATGATCAGGCGTATGCACCGATTTCATACCTGACCGACCACGACGCCGAGCCCGGCCGCATACTGGAGCATGAGCAGTCCGCAAGACTGCGTCACGAAGGTCTGGATACCGCCTTGGCCAGTCTGGACGACCGCAGCCGCCGTATCATAGAGACGCGCTGGCTGCGCGAGCAGGATCAAGCCACGCTGCACGACCTTGCCGCGGAGTTTGGTGTGTCCGCCGAGCGTATCCGCCAGATCGAGAACAAGGCCATGCAGAAAATGCGCGGCCTGATGGGCTCGGCGTAATCCTGGAACGATCTCAAGCATGCGGTGGCCAGCACCGCATGCCTGTTAGGCGTAATCTGGCTTAGGAAGACTGCAACAGCAGGCGGATATCGTGCAGAAACGCCGGTGCCCCGCGCCCATACTGCGCGAACAATCGCAACCGGCCAGCGGTATCGTAGATGTAAGTGCCGGCCGAATGATCCATCGAGTAGTTGCCGCCGGCGAGCGGTTGCTTCTGGTATATCACCTTGTATTCCTTGGCGGTACGCGCGGTGGCAGCCGCATCACCGTAAAGTCCCAGAAAGTCCGGATGAAATCCCGGCACGTACTGCGCGAGCAATTCCTGGGTGTCGCGCTCCGGGTCGATGGTAATGAACAAGACCTGCAGCCGAGCCGCATCCTTGCCCAGTTCCTTTTTCACCATCGCGAGTTCACCCATGGTGGTCGGGCACACATCCGGACAACGCGTGAATCCGAAGAACACGACCACGGCCTTGCCCGCGAAATCGGCAAGCGTACGCGCTTTGCCGGTGTGATCCGTCAACTGAAATCCGCGCGCAAACTCCGCACCGGTGATATCGGTGAACTCGAAAGCAGGCGCTTTCGGTGTGGGGCCGCAGCCGGCCAGAAACGCCCCCGCCAGCAACAAGACGGCCGCGAACGCCTTCACCTTCTCAGAGCGGAAAATAGTGGTCAAGCAGCAAAGCCGCGAACAGCAGACTCAGATACAGTATGGAGTAACGAAACGTGGTCTGAGCCAGACGATCGCTGTAATCACGGTAGATTCTGATGGCGTAATAAAGAAATACCGAGTCCAGCACGAGCGCCGCCGAGACATAGATCAGTCCGCTCATGTGTGTCGCGTAAGGCAGCAGCGTTACCGCCACCAGTATCACGGTGTAGAACAGCACATGCAAACGCGTGAACTTGTCGCCATGCGTGACCGGCAGCATGGGCACTCCCGCTTTCGCGTACTCGAGCTTGCGATAAAGCGCCAGTGCCCAGAAATGCGGCGGAGTCCACGCGAATATGATCAGGAACAGCAACAGTGCCTGGTACGAAATATCGCCGGTTACCGCTGCCCAGCCCAGCACCGGCGGCATCGCGCCCGACGCGCCGCCGATCACGATATTCTGCGGCGTCAGCGGCTTGAGCACCACCGTATAGATAACTGCATAACCGACAAAAGTAGCGAGCGTCAACCACATCGTCAACGCGTTGACTTTGAAATAAAGAACCGCCAGCCCGAAACCTCCAATGACAACCGCGAATATCAGCGTTTGTAGCGGCGTCAACTCGCCGCGCGGCAACGGACGCGCACGGGTCCGTGCCATCAATGCATCTATTTTTTGCTCGACTAGGCAATTGATCGCCGCGGCAGCGCCCGCCACCAATGCGATGCCCAGCGTGGCCGCAAGCGCAACCGATATAAAGCGCAGATCGAGCACGCCCGCCGGCACGGCCAGAAACATGCCGATCACCGCGCAAAACACGATCAGCGATACGACACGCGGTTTGGTCAGCGCCAGAAACTGCGAACAACGCGACGATGTCTGCTGCCAGGTCAGGGAAGTCATGGTGGGGGGTGGCGGGAAAGGGCGCAGTTTATCACTATGCGCACCACCAACAAAGCGGCGGCGCAGCCGTCTGTAAATCAACCTATTCTTGATGCCTTCAGCAACCGTGTCAGATCCTTGATTATTCCCCGCGGTTCGGCGTCGCGGTCGTAGCGCAGAACGAGATTGCCGAGCGGATCGACCAGGTAGATATAGGCGTCTACCGCACGCCTGGCGGGCAACTGCGCGATCAATTCGCTCGCTGCCGCGCGCACCAGCCACGTCCCGCCATAGTCAGGCAATGCGTCCGGCAGCGCATCTGCATCGGTAACCAGCCAGACACGTTCTATGCGGTCCTTTTCCCGGCCCTGCGTAAGCCGCAGCTGACGCACGGAAAACAGCTTGCGCTGGCACGCTTCATCGCATCGTGCGGAATCCGCCATGAGCAGTATCCATTTACCGCGCAACTGGCTTAATCGAAACGGAGTCCCGTCGACCAGGTGCAGGCCGGGGTCCGGCAATGGCTGCGCGTCCATCATCTCGCCAAAATTGACATGCCCGCCTGGCGGCATGACATAGTACGCGACGTATGAAGCAACCACCGGCGCAATACATGCGAAGGCTATGAACCACAGGCTGGCGCGACTCTTACCTGATTTTTCTGACATGACACACCACGTAAAAGATCAGCAGCGCGGCGGCAAGCGCGAACCACTGGAATGCATACCCGTAATGCATGTCGACCCCCAGATCCGGCGCACTCCACTCGCGTTTAAGCCCGTCCTGTATATCGTTTTCCTGCTGGATGACCACCGGCTGAATCGGAACAGCCACCGCAGCCCGATAACGATCGAGCGTGAGATTTTGCCAAACATTGCCCTCAGCGACTTTGCTCGATAGCTCCAGATAGCGCCGGCTGGGCACGGTTGCCATACCCACGATGCGCACCGTTCCCGCTGGCGTTGATATCGTGGGCAAGGTCCCACGCGATGCGGCAGCAGGGGCCCATCCACGATTGACCAGCACATATCGTTCGCCGTCGCCTATCCTGAGCGGCATCACAACGTGATAACCCGCAACACCGCGCAAAATGCGGTTGTCGATGAGCACGGCGTACTTGGGCTCAAAGTGCCCACTGACTTCCACGCGGCGCCATACCACGTCGTCGGCCACGACTTCCTTGGTCGACAAAGCGATCAAAGCGTCGCGACTGGCGGTTTGTATACGCTGTGCAAGCGCGGCCTTTTCGTTTCCGCGGCCCAGTTGCCAGTTACCGAGCATGACCGTCAACACCAGGCCGGCGACAGTCGCAATGCTGGGCCACAGCGTAGGCCGGAATTGAAATTGCATGTCTGGTCAGCGCCGGCCGACTGGGCTACACTGGCCCAAAGCGAGGTCGCCCTTGAGAACTGTCGTATTGATATTCATCGTCCTGATACTAGCCAGCCTGGGTTCGGCACTGTACTACCTTGTCAAGGACAAAGGTGCATCGACGCGAACCGCCAAAGCGTTGACATGGCGCGTTGCGTTCTCAATGACCCTGTTCGCGCTGCTGATGCTTTCCTACCACTTCGGTTTTATCAGCAACAAGCTTTAAACTCCGCCTGGTTCACCACGACTTCGGGCGCGCCAAAAAAAACGCCGCACAGCAGCGCGGCGCCCGATTTCCCCTGCGGATCCCCGCGTCGTTATTGTTCTACGCGCCTTGCTAAAGCCAATAGACTACTATGAACAAAAGCAGCCATACGACGTCGACGAAGTGCCAATACCAAGCCACGCCTTCGAACCCGAAATGATGATCTGCCGTGAAATGGCCGGCCATTGAGCGTCCCAAAATGACTATGAGCATTAAGGTTCCGACTGTGACGTGAAAACCATGGAAGCCGGTCAGCATGAAAAACGTGGCCCCGTAAGCGCCTGTCGTGAGCTTAAGGTTGAGCTCCGAATAGGCGTGCGCGTATTCATAGGCCTGAAACCCGAGGAAGGTTATACCCAGGGCCACCGTCATGATCAGGCCGATGATCAACTGCGTGCGGTTATTCTTGAGCAGCCCCCAGTGCGCCCACGTCACGGTAATGCCCGAGGACAGCAGCAGCAAGGTATTGAGCGCCGGAATGCCCCAAGCCCCCATCGGCGTGAATATCTCTGATATTCCGGGACCGGCAGTCGGCCATTGCCCTGCGAAATCAGGCCAGATCAGCTTATGTTCAAGATCGCCCAGCCACGGCACCGAAAGCACACGCATGTAGAACAGTGCACCGAAAAAAGCCGCGAAAAACATGACCTCGGAAAAAATAAACCAGCTCATGCCCCAGCGGAATCCCTTGTCCACTTGGTCGTTGTACTTGCCGCTCTCGCTCTCATGAGCAACCACGCCGAACCATCCGAACAACATGTAGAACAGTATGGATACGCCCGCGATCAGCAGAAATTTTCCCCACGTCGCTTCGTTCATCCATGCCGCCGCGCCGAATGCCATGCTGAGCAGCGCGAATGATCCGAAGATCGGCCAGCGCGATGGGTCGGGAATGAAATAACGTGCAGATTGACTGATCATAATGCGGACTCCCTTGTAACTTTCAGACTAAGAATTCCCTGCGTCAGCGGATGATGAACCGCACCAGCATGACGAGGCTTAATACCAGCAAAATTGCGCCCACTATTCCGGCAATGATAATCTGCACCGGTTTCAGCGTCACGGCGTCCTTGTCATACTCCGCCTGCTTGCGTATACCCAAAAACGACCAGAATACCGCTTTGACTACCTGCAACGGTGTTGCGCCCGCTGTTTTGTGTCCGTCCGCCGTATCCATCAGCCGGCCTTCCGTGCAACACCCTCGATTTCGAAGAACGAATACGACAAGGTTACCGTGCTCACGTCGTCGGGCAGTCCATGATCGAGTACAAACACCACCGCCATTTGCCGGCTCTCACCGGGCTGCAACGTCTGCTGAGTAAAGCAAAAACAGTCGAGCTTCTTGAAGTAGCGTGCGGCAAGCTGCGGGCCGTAGCTGGGCACCGCCTGGCCGGTGACCGCATGATCGGAAGTGTTGCGTATCTCATACATCACCGTGGTCAACTCGCCGGGATTTACTCTTACGCTCGTCTGCAGCGCACGAAAGGCCCACGGCAACTTGCCGCTGAGGTTCGAATCAAATTCGATCGTGACCACACGCGAATTATCGATCTGGGTATTCTCCACGGTATCGGCCTTGACGACATTGTTAACGCCCGTGACTTCGCAGATCTTCTTGTAAAAAGGAATCAGCGCGTAGCCAAACCCGAACATGGCCACCGCGACAATGGCAAGTTTGCGCATCGTCACCAGGTTGGATTGTATCTGGGTCACCATAGCCAGTGCCGGATGATCACGCCGAGGAAAAATACCAAAGCGATGGACGCAAGTACCCATGCAGTTCTGAACTTGCCGGCGTTCGGCGGCGCATCCATCGCGACGTTCATTTACTTGACGACCGGCGGCGTCTCGAAACTGTGATACGGCGGCGGCGAACTCAATGTCCACTCCAGCGTGTCGGCGCCTTCCCACGGTTTATCCGGCGCTTTTTCGCCCCCTCTGGCGCATTTGACTAAGCCCCACACAAACAGCAGCTGGGCCAGACCAAAACCGAATGCGCCTATGGTCGCAAGCATGTTGAAGTCTGCGAACTGCATCGCGTAATCGGGTATGCGCCGCGGCATGCCGGCGAGCCCGAGAAAATGCATCGGAAAAAATGTAATGTTGAAAAAAATCAACGACAACCAGAAATGCCATTTACCGAGCGTTTCGTCGTACATGTGGCCGGTCCACTTCGGCAGCCAGAAGTAGGTGCCGGAAAATATCGCGAACAGCGAACCCGCCACCAACACGTAGTGGAAATGCGCAACCACGTAATAAGTATCCTGCAACTGTATATCAACCGGTGTGATGGCAAGAATCAGGCCGGTGAAACCACCCATGGAAAACACGAAGATAAAGCCCACCGCGAACAGCATCGGCGTCTCGAATGTCATCGAGCCCTTCCACATCGTGGCGATCCAGTTGAACACTTTCACACCGGTCGGCACCGCGATCAGCAAGGTCGCGAACATGAAAAACAACTGGCCTGCGGCAGGCATGCCCGTCGTAAACATGTGGTGCGCCCATACGATGAACGACAGGATCGCGATCGACGAGGTTGCGTAAACCATGGACCCGTAACCGAACAACGGCTTGCGCGCAAACGCCGGGATCACCTGCGAAACAATGCCGAACGCGGGCAATATCATGATGTAAACCTCGGGGTGACCGAAGAACCAGAAAATATGCTGGAACATGACCGGGTCGCCGCCGCCGGCCGCATTAAAGAAATTCGTGCCGAAATGCCTGTCAGTCAATATCATCGTGATCGCGCCCGCCAGCACCGGCATCACCGCGATCAGCAGGTAAGCGGTGATCAGCCATGTCCAAATGAACAGCGGCATTTTCATCAGCGTCATGCCGGGCGCGCGCATGTTGAGAATGGTCGTCACGATATTGATCGAGCCCATGATTGACGACGCGCCCATGATGTGCAGCGCGAATATGCCCAGATCCATGCCGGGCCCCATCTGCGTCGACAGCGGCGCATAGATGGTCCAACCGGCAGCGGGCGCGCCACCAGGAACAAAAAAGGAAGTGATTAGCAATATGGCTGCGGGAGGCAACAGCCAGAAGCTCCAGTTGTTCATGCGCGCAAACGCCATGTCCGGCGCGCCTATCATCATGGGTATCTGCCAGTTTGCAAATCCGACAAACGCCGGCATGATCGCCCCGAACACCATGATCAGACCGTGCATGGTGGTCAGCGAATTGAAGAATTCCGGATCCCAGTACTGCAGCCCCGGCTGAAACAATTCAGCGCGTATGCCGAACGCCAGTATCCCGCCGATGAAGAACATCGTCAGGCTGAAAATAAGATACAGCGTACCTATATCCTTGTGATTGGTGGTCTGTACCCAGCGCATGATCCCCGACGGATGATGGTGAGCGTGCTCATCGTGGCCATGTCCGTGGTCGTGTGCGTGTGTCGCTTCCATATAAATCTCCTGCCTTATTGGTACAATTAGCGGTTCAATCAGCGTTTCGGTTTCGACGACGCGCGGCGATTACTTGGCGGCCGCGGTCAAGTAGTCGACAGCGGCCTTGATATTTGCGTCCGGAAGGTCTGGCGCGCCTCCTTTGGCCGGCATGGTGCGTATGCCCTTGAGCGCATTTGAATACAGCGTGTCCTGTCCCTGCTTGATACGTGCTTCCCACGCCGCCTTGTCACCGAGCTTGGGCGCACCAGCTATCCCTGCGGTGTGACACGCA
>CANJQI010000128.1 GCA_947476215.1 Betaproteobacteria bacterium
AAGCACAAGCTGCTGGTTGATCAGGTCGCCGCGCAGCATATCCTGCAGGCCTATCTGGATTCAAGGACGCGCGCCGCATGAGCACACCAACCCTGGCAGAGGCCGAAACGCTGCTCGCGGAGCTAACCGCGAAAATGCGTCCGCACGTCACCCCGCAAACCGGATTGATCGGCATCGTCACAGGCGGTGCGTGGCTGGCCGAGCGCCTGCATAGCAATCTGGGGCTGGCGGTTCCATTCGGCACGCTGGATGTCTCGTTCTATCGCGACGATTTCCAGCGCAAGGGGCTCAAGCGCAAGGTCAAACCTTCCGCGATTCCGTTCGATGTCGAAGGGCGCGACCTGATACTGGTCGACGACGTGCTTTACACGGGACGCACGATACGTGCCGCGATGAACGAGTTGTTTGACTATGGCCGCCCGGCGCGCATCCGCCTTGCCGCACTCGTGGATAGGGGCGGGCGCGAGCTACCCATCACGGCGCAGTTCGCGGGCGCCATCATAACCGTGGACGCCCACGACAGCATAGAACTCACACGCGATGCCTCGGGAAAATTGAGCCTCGTCATGCAGAAACCGTGAACCGGAGTTCGGTAACCTCATGTTTTTGAACAAAAATCCTCAGCTCAATAAAAATGGCGAGCTCCATCACCTGCTTTCAATCGACGGATTGCCGCTGGAAATACTGAATCAAATACTCGACACCGCCGAGTCTTTCGTCGGTGTCACGCAGCGCGAAGTCAAGAAAGTGCCGCTACTGCGCGGCAAGGCCATCTTCAACCTGTTCTTCGAACCCTCGACTCGCACCCGCACCACCTTCGAAATCGCCGCGAAACGACTTTCCGCGGATGTCATCAATCTGGCCATCAACGTCTCATCCACGTCGAAGGGTGAGTCCATGCTCGATACCGTGGCCAATCTGGCGGCGATGCAGGCCGACATGTTCGTGGTTCGCCACAGCGAAAGCGGCGCACCGTACCTGATTGCGCGCCACGTCGGTGAAGACATACACGTCGTCAATGCCGGTGACGGGCGTCATGCCCATCCTACGCAGGGGCTGCTCGATGTATTCACGGTTCGCCACTACAAGAAAGACTTCACGCAGCTGCGCGTGGCCATCGTGGGCGACGTGCTGCATTCGCGGGTGGCGCGCTCGCAAATCCATGCGCTGACCACCTTGGGCGTGCCTGAAGTACGGGTCATCGGCCCCAAGACCCTCATACCCGGCAACGTCGAGAGTCTGGGCGTGCATGTCTATCACGACATGGCAAAAGGTCTTAAGGACGTCGACGTCATCATGATGCTGCGCCTGCAGAATGAACGCATGCAGGGATCGTTTCTGCCGTCGCCGCAGGAATTCTTCAAATTTTACGGACTGACGGCCGACAAACTCGCGCTTGCCAAACCCGATGCCATCGTATTGCATCCGGGGCCGATGAACCGCGGCGTGGAAATTGATTCCGGCGTTGCAGACGGCAAACAATCAGTGATCCTGCCGCAGGTGACGTTTGGTATCTCGATCCGCATGGCGGTCATGAGCATATTGGCGGGAAACTGAAAGACAGTGCGAAATGATGAGTGCGGAATGATGAATGAGAAACAACAACCAGCGTGCCAGCGCGTTTTTATTCACTCTGCACTCTGCACTTTGCGCTCATCACTGCCATGAAAATACACATAAAGAACGGTCGGCTGATCGACCCCGCTAGCGACACGGATGCTCAGTCCGACGTATACATCGCTGCCGGCAAAATCGTCGCGATAGGCGCCGCACCGGATGGATACACCGCCAATCGCACCATAGACGCCAGCGGCCTGGTGGTTTGTCCGGGCCTGGTTGACCTTTCGGTGCGGCTACGCGAACCGGGCTTCGAGTATCTCGCAACGCTGGAATCGGAAATGAACGCCGCGGTGGCGGGGGGTGTCACCAGTCTTGCCTGCCCGCCCGATACCGATCCGCCGCTTGATGAACCGGCTTTGGTCGAGATGCTCAAGTTCCGCGCCAAAAATCTGAACCAGGCGCATGTTTATCCCATAGGCGCACTCACGGTCGGACTTAAGGGCACACATCTGACCGAGATGGCCGAACTCAGCGACGCCGGGTGTGTGGCTTTTTCGCACGCTGATGCCAAACTCACCGATACCCAATTGCTGTTTCGCGCGCTGCAATATGCGGCGACCTTTGATTTTCCGGTGTGGCTGCGACCGCAGGACGCGGGTCTTGCGCGCGGCGGCGTCGCACACGACGGACAGGTTGCGACGCGGCTGGGATTGGCCGTGATACCCGTGTGCGCGGAAACCGTCGCTTTGTCGATGATACTGTTGCTGGCACGCGAAACCGGCGCGCGTATCCATCTGTGCCGGATATCGAGCGCGGAAGGCGTCGACATGGTGCGACGGGCCAAGAAAGAAGGTCTCAGAGTCAGCTGCGACGTCGCGATCCACCATGCGCATTTATCCGAAATGGACATCGGCTACTTCGATTCCAATTGCAACCTTACACCCCCACTCAGAAGCCAGCGTGATCGCGACGCCTTGCGCGCCGCGCTGGCCGACGGCACCGTGAATGCGCTGTGCTCCGATCACACCCCGGTGGACGATGATGCCAAGCAACTGCCGTTCGGCGAAGCCGAGACTGGTGCCACCGCGGTTGAATTGCTGTTGCCGTTGACGCTGCGGTGGATGGAAGAGTCGCGATTGCCGATGTCACGCGGACTCGCCCGCGTCACCTGCGAGCCTGCGCACCTGTTAGGCATAAGCGCCGGACGAATCGCCGAAGATGCAAACGCCGACATCTGCATTTTCGATCCTGCCCGCCACTGGAAAATCTGCCCTGATACGCTCAAGAGCCAGGGCAAGAACACGCCGTATACCGGTCTCGAAGTCAAGGGCAAGGTCCGTTACACGCTGATCGACGGACAGGTCGTATACGAGAGCGCCTGAGACCAATGCATCACAGGATACTTTCCATCCCGGATTCCCGTATCATCCTTCTATGAACTCTCTACTTGATTTCTCCGGACTGCCGCGTTTCGACGCGTTCAAGACCGAATATGTAACACCTGCAGTCGACGAACTGCTGGCAGCCGCCCGACTGATCATCGCGCGCCTCGTTGCGGACAGCGCCGCGCCGACTTGGGAAAGTTTTGTCGATCCACTCTCCAATGCCAACGAAAAAATCAGCCGCGCGTGGGGTCAGGTAGGGCATCTGAATGCGGTCATGAACAGTCCCGAACTGCGCGAGGTCTATAACGAAAACCTTCCCAAGATAACGCAGTACTACACCGAACTGGGACAGAACGACGGCCTGTACGGAAAATTCAAGCTTTTGAAGGCATCCGCGGCGTATGCGCATTTCACGCCCGCGCAACGCGCCGTCGTGGAACACCGGCTGCGTGATTTCCGGCTCGGCGGCGCCGAACTGTCGGCCGAAAACAAAAAGCGCTTCCTGGAATTAAGCGAAAAGCTGTCCAGCCTGGAATCGCGCTTTTCCGACAACCTGCTGGATGCCACGAATGCGTTCGCGCACTACGTCGACGACGAAACATCGACCGCCGGCATACCCGCGGACGTATTGCAGACCGCGCGCGAAGCTGCGCAAAGCGACGGGCGGGCGGGCTGGAAATTCACTTTGCACGCGCCGTCGTGCATGCCGGTGCTTCAGTACGCGGATCAACGTGAACTGCGCGAACTCATGTACCGCGCCTATTCAACGCGCGCGTCGGAGTTCGGCAAGCCCGCGTGGGACAACACGCCGCTGATGAAGGAGATCATCGAGCTGCGCCAGGCGATGGCGCGCATGCTCGATTTTCCGACCTATGCGCACTATTCGCTGGAACCCAAGATGGCGGAATCCCCGCAACAGGTGCTGGACTTTCTGCACGAGCTTGCAGATCGTGCCAAGCCCCACGCCGAACGCGATCTTGTGGAATTGCAAATGTTTGCACGTAAGGAACTCAAGCTCGATGATCTGTCGGCGTGTGACATACCCTATGCGTCCGAGAAATTGCGTATTGCCTGTCATGCATTCTCGAATGAAGAAGTTAAACAGTATTTCCCCGAAACCACGGTATTACCGGGCATGTTCAGATTGATTGAAACGCTATATGGGCTGGTCATTCAGCCGGATGTGGCGCCCGTATGGCATCCCGATGTGCGTTTTTTCAGTATTCGTGACCGGGCGGATAATCTCATTGGACAGTTTTATGTCGATCTCTATGCCCGCGCATCCAAACGGGGGGGCGCATGGATGGACGAGGCACGCACACGCCGACGCACAGTTCATGGTGTCCAGGTACCGGTCGCGTATCTCAATTGTAATTTCGCGGCGCCGGTCGGACACAGCAACGGGCAAAAAAAACCCGCGCTGTTCACGCACGATGAAGTCGTTACACTGTTCCACGAATTTGGTCATGGACTACATCACCTTTTGACTCTGGTCGAGGAGTACGGCGTCTCCGGTATCAGCGGCGTCGAGTGGGACGCAGTCGAGCTGCCAAGTCAATTCATGGAGAATTTCTGTTGGGAGCGGCAAGTCCTTGAACCGATGGCCAGGCATGTCGACACCGGGGCTCCCCTGCCACGCGCACTGTTTGACAAAATGCTGGCGGCCAAAAATTTTCAGAGCGGCATGCAAACCGTGCGGCAGATCGAGTTCGCGCTGTTCGACCTGCACCTGCATCACGATTTTGACGTCGGATCAAGATCGCCCGCCGAACTGCTGGCTGAGGTCAGGCGCAGAGTTGCGGTGCTCATCCCGCCCGATTACAACCGCTTTGCACAGAGCTTCAGTCACATCTTCGCCGGCGGATACGCCGCGGGCTACTACAGCTACAAATGGGCAGAGGTGTTGTCGGCGGATGTTTACAGCCAATTCGAGGAAAACGGCGTCCTTGATCCAGAGATGGGTCGTCGGTTCCGCGATGAAATACTGGCAGTCGGCGGCAGCCGACCGGCGCTCGCTTCATTTGTCGCTTTTCGCGGACGTGAACCAAAAATCGACGCACTGCTCAAACACAACGGGATGGCGGCGTGATGTAGTCGCCGCCCGTCCGGTATGCGTTATACTAAAGTTTACATCCGTGCCTGACGAATGATTAACATCATGAAATTATTGGCTATTTTTGCATTGTGCGGGCTCGCGGCGGCGGTCCATGCCGCTGATTTGTACCAGTGGGTGGATGAGAAAGGCGTCAAGCAGTTCACACAATACCCACCCCCTCCCAACATCAAGCAGGTACAACAGAAACGACTCAGCACCAATGTCATCGAGACCAGCGGTGCGAGTTACAGCATGCAGGAAGCAACCAAAAAGTTTCCCGTCACGCTATACGTGACCAACTGTGGAGATCTGTGCACGAGCGCCCGTGCACATCTCAACAAACGCGGCATTCCGTTCGCGGACAAAGATCCGCAAAAACCGGAAGAAGTGGAAACGTTCAAGAAACTGACGGGGGGCGGCATGGAAGTTCCGCTGCTGGTGGTTGGTGAGCTCAAAACCGTCAAAGGCTTTCAGGCTTCTGAATGGGACTCAGCGCTGAACGCAGCCGGCTATCCCAGCACTGCGGTTCCCGGCGCGAAGCCTGCGGCGGCGCCCGCGCCCGCCGGCAAGTAATGCGCGTTACAACCTGGAACGTCAATTCGCTGAAGGTCAGGCTGCCGCAGGTTCTGGAGTGGCTGAAACTGCACCAACCGGATGCCTTGTGCCTGCAGGAAACCAAGCTAGAAGACGCGAAATTCCCCGCGGCGGAACTGCAAGCCGTCGGTTATCAATCGCTATACTGCGGCCAGAAAACCTACAACGGCGTCGCCATATTGACCCGGCAATCCGGCACCGGGATGCTGGCAGAGGTTCCGGGCTACAGCGATCCGCAAAAGCGCGTACTCGCAGCGAATGTTGGTGAGTTGCGCATCGTGTGTCTTTACGTGCCCAATGGGCAGAGCTTGGACTCCGACAAATACCGCTACAAGCTCGAATGGCTGGCTGCGGTTACGGCCTGGCTCAAGCAGGAGATCGCCATGCACCCGAGGCTCGTCGTGGTCGGTGACTTCAACGTCGCCCCCGACGACCGTGATGTGCACGATCCCAAGGCATGGGAAGGGCAGGTGCTGGTCAGCGCCCCTGAAAGGGCGGCATTTCAGAACCTGATAGGCGTCGGGATGAAAGACGCGTTCCGCCTGTTCGAGCAGCCCGAACGGTCATATTCATGGTGGGACTACCGCATGAACGCTTTCAGGCGCAAGATGGGTATGCGCATCGATCATATACTGGTATCCGAGGCGCTGGCTAAAAGCTGTCGCTCGTGCTCGATAGATATCGAACCCAGAAAATCCGAACGGCCATCGGACCATACCCCGGTATCCGCCGAGTTGGACGTTTGACCGGTGCAGCTTGAACGACCCTAAGCCTCCGGCTTAGGATCCGTATCCAGCCCCAATTCCTGTATCTTGCGCGTCAGCGTATTGCGGCCTAGCCCCAGCAGGTGCGCCGCTTCAGTACGATGCCCGCCGGTGTGTGCCAAAGCTCGCGTAATCAGCGCCCTTTCGAACTGCGCCCCCAACACGCTCGTCAATCCCGACTCGCCGCGTATCAGTGCATTGGTCACTTCACGTTCCAATGCGCTTATCCAGTCCTGCTGCGGTGCAGTGGGCGTGTCCGTACGGAGTTCCGATGGAAAATCATTCACTTCTATATTCACGCCCGCCGCCATTACTGTAAGCCAATGGCACAGGTTCTCGATTTGACGCACGTTTCCTGGGAAGTCCTGTCCCGACAAAAACTTCATCGCGGCATCGGACAAACGCTTGGCTTCGACACCAAGCTCACGTGCGCTCTTGGCAAGAAAGTGCTTCGCCAGCAGGGGAATATCTTCGCGCCGCTCCCGTAACGGCGGCAGCCGCAAGCGTATGACATTAAGCCGGTGAAACAGGTCTTCACGAAACAGTCCCAGCTTCACGCGGGCATCGAGATCCTGATGTGTCGCCGCGATGACTCGAACATTCGCTTTGATCGGTTGGTGCCCGCCAACCCGGTAAAAATGTCCATCCGACAAGACACGCAACAACCGTGTCTGCAGATCCGGCGGCATATCTCCGATTTCGTCGAGAAACAATGTCCCGCCGTCGGCCTGCTCGAATCTGCCGCGCCTCATACTCTGCGCGCCGGTAAATGATCCGCGCTCGTGGCCGAATAACTCCGATTCGAGCAGATCCTTGGGAATTGCCGCGGTATTGATCGCGATAAACGGCTTGGCGGCGCGCGGACTGTGCCTGTGCAAAGCACTGGCCACCAGTTCCTTGCCGGTTCCGGATTCGCCGTTTATCAGCACCGTCGCATGGGACTGGGACAAGCGACCGATTATCCGGAACACGTCCTGCATGGCCGGCGCCTGGCCAAGAATTTCAGGTGTGCCCTCTATCGAATCAACCTTGTCATCCTGCCGCGAACTTTCGTCCAGAGCGCGCCGAATCAGTGCTACCGCGTGATCCACGTCAAACGGTTTTGGCAAATATTCATAGGCGCCGCCCTGAAACGCCGCAACCGCGCTTTCCAGGTCGGAGTATGCCGTCATGATTATCACCGGCATGTTCGGGAACTGACCTCTGATCTTCTGCAGCAGCTCCAGGCCTGATTCACCCGGCATGCGGATATCGCTTACGACCACCTGGGGCGTTTCCGTTGCCAGTGCATTCAGTGCTTCATCGGCCGACGAAAACACCTTAAAGGCAATGTTTTCGCGCGTCAGCGCCTTCTCGAATACCCAGCGAATCGAACGATCATCATCGATGATCCACACGGGTTTCATGATCATTGCGCGATTTCACCGGGTTTGACAGGCAGTGTAAGAATGAAGGCGGTATGGCCTGGCTGGCTTTCGAAAGTGATGGCGCCGCCATGTTGCGCGACAAAAGTCTGCGCCAATGTAAGCCCCAGTCCGCTTCCGCCTTCTCGACCCGACACCAGGGGATAAAAAATCCGTTCGCGCAGTTCTTCGGGGATACCCGGGCCGTTGTCGATGACTTGCACCACCAGCGCATGTTTGTAGCGCTTGCGCAGGAGTGTGACTTGTCGTGCAATACGCGTCCGCAGACGAACCTCGCCACGCCCCTTCATAGCCTGCGCTGCGTTTCGAACGACGTTGAGGACCACCTGGATCAGTTGTTCCTTGTCGCCGGTAATCAGAGGCACGCTGATGTCGTAGTCGCGACGAATGTCCAGGTCCGAGGAATATTCGGCGAGGATCACGCTGCGCACGCGTTCGAGTACTTCGTGTATGTTGATCGGTGCCGGTTGCGGCAGGCGATGCGGCGTAAGCAGGCGGTCCATCAGCGACTGCAGGCGATCTGCTTCCTTCATGATCACCTGCGTGTACTCGTGCAGACCAGGGCGCTCGAGCTCATGATCGAGTAACTGCGCCGCACCGCGTATGCCGCCGAGCGGATTCTTGATTTCGTGCGCAAGATTGCGTATGAGCTCGCGATTTGCCTGACTTTGATCCATCAGGCGCTCCTCGCGTGCAATTCTTGCCTGCTGTTCAATATGCCGGAATTCCAGAACCAGGCCATTCCAGCCCTTGATCCACTCTTCGAAATCGACCGGCGTAGCAGTACAACTGAGCTGCAACTTGCCGTGCCCCAGGGCGCCGACACGCAGATCATGTTCCGTATAACTGCAGTTCTTGGCACGCGCATACTCCACCGTGGCATCGAGCACGCTGTCCTGAAACACTTCGGTAATCGTATGCCCCTCAATACTCTTGCTGCTGAACTCAAAAAGATTTTCAGCCGCCGGATTCACATAACGGACGACCAGCGACGTATCAATCAACACGATAGCCGTGGCGAGCAGATCCAGCCCCGCTAAAGCTGAATTCGACATAATTTATTGGACAATTTCAATTACCAGAGCAAGAACCAGGCCAACGATGCAACTGGCAACTGCTTGCGTGATGGTGGCGAACGAGTCGCGAAAATCCGGGTTATTTACCGAATGCCGGAAATTTCTTTCCTGATATTCTCGATGTTGCTCTCATGTAACTTGACGCGATCCGCGAATGGTTTGATGCGTTCCTCCATGCGCTCCGCATTCTTTTCGCTGCCCAGGCGAATTTCGCGCTGCTCGCCCAGCTGTTTCTTCGCGGTTTCGAGCTGCAACTGCTCCTGCGCGAGTTCCTGTTCCAATATCCTGCGCCGGCTGGCATCGCGCTGTTTCTGGGTATCGTTATCAACGCTGGGGAAATTCGCGGGCTTGGACTGGGGTGCCTTGAAGGCGGGCGCAGTATTGATGGGATCAAGGTTCAGGCTCGTACACCCCTTGGCGTCGGCTCTGACGTTGGTGTAACGCGAATTGCCATCTGAATCGATGCACTTCCACATCTCGGCCGCCACGGGTGAGGCCGCAAACACCGCAATAATCAGGAGCCAGGTTCTCATCGCTATCCTCAGGGGGGACTCGAACTACAACGGTCATCACCGTTCTTCGTTGACAATGACGCAGTCGGATTTCTTCACTAAGTCTTTGTCAGAAAAAGATTCTACATTGAAATCACCCGGGCGATAACGGCACAAAAAAACAGGGCGGAAACTCCGCCCTGTTTGATGGCATGCGACAACTTCCTACAGGCTGTAATACATGTCGAACTCTACCGGGTGAGTGGTCATGCGGAAACGCGTCACTTCCTCCCACTTGAGCGCCATGTACGCGTCCAACATATCGTCCGAGAACACACCGCCACGCGTCAGGAACTCGTGATCCTTATCAAGATGTTCGAGCGCCATTTCCAGCGACGAGCACACATTCGGCACTTTCTTGGCCTGCGAGGGCGGCAGATCGTAGAGGTTTTTGTCGATCGGTTCACCCGGATGTATCTTGTTCTGGACGCCATCCAGTCCCGCCATCATCATGGCGGTAAACGCCAGATAGGGATTGGCCGTGGGATCCGGGAAGCGAATTTCCACGCGGCGTCCTTTCGGATTACTCACATACGGAATTCGGCATGCCGCGGAACGGTTCTTCGCCGAATACGCGAGATTGATAGGCGCTTCAAAGCCCGGCACCAAGCGCTTGTAAGAGTTGGTGCCGGGATTGGTGATCGCGTTCAACGCCTTGGCGTGCTTGATGATGCCACCAATGTAAAACAGCGCGAATTCAGACAGACCGGCATAGCCGTTGCCCGCGAACATGTTTTGCCCGCCTTTCCAGATCGACTGATGCACATGCATGCCGGAGCCGTTGTCGCCGACCACGGGTTTTGGCATGAAAGTCGCTGTCTTGCCGTATGATGCAGCAACCATCTGCACCGTATACTTGAGTATCTGGTTCCAGTCCGCGCGCTTTACCAATTTTTCGAACTTGGTGCCGATTTCGCACTGGCCGGGCGCCGCCACTTCGTGGTGATGAACCTCGACTTCGACACCCTGCTGCTCGAGCGCGATGCACATCGCATTGCGGATGTCCATCAACGAATCGACGGGCGGGACCGGGAAATAGCCGCCCTTGACCGGTGGGCGATGCCCCATGTTGCCGCCTTCGAGTTCCTCGCCCGACGACCATGGCGCTTCCTCGGACTTGATCTTCACCGCGCAACCCGACATGTCGACATTCCAGGTCACGGAGTCAAAGATAAAGAATTCCGGCTCGGGACCAAAATACGCGGTGTCGCCCAGGCCGGTAGACTTCAGATACGCTTCGCCACGCTTGGCGATGGACCGTGGATCGCGGTCGTAACCCTTGCCATCGGACGGTTCGACAACATCGCACGAGATGTTGAGCACAGGCTCATCGGTGAACGGATCCATGCGTGCCGAGTCGGCGTCCGGCACCAGCAACATGTCTGACGCTTCGATGCCTTTCCATCCGGCAATCGACGACCCGTCGAAAGCATGGCCGTCGCTAAACTTGCCTTCATCGAAGGCCTTGGCGGGAACCGACACATGCTGTTCCTTGCCCCGCGTGTCGGTAAATCTGAGGTCGACAAACCTGACCTCATTGTCCTTAATCATCTTCATTACATCTGCTACAGCCATGTTCCCCCCCCGTTAGGCGCGTTTAATCGAAAAAATACTTCCTGAACACTTAGATTCAGCACGAAATGTGCCAAACCATTAATGCTGGGAGAGCATTGTGCCACAAGCGTTTATTGTGGGACACTGATCCGAATATGCCTTAGTTTAGTGCATGTACGCCAAATAACGCACCGAAATGGTGCTTAAATCTTCGGGTAAAATCGCCCGCCCACCTTGGGTTTTTGAGGACTAAGAATATGACCCGTCGCGACGATATCCTGCAAGAAGCACGCAAGCGTGGGCGGGACATGGGACTGCCGTACGCCGGAGCCCTGCTGCCGGCGGAAGCCCATCACCTGGCCCAACAGCAACCTGCAGCGCGGCTGGTCGACGTGCGCAGCCGCGCTGAACTCGATTTTGTCGGTCGTATTCCGGGGTCTATCGAGGTCGAATGGAAAAGCTATCCGGGCATGCTGCCAAACCCGAGCTTTATTCCGCAGCTGGAACAGAAAGTGTCCAAGGACTCGATAGTCATGTTCCTGTGCCGCAGCGGCGGCCGCTCGAACGAAACTGCCGTGGCCGCCACTCAGGCCGGCTTCACCGAAACTTATAACGTCCTCGAAGGCTTCGAAGGAGACCGCGACGCGGGCGGCCACCGCAACACGGTGGGAGGATGGCGCGCCGCAGGTCTACCGTGGGTGCAAAGTTAGCGCGTTACGCGCGATTTGCTTATACCGCCCAATTCACCAGGCCGCTATACGCCGTGGCCAGCACGACGACGCCAAAAACAATTCGATACCAGGCAAATATCGTGAAGTCGTGGCTGGCGATATAACGTAGCAGCCAGCGTATGCACAAGAACGCGGAAATAAACGACGTGACCGTGCCGACGGTGAAAATCCCGATGTCGCCGCTGTCGAACAAGGCGCGATTCTTGTAGAAATCATAGGCGCCCGCCGCGATCAGGGTCGGCACCGCAAGGAAAAACGAAAACTCGGTTGCCGCGCGTCGCGACAGACCGAACAGCATGCCGCCGATTATCGTTGCGCCGGAGCGGGAGGTCCCCGGAATCAGCGCAAACGCCTGCGCGCACCCCACTTTAAGCGCATCCTTCCAGCCCATATCGTCGACCGACTGCACGGTGATCGTGTGCTCGCGCCGCTCCACCCACAAAATAATCAGGCCTCCGACGATAAATGCAATCGCCACCGGTACGGGTTTGAACAAGGCAGCCTTGATGTACTTGCCAAATGCAAGACCGAGTAACGCCGCGGGAAGAAACGCGACTGCGAGGTTAAAAACGAATTGGCGCGCTTTCTTGTCACTGCCCAAACCTAAGACCACACCCGCGAACTTGGACCGGTATTCCCAGATAATGGCCAGCATGGCGCCGGTCTGGATGACGATTTCGAATACCTTGCCCTTGTCATCATTGAATCCGAGCAGATCACTGGCAATTATCAGATGCCCGGTGCTTGATATCGGCAGAAACTCAGTCAATCCCTCGACAACACCGAGTATCAACGCCTTGAGTAGCAATAGTGTATCCACTGCGCACGATTGTACCCGCGATTGGTCGCAGGCTCTATGAAAAATAACGATCGCCGCCAGCCAATAAAAACGGCCGCGATTGCGGCCGTTTTTATTGGCTGGATTTCACTCAGGCTTTGGAATAGATCTGCGCGCCTTTCTTGACGAACTCAATGGCCTTTTCCTCCATGCCCTTGGCGAGAGCGGTCTGCTCGTCCACGCCCTGCTTCGCCGCGTAATCACGTACGTCCTGCGTGATTTTCATCGAACAGAAATGCGGGCCGCACATCGAGCAGAAGTGCGCGAGTTTGGCGCCATCCTGCGGCAGCGTTTCATCGTGAAATTCGCGCGCCTTGTCGGGGTCGAGACCGAGATTGAACTGGTCATCCCAGCGAAACTCGAACCGCGCCTTCGATAACGCGTTATCGCGTATCTGCGCACCGGGATGACCTTTGGCCAGATCGGCGGCATGCGCCGCGATCTTGTACGCCATGATGCCGTCCTTGACGTCGTTCTTGTCGGGCAGCCCCAGGTGCTCCTTGGGCGTGACATAGCACAGCATCGCGGTGCCGTACCAACCTATCATGGCAGCACCGATCGCGCTCGTGATGTGGTCATAGCCGGGCGCGATATCCGTCGTCAACGGGCCCAGGGTATAAAACGGCGCTTCCTTGCAGTATTTCAACTGCAGATCCATGTTTTCCTTGATCAGATGCATGGGCACGTGGCCCGGGCCCTCTATCATGGTCTGCACGTCGTGCTTCCATGCCACTTCGGTAAGCTCACCCAGCGTCTTCAACTCAGCCAGTTGCGCTTCATCATTGGCGTCGTAGCCCGATCCCGGACGCAAGCCATCGCCCAGTGAGAACGACACGTCATACGCTTTCATGATTTCGCAGATTTCCTCGAAGCGCGTATAGAGAAACGACTCCGTATGGTGCGCGAGACACCATTTGGCCATGATGGAACCGCCGCGCGAAACAATGCCGGTCATGCGCTTTGCGGTCATCGGGATATAGGCGAGGCGCACCCCGGCATGGATGGTGAAGTAGTCGACGCCCTGTTCGGCCTGCTCGATCAGCGTGTCGCGGAACATTTCCCACGTCAGTTCCTCGGCCTTGCCGTCGACTTTTTCGAGGGCCTGATAGATGGGAACGGTGCCTATCGGTACCGGAGAATTGCGGATGATCCATTCGCGCGTCTCGTGTATGTTCTTGCCGGTCGACAGGTCCATCACCGTATCGCCGCCCCAGCGCGTCGACCACGTCATCTTTTCGACTTCCTCGGCAATCGAGCTCGACAGCGCGGAGTTGCCGATGTTGGCGTTGATTTTTACGAGGAAATTGCGCCCGATGATCATCGGCTCGCTTTCCGGGTGATTGATATTGGCGGGGATGATGGCGCGGCCGCGCGCGACTTCATCGCGCACGAATTCGGGCGTCATGACCTTGGGAATCGCGGCGCCGAAACTTTGTCCGGGATGTTGACGCGTAATCAGTTCGGAAAGGCCGTCGCGGCGCTGATTCTCGCGGATGGCAATGTATTCCATCTCCGGCGTAATAATGCCTTTGCGCGCGTAATGCATTTGCGACACGTTCATGCCCGTTTTGGCGCAGCGGGGATGGCGCTTCAGGTTGAAGCGCAATTCGGCAAGCTTGGGATCCACGGCGCGGCGACGTCCATATTCCGAGGTCAGATCCGGAAGAAGCTCGGTATCATTGCGCTCGGTTATCCATGGCTCGCGCAACGGCGCAAGACCGGAGCGAATATCAATTTTCACCGCCGGATCGGTATAAGGCCCCGAGGTGTCGTAAACAAAAATCGGCGGATTCTTTTCCGCGCCCATGGCTGCCGGGGTGTCCGACTGCGTAATCTCGCGCATCGGCACCTGAATATCCGGCCGCGAGCCCTGGACGTATACCTTGCGCGAATTGGGTAATGACTGGACCGCCGCTTCATCAACGTGCGCTGTTGTGCTCAAGAACTTTGGATTTGCGTTCATATTTGCTCCTTATGGTGCGCCAGGGAGCGTAGTCGGATGCACTACGCTTCCCTGCGTCGGCATTATCCGCATCAGGTTCCAAGGGTTTCTCTCACCCGGCGGAACCACCCGCCAGGACCCCTAACGTATTCAGGCGCTTATGACGCTACTGGAATTGTGAGACAATTGCAAGCTCCAAATTCAACCCCTGTTAGAGCTTTTTTCTCCCACCATGAACTCCCCTATGGACATAGAACGTGCGCGCTTCAACATGGTCGAACAACAGATTCGGCCTTGGGAAGTACTGGACCAAGGCGTGCTGGACCTGCTATTCGTCGTCAGGCGTGAGGATTTCGTGCCCGAAAAATATCGCAGTCTGGCCTTTGTCGATATGGAGATTCCCCTGACGGATGACGCCTCGGCGGATCAAAGAATGCTGTCACCCAAGCTCGAAGCGCGCATGCTGCAGGAACTCGCATTGAAACCTTCCGATCGGATTCTGGAAGTTGGTACCGGTAGTGGTTACATGACCGCGCTGCTCGCCAAGCGCGGCGCTCACGTTGTCAGCGTGGAAATTGTTCCAGCATTCAGTACGTTGGCCGCAAGCCGGCTGGCCGCGCACGGCATCACCAACGTCACCCTTGAAATCGGGGATGCGGCGTGCGGCTGGAGCAAGCACGCGCCCTATGATGCGATAGTGCTTACCGGTTCGGTGCCTGTTCTGGCGGAAGCGTTCGCGCGCAACCTGAATCCGGGCGGGCGCCTGCTCGCCGTGGTCGGCGATACGCCGGTGATGGAAGTACGGCTCACCACCTGCGCAACGAGCGGCGCCTGTCATTCAATCGAACTGTTCGAAACCTGCATAACGCCGCTGCGCAACGCACCGCAACCGGAAAGGTTTGTATTTTGACCCGGACTTTGTCCGCGCTCGAACTCAAGGAATGGCAAGACGATGCGGCACGCGATGCACCGCTGATCATTGATGTTCGGGAACCCTGGGAACACGAGGTTTGCC
>CANJQI010000129.1 GCA_947476215.1 Betaproteobacteria bacterium
CTATGACCTGGACGTGATGCTGTCAGTCGGCCCTGATACCAGACTCCTTGACGACCTTGCTGAGCCGCGTAATGTCGGCCTTCATCGCCGAAGCGAATTCTTCCGGTGTGCTGCCTACCACTTCCACACCGGTATTGAGAAATCGTTCCCTGACGTCCGCCCGCGCCAGAACTTTTACGATCTCCTGATTAAGGCGCCTCACGACAGCGACAGGAGTTTTGGCAGGAGCGAATATGCCGAACGGTGAAACGGATTCGTAGCCCGGCAGGGATGCTGCCACGGTTGGCAAACCGGGAAATAAGATGGAAGGCTGAAGACTGGTTACGCCAGGGCTTTCAATCGTCCGGATTTCAGATGAGGCGTCACGGCGGCAGCGTTGGTAAACATCAGTTGTGTCTGGCCGCTCATCAGTCCGATAAGAGCCGGCCCGCTGCCTTTTTTCGGAATGCGCACCGTCTTCACGACGGCCATGGAATTGAACAGTTCGGCGGCCAGGTGATTCGAAGAACCCGTGCCGCCCGTTGCGTAAATAATTTCCCAGGGTTTGGACTTGGCGAGGGCAATCAAGTCCTTGACGGAACTTATCGGCACCGTTGGATGCACAACGAGAATATTCGGCGTGGTCGTCGCCAGCGTGATCGGTGCAAAATCCGTGACCGGATCGTAGGGCAGTTTCTGTATCAGCGGCAGGGTCCACATGCCGTTGTTGTACAACACTAATGTATAACCATCCGGCTGCGCCGTGGCAACGGTATCGATCGCAATGAGTCCGCCCGCGCCGCCGCGATTGTCCACGATCACCTGCTGGCCCAGCGCATTCGAAATTTCCGGCGAGATCGCGCGCGCCGTGAAATCAGTGCCGCCGCCGGTTTCCGAAGTGACGATGCGTATCGGGTTGGCTGGAAACGACTGACTGCATGCAGCACCTGCGCTGACTGCCGCGCAAACAGCACCAAGCGCGCATACGGCAAATCGTCGAATCTCCATAACGCTCTCTCTGCCCCGCCCTTCGCTCACGGAAGGGAGTTTGTGATTAATCATGGCTATATCCGCCGGTACAAGCGCTTCGCCGCATCGCCCAGGACCTCACGCATGCGCGACTCCGCGACACCTTGTATGGATGTGAAGTGCTTCAGCGATTCGGGAAAATGACATTCCTCGTGGCAATAATCGCTGCCGTAGACCAGATGGCCTTCGCCGAGCGCTTCGGTCACGTAGTTCAGCGTGCGCCCGTCTTCCTCAAACCCAAAGCCGAGAAAGAATCGCGGCCCTTTGAGAAACTCGCTCGATTTTTAGCGCAGGAGTGGCACCGTCATGTGGCGCGCCATCGCGGCGTGATCGGCGCGCTCCATGAATGCATGGAAACCAGCCCGAGCCAGCCCCCAGTATGCCGTAGCGCAGATCCTGAAACTTATCGAACACACCGCCGCCGATCAGCGCAGCGGTGTTACGCATGGCGGCAAACGGCATGCCGCAGATTCCCGTCAGGTAGGAATTGTCTCCCATGCCCCGTTTAACCGCCGTTTCGCTGATGTATCATGGAAGTATTCTCTGCGCCGCATTCCCGATGCGCCAGGCGCAAGCAGGCACTGAGCTATGTGATGGATGCGCGGGCCGGCAGGTCATAGACGCACTGCATGAAACGGTTTCATAAGGCAGATGCCATGGTTTCTGGAACTGCTCGCCGTGTGTTGCGTCGTTAATACACCACACCCCATCAGCACATCAATTGAGAATCACGTTTAATTAGCTTGGCCAAGTATTTGATAAAAATAATTATCTCGACCTTCCCGGCACAGCAACACCACCTTCTGCCCAAAACTGAACTGTGGATATTTCTTATCGTATTGAAATGGCATCAGGTGTTGGCGTATGCTATTTACATCCGTGCCTTATTGCGGACTCAACTTCATCGAGCTGGCTGTTTCCCATACTCTTTAGGAGAACACAAATGCGCGCATGGAAATTTCTGTTGCTGTTAGTCTCGATCCTGACCATCACCGGATGCGCAGGCCTTTATAAGGACTATGGAGTTAGTCCGATAGAGATTGATCAAATCAGCACCGCCCAGAAGCTTCAGTCCGCAATAACCAAGACTGACGACAACGACAAGAATCTGAACCACGTCGTTAGTGCGGCGTGCTTTAATATTCCGGTCGGCCCTACTGAGGCCGACAAATGCAAACAGCAGCGAAATGCCGCAGTCGCAACCCTGCTTAACGCATCCGATGACATGTGTCAGGCGCACCTGAAAACCATTTTCGGCAATGATGCGGCTTTCAACATAATCACCGGCAGCATTACCAACCTCGCCGCAGGGTGGGCCACCTTCACCAATGGCCTCGCCGCAAAATCCACCTTATCTGCTGTCGCCGCTTTTTCAAACGCGGAACGCTCTCTTGTAAACGAAACTGTCTACAAGAATCTGCTCGTCACCGCCGTCACGACAAAAATACGGCAAGCCAGAGATGACAAAGCGGCCGCCTTGATTCCCGCCAATCTGAACAAGGAAATTGCCGATTACTCCATGCTTGCCGCAACCCGTGACGTCATTACTTATCACTACACCTGCTCATTCATGTTCGGACTCGAGAAAGCGCTAAATGAAGGTATACAGCCGACTCTCGATTCCAGGAAATCCAGACTTGAGCTGGATAGACAAATGCTGGAGTCCCAAATTTCGACCACCAAGTCGACAGGCGCCAATACAGCTGGCCTTTCCGCACGTATTATAGCTATTGACGCCGAACTTCTGAACCTGATCAAGGTGCAAAAATAACTCGCGCTGCATTCACTGGATCGCGCTTGAGCGTCGGCTTGGCCTAAGGTAGCGTTCCTTAACGCCGGCTAGCAAAACCTGCACGACGACACATCGCCAGGGGCTCACAGTCGTGGGAATTGTAATTTTCATTATCCATGGCGCATCCGCACCGGAATAGGATGATGGGAGGCCTCGTGATGCATCGTGCAAGTGCGAATCCCCGCCGGTCGCGGCCGATCTTTATTCACATAGCGGCGATAGTGCTGATTCTGAGTACTACGTCATCTGCATACAATGAAGGTGGACATTTCTACACGGTTTCCGCTGTCCTGTATGAAAGCCGAAAGAACGCAACTCCGGCACAACCGGACGCACTGGTCCAGGCGTTCTGTGCACAGCTTCCGGATCTCGCGATGGAACTGGACGCCATCACCCAGCGCCTGCGGGTGCTGAAGAGCGGAAGCGACTGGCAATGGGGATTGCTTGGGCGGTGCGGGTCCAGCGTATCGCGGCACATGGTTGTCACGCAGTTCTACCTGCACGGGCTGACAGGCGCGCCTACGGAAAAAGTACGACTCGCCGCGGCGGGTATAGTCCGCGACATCGACATCGCACTGGCTGGTACCGCCAGTGTGACCGAGCGGATGAACCTGTGGTGCGCCCGCGGGTTCGCCGCCCATCTTCTGGGCGATACCTATGCTCACTCGCGCCTGGACAAGCCAGACGAGATGTACCCGACCGGCGCTGGGCATGGGCCGGACGGGCGCAAACCCGACTACATGTTGGCGCGGGCGCCTCATGTCGGAAATCAATGGACCGATTGGGTCCAGTTTGCGCGGCAGGTTCTCGACGGAAAACCGCCGGGCGGCGGCCCATCGCAGATTGCGGCGCTGGCGGGACAACTGTCGGTCACTGAACGGGCGGATGATTACGGCGAAAAAACCTTGCGTATGCGATTGGAAGACCGGCTGCGCGCGGACTGGAAACCCTACGATCCAGAGATCTCCAGGTGGCTCGAGGGCAATGACGGCTTTCAACTGACCGCGCGGTGCCAGGACCAGATTGACAAGGGACCGGTCGGCGCGCAAAACGGCAAAGGCCTGCCGCTGCCGCAGAGCATTCGGCCTAATTGCAGCGCAGCGTGGGACCGGTATCTGCGGTTGGCGGTGAAGAACTTTCCAGGTGACGTCTCACCAGATCGTTCGTGCGCGATACGGGCGACGGCGGGACAGTTGAGTAACAAGCTGGAGGACGGTCAATGAGCGAATCTCTGCAGACGACGCAGTCGGGAGATTCAGCGTCCCGCCGGCGTCGCATCAGGCGCCTCGGCATTGCGGCGTGGGTCTTCCTCCCGGTGTTTACGGTGGCGGGCTTGTGGTGGCTGTACCGGCGGCTTCTCCTTTGCGGAAGTGAACGCGCCCATGTCAGTCTATGTGAGTATTCATTTGCTGTCCCCCTGCTGCTGCTGTCCATCGCGCTCGGCCTGTTCGCATTCGTGCTGCATGACGTTCGGGCGTTTGGGCGTGACATCCAAGGGACGGCGCCAGAGGAACAGAGAAGGCTCGGTCGCGCTCGACGCTGGGCAGCACAAATCCGTCGCGGCTACTGGGGCCTGGACGAGACCTGCCGGTTTCACGTCCGCTGGACGTTCTTCATCGCCACGATCAACGTCGCGGCCCACATTGGCCTCGCAGTGTTTTACCTCCGTCAGCCTGCGCTTGCGGCAATGCTCACCGGAGCTGTCATCGCTTACATCGCCTTCGGAATCAATTGCTTCTGGCTGTCGGGTGAGGAATCCGCACCAGTGGCGGACCTCGGAACGCGAAAATTCGAGGATGTTCTTGAAGCGGAACTTGATCACATTAAGAGAGCACGCGCGAAACTTCCCATATCGGAGTCGCCTGCGGGAAGCCGAGGCGCCCCCGGACAAACACAGGAAATACCCCTCAATGGCATCGCCTTGTCCGGCGGCGGAATTCGCAGCGCCACCTTCAACCTGGGGATCATACAAGCGCTCTGCGAGGCGCGGCGGCTGCGCATGTTCGACTATCTCTCTACCGTCTCGGGAGGGGGTTATATCGGCAGTTGGCTTTCCGCGCAAATCGCACACCGCATTGACGGCGACTCGGCACGACTCGACGAGATCGAGGCGGCACTCACTCCGAGTGTCATTGCCACGACCGATACACCGGCGTCCACGGAAACGAAGGCGCAACCACCGAAACCACAAGAGGACAGGACAATCGGATTCCTGCGTGATTACAGCAACTACCTCACTCCGAGGCGCGGTCTGCTGAGCACGGATACCCTGTCCGGAGCCGCGGCATATCTGCGCAACCTCATCCTCGTCCAGACCATGGTGATCGCGCTGCTGCTGGCAATACTGCTGGTGCCACGACTGCTCCATTCCGCCGCCGCGTTCCTGCAGCAGCCGTATTTTCTGCTGTCAGGCTGGATGGTATGGCTCGGGGTGCTCTGCTTTGCATACAGCTTTGAAGGTATCGTGCAAAACCTGAATGCACCGCTCGATATCTCTCAGGAGAAATCCACACATAAGTCGAAAGCGGGCACGGCCTATGTCATTCGGTACGTCATCGCGCCTGCCTGCGCGGGAGCGTTCCTAGTGTCCATTGAGATCGCTGATGGAAGCAGCGAATTCGCCCAGTGGGGAGTCGGCAGCTTCGCGCTGGGAATGGCCTTATTTTATGGGACTCTGACCGCGATGGCTGCGGCGAGATCCCTGCACCATGCCCTTCCCAAAGCCATTGTAGTAGTTAGTGCGGCGTTCGGCGCGGGCGCGGTCGGTGGTACGGGGCTGTATGCATTTGGCCGCCTCATGGAGTTCATCGGCGGCGGCCCGCTTTCGACATGGTTCGCGGTTACGGCCGGACCGTTCCTGATACTGTGGATACAGTCGTTGATGATTGTGTTTCATCTTGGCCTGATCGGCAGGATTTTTGACTCCCAGATCCACGAATGGTGGGCTCGATACGGCGCGTGGATTATCGCAGTCACCATCGGCGGCGGCGGCCTGTTTGTGCTCGGCGTGTATTCTCCTGTGCTGGTCGAATATGGACGCGGGTGGCTCCTCTATGCGGGGGCGCCCGCGTGGCTCGTGAGTACCGCATGGGCTGTACTCAAAGGAGCATCGAGTACCACCGACGGCAAGTCATCATCCAGGACCGAACTACTGCTGAGATTTGGCCCCTATGTGTTCATTCTCGGCCTGGCCATGCTGCTCTCGCACGGCATACACCGTGTGCTTACGCCACCAGTGCCTATCCCCGAGATTCACATGGCCGCCGCGAACGTTCAGTGCGGGGCTGAAGCCAGATTGGGCGATGGCCAGAACGACTCACGTGGAGCGAAGTTGCAGTGCGAAACCGATCTTGATGCGAGCACGACGCCGAGCCTGAAGCGCATCGCGACCATCACGGCGGCCCAGATGTCGGGCGTGCCCGCAGGTCACGTCGCGGGCGCGTTCATAGGGCTGCTGTTCATTTTCATGATTCTCATGTGGAGACTGGATATTAATCTCTTCTCATTCCATAATTTCTATCGCAATCGGCTTACGCGCTGTTATCTGGGGGCCGCGCGCGCTGCACTTGCGGGGGAAAATGCGCGCAAGCCCCATCCCTTCACCGGCTTTGATCCCCAAGACGATCTGCCATTGCACCATCTGCGAAGCGCATCGGATAAGGGATCGTCGCCCGCGCCTGATCACAGGGCCATAGTACAGCGCCCCTACCACATCCTGAACACGGCGCTGAACATGAGCAGCGGCAGCAATCTCGCGTGGCAGCAGCGCAAGGCGGCATCGTTCTTTTTCTCGCCTCTTTATTGCGGGTTTGAGTTGCCCGCGGTGGCGGCAACGGCAAGCGGCTATGGCGGGTTCGTAAGAACGGATCGCTATATGAGGGGAGGCGACCGGGCGCTGGGGCCGGCGCAGGACACAGGGCCCATGCTGGGCAGCGTCGTCGCGGTGTCAGGCGCCGCGGCCAGCCCCAACTGGGGCTTCCACACCAGTCCCGCGGTCGCGTTCATGCTGACACTTTTCAATGTAAGGCTCGGACGCTGGTACCCTAATCCGGCATACGTTCCAGTGCCGGGGCGGCAAAGCCCTTTGTTTGGAGCAAGATGGCTGCTCGCTGAGCTTTTCGGGCACACCAACGCCAGTTCGCCCTATATTTATCTGTCCGATGGCGGTCACTTCGACAATCTGGGTATCTACGAATTGGTACGTAGGCGCGTGCAGCTTATCGTGGTGTGCGACTGCGGACAGGATGTAGGCATGGCATTCGACGACCTGGCCGACACCATACGCAAGTGCTACACGGATTTCGGCGCGCGCATAGTCATCGACGTGAGGCCGATCGAGAAAACCACATCGTCCAGCGGGCATCCATTCAGCGAAGACTCTGTCGTCACGGGCACCATCGAGTATGCCGGGCCGCCAAGTTCAGGTGACGGCGTCGGCACGCCCCAGCGCACCGGCAAGCTGATACTCGTAAAGCCCGCGCTAACCGTGGAAGCGTTTCGTGACGCGCCTGATGTGCGTAATTATGCACTGGCAAACAAGGAATTCCCGCAACAAACCACTGCGGACCAGTGGTTCGACGAGGCTCAGTTCGAAAGCTACCGGAAACTGGGTTACTTGATAGGAAAACGCCTGATAGACAAGCTTGACGAACTGGATGCGAAAGGCAGCGAAGACGTAGCCAGTGGCAGCACATGATGGACGCCGCGACAGAAACCCTGCCCCTTGGAATCCGCGACTAATGGATCATTACCAGTACCAGTAGACGATTAGAACAGACGCGAGACTGATTCGGCGCAACGACCAAGCATACACCGTTCCATTTCTAAAATTTTAGGAAGGATACATCATGGCCACGTCTCTCGTTCGTCCCGTCGTAATGTCGGTATATCAAATCAACGGTCAGCGCGTATTGATGCCCGAACGCATGTCGCGCTGCACGCCCGACATGAAGAATGCCATGTATGGCATCCGCGCCGACGTGGAGGTGGTGGGGGGGAAGTTCGCGCTTTCCGATCTGTTTCGCAGCTACGACATGCAACTGCAGGCGCACCTGGATTTCAGCAACGGCAAGAAGAAGGCCTTTAGTCCGCCGCCGGGGGGCAGCATGCACGAAGCCGGGCGCGCCTTTGACGTTGATCTCAAGGGACTCAGGATGCCGCTCGCGGATTTCTGGAAAATTGCCGGGAAATGGGGCGTGGTTCCCATCATCGCCACACCCGACCCGAAGGCATCGGAGGCATGGCACTTCGAATGCCGGGGCAGCCATCAGATCGTCTACGACTATTACAAGGCGGGCAAAGGCACCAATTTCAAACCGGCGAGTGCCATGGCGGCGAGCAGCATAGTGGCCGCAGGACTGCAACACGATAGGTTCAAGGGCAAGGAAGATGCCGCGTACATTCAGTCCGGCCTGATACGACTCGGAAAAGAAATTGGCAACATTGACGGCGACATAGGCCCCAAAACGAATGGCGTACTCGCCACTCTGGGTGCCACCGGATCAACCCGGGTGGTTCAGATACAGGCGTTGGATGCATTGCTGCAACAGAAGTTTCCTGACGAGTTTTTCGACAGATCCCCGGAAGAGACCGGACATTTGGTGCAGTGAGTCGGAAATCCGTTCGATCGATCAACGTGCATTGCGTCCGCCTCGGAAGGCACGCAGTCCGGGTGATTGCGGGAGATATCAACGCGTATGCGCTTACACCGCGTGTACCGCGAGGGGGCCGGGAATACGTTGCTTGCCCCTGCGAAGCGACAGTCTTCAGGACCGATCGCTGATCTGTTTTGAACGAGTTGCAAAAACGCGACATACAAGAGGAATCGATGAACGGATCCAATCAAGGAAAAAACATCGTCCTGTGCTCGGATGGCACGGGCAACTCCGACACAAAGAATCGCGGCACGAACGTCTTCAAGTTATATGAGGCGGTTGATATTCAGGGGCACAAGACCGCGCCGGGCCTAACGCCGCAAATTGCGTTTTACGACGATGGTGTCGGCACCGAGAATTTTGCGCTTGCAAAGGCCCTGGGCGCCGCGTTCGGCCTGGGATTCAAGCGGAATGTCACGGACCTGTACACGGAACTTGTGCATGTCTATGATCCCGGTGACAGGCTGTTCCTGTTCGGCTTCAGCCGCGGCGCGTACACCATCAGGGCGCTCTCCGGGCTTATCCAGTATTGCGGCATCATAGATCGCACCAGGCTCAATACACAAACAGGAGCCCGCGACATACTTGCCGAAATGGTCGAAGCCTGCTGGCGAACCTTTGAACCCGTTGCCTTCCCGCGCTTTATCACGCGCGACAAAGATCGCAAGCGTCTCACCAATTCACCGGTGGTAAATCGGGATATCTCGCGTGTGCGCGTATCGCTAGGTTGTCGTGCCGACGACATCAAGATCGACTTCATCGGTGTCTGGGATACCGTCGGAGCAGTGGGCTTGCCAGCGGATAACGGCCTCAAGCGCATCGTGAACTGGATCTGTCCGCGCCAGTTTGGCGAACTCAAGCCCGGGCCCAACGTGTTGTGCGCCCGCCATGCTCTGTCTATCGACGACGAACGGCGGACTTTCCATCCGGAGCTTTGGAACGAGGCCGGCGCGGCCGAAGGCCAGATTGATCAGGTGTGGTTTAGCGGCGTGCACTCCAACATCGGGGGCGGCTACCCCAAGCAGGGCATGTCGCTGGTGACACTGCACTGGATGATGTCGGAAGCGGAAAAGCACGGCCTGCGTTTTATTGCGACGGCTCGCGCCTTCGTCGAGCAACAACAGGACGTTCACGATCGGCTCAACGATTCACGGGCTGGTGTTGCCGTCTATTATCGATGGTCGCCGCGTAATATTCAGACGCTCTGCGAAACTCACGAGGCCATGATGCCCAAAATACATGTCAGCGTATTCGAAAGAATCGCCCATGGCACGGACGGCTATGCCCCTGGCAACCTCCCGTTCAACTTCGCAGTCGTGCCAGCGCAACTGGGCAGCGCCAAGACGTCATGGCCACCTCATGCCGCGTGCGCCGAAGTCAGCGCTCTGGTTCTGGATAGATGCCCCTCCCCATCCGTCGGGTCCATCCTGGACACCATGACACGCACGATTCTCTCGGGGCAATTGTCACATGCTGCATTCCTGGTGCTGACGTTGACCACGGTCACATTGCTGGCATGGCCGCCGCAGTGGCTACTGGCTGGCACGCGATTCGTCTTCAGGCACCATCTGTCGGCGGAACACGGCGCAATGCTCCTGGCAGCCGCCATGTTCGCTATGGGGGCTGGTCTCATATCACGATGGGCAGGAATGGTGGACAAGGCAATGGAGAGGAAATGCCTCGGCCTGTGGCATGGACTGCGCGAACAGATCAGGCACAGGTTTTAGCGGCACAGTGCCTGCGCACAGAATACTTTTTCTCAGCGCAAATCACAAAGGCTGTTTTTATGGCTGGGTTTCGCGTCTGCAGTATCCATATCAAGGGGAATTAAGTGGCGGATGAATCGACACAAAAGTCGTCCATACCGGTCAGCAGCATACTGGTCGCAGCCATCGCGATTGCGGGCGTGCTGGTCGCGCAGCGCGCACCGCTGGAAAGTTCCCGTCCCGCCCCGCAAGAGCCCGGCCAGTCGATTACACACATCGATCAGAATGTGCCTGCCCGGCTCTGGCAGGATCCGCTGGCTACCGTCAAGCGATACCGCGACCAGCAGCGCGACGAAATCCTGAAGGACGCAACGCTAAAACGTCAACTGGGCATGCCTCAAGAGAATAGACACCTGAAGCGTCCAGCGCTGGTGCCGCCTGACAACGCCTACGATGTCAATAAGCATCTCAAACCGTCGATTAAAAGGACCATCTGCGGCAGCAACCAGCACGTCGATGTCATTGCAGTAATAATTTTGGGCGGCACATCTGACGAGGATGCGGAAATGCGGCGCCGTACGCGATATGCGATTGTTTCGGCACTGCAAAGCGCCGGGGCGCAACCCTACCGTGGCAATACCATCGGATACACGTCGATTCCCGCAGCCCCTGACCCCAGGCAGCGGCTTCCGAAAACGATGCCGTTTGAGTGGTTTTGGAAGGATGGCAAGCAGGATGTATCGTCCGCCGATATGCCTGGGAAAGCGGCCCTCAAAAAAAACAACCCGTCGCGGACGTGGCAGTTGGTGCTGTGGCTGGACGAGGAGTATTTTTACACCCACGCCCTGAGCCGCCTGCAACACCTCAAAGAACTGCTGTCTCCTCCGTGTGCCGACGAGACTAATTACCGATTCACAGTACTCGGGCCGGCGACGTCGGATGGCCTCGAAGCCATCAAGAGATCGATTGAACGGAAACAATACACCAGGCGCCCTGACGGCAAACCACTGCGGATGATTTCCGCGACGGCAACCATGGCGCTGCCGCGCCCGAACGGAGCCGACGAATATCAGAACGAACAATACTTTTCGGTCCAAGGGGTCATAGAATTCATTCGGCTGATAGGGCCCGATTCGCGTCTACTCGATACATTGCACAAGGAAATTGAGATGCATCCCATGGTCCGGATACCGTTTCTCAGCGACCGAAAACCCATAGTCCTGGTGATCAGCGATAACGACACGGAGTACGCGCGCGGATTCACTGAATACGCGGGTGGATTGACCGAGGAGGTTGACAAGCGAAAGCCCAAGGTAATCCTTTATTTACGCGGACTCGACGGTCGCATCCTTGCACCGTCGTTTTCTCAGGCAACGCAGGAACAACCGCGCAAAAACGGACCGAATGACGGCGATAAGTCGGATACCAATTCCGAAAAGACCGCACACGGTCAACATCAGATCGACTACCTGCGCAGACTGCAGGTCGAAATCCGCGATCAGATCGGCAAAGATGGTCAGGATGTCGTCTCCATCTGGATCCTGGGCAGCGATGTTTACGACAAGCTGTTGCTCCTGCGCGCCTTGAAGTCCGAATTCCCCAAAGCCACTTTCATGACGACCGACCTCGACGCGGGCCTGCTTCAACCGGCTGAGATGCAGTGGACGCGTAATCTTGTGGTGGCGACCAATTACGGATTGACGCTGGGCAACGACCTTCAGGCCGGCGTCATGCCCTTTCGCGATGGTTACCAGACCGCCAACTTTCTTGCCACGCGTATCATCGCCGCCGAATGCACCGACAAGCTCTTTGACAATTACAAGCAAGCCACCATGGCGTGGCTGACCACGCCACTGCTGTTTGAAATAGGCCGCACGCGTGCCGTGCCGCTGCGCGCGTCTTCAGGGGGTACGTTGGACGTGGGCGGTTGTTTTGAGAAAGTTCCCGCAGCCGTTCATCCCACATATAAGCTCAAGCCACCGCCTGACCAGTGGTGGCTCATGGCGCCACTATTGTTGATACTTTCGGCATGCGTCGTAATCAAGATGCTCCGACTGGAAGGACCCGTCTCCAGATCGTTGCTTTCCGGCGCAGCCAGGAACGCGTTCATGACCAAACCTGTAATGCTGTCATTGACGCTTATCGCAGTCATGTTGATGACAACAATCACATTTGCAGCGGAAATTCAGAGTCTTGTGGCAAGAATGTCCATGCCATTTCTTACCGGGTTACTACCCGCAATATCCACGCTCTGTGGCATATATTTTGCGCGCAAAACAATCGCGCATGGGGCGCCAGGCGATCGCGCGAGTATACGATCCGGCTGCCTGATCATTGGGACAGTACTGCTCGGCGCCGGCCTGGTGTTCCCGCTCGCTGCGGCTCTTCAGCCGTGGCATCAGAGCACTGAGCCCTTCGAGTGGGTGGAGGGGGTGAGCGTCTGGCCTACCCACCTGCTGCGTTTTTACGCGTGTCTGATCGCGGTCTGGGGCATATGGCACATCGGGCGCATGAGCGACCGAAACATCACGGCTATCGAGTCCACGCTCGGATGCGCCGTGATAGGGCCGCCTACGAGAATTGAACACATATGGCAACGGTACTCCGGCAATGGCGGCTGGCGGGTATTCGTGACAATAATTATCGGTGTGGTATATTTTGTGATCGCCTTGGGAGTCGTGGCGATCTTTCAAGAGGTCCCCGGAACGCCCGCGCGCGGCGCGGACAATATGGCGAATGTCGCGTCGCTGCTGTTTTTTCTGGTTTTTCTGAATATCACACTTGTGTGTTCAGTGGTGGTCTCCATTTCAAGCCTGGTCTTTCATGTCGTCCACAAGTTAAACGCGCTGCATGCCGGCGCCCCAAGAACGTTCCATGACCATCTGGCGGCGATCCGACTCATCGCGCAAAGGAGCGAGGTACTGCTGAGCATCATTTACTATCCGCTACTGGTGTCGGCCCTCCTGCTTGTCGCGCGCAGCCCAGTATTCGACAACTGGGATACGCCTAACAGCCTGCTGATCGTACTTGCCTTGCCTTTCACCATCGCTTTCGGTTGCATCGTCTGGCTCAGATATGAAACCGTCAACTTCCATGAGCACGCCATATTGGGCATGAAGTCCGAATTGGCACGACTCAAGGGCGCCACAACCGCCGCGGAGATCCCGCAACTTGAGGCGTTACTTGATCAGGCGGTCAATGAAAAGCGCGGCGCATTCCAGAGTCTCGCGTACCAGCCGATGGTGCGCGCATTGCTGCTGCCGATAGGCGGCGTGAGCGGCATTGAAATTTTTGAACATGTCATATTGCCCCAGAAGTAATTTTTTGGTGTAGTGTCCACGCACTTTTGAGTCTGAGTTCACCCATGTCCATTTTTTACCCATGCACAAACGGGCGCGCTGAAATATCAAACGCCATCAGTGCGTTGAATCTGTCGTGCTACGCCTTTACCGAAGGATTCAGGCTGTAGATTCCAGTCCACGCGGCTTGCGCAAGCACGTGCCCGCGTATCGCCGTCAGGACATCCGGCCCGGTGAATGTTCCGGTGACCGAACACTGATCAACGTCCAGCGCGTAAAGCGTAAACACATAGTGATGCAGTATTGAATCATTCCATGGCGGGCACGGTCCGTCATAGCCGTGATAGTTGCCGGACATGTCCTTGTCGGATGAAAACCAGCCGGTATAGTCGTTGATGCCCTGGCGCGTGCCGCGCGGACCTTCAGGTCCATTCTTACCGCGTGGTGTAACACCATCCGAAAATTCACCAGCCTTGATGGAAGTCGCGTTCGCGGGCAGATCGACCAGCGCCCAATGATAAAAATCAATTCGTGGCAAAGTCGCCGGTATGGCGCGCCCCTCCTGATTGACATCATCCCCCTTGCTGGGCACATCGACATCGTGACAGATCAACGCAAAGGATTTGCTTCCGGCCGGCGCGTCGCTCCAGGATAATTCCGGATTGCGGTTTTTCGACAGCTTAACGTGGGTTTTCGGATCGGGTGCGCCGAATGCAAATTCGGCGGGAATACCGCCGTTGTTCTGGAAACTGGAACTGGTGAGTTTCATTGGAACTCCAGAATTCATGATTAGTGAGTGGTGAAGGGTGAGATGTGGCCAAGTGCCTGTCGGACTTGATTTCGCGTGATGCGGTTGCATCAAATTATAGCAAGTTGGTCCGCACGGCGATTACAGTCGCGAATTGCACTGACTTGCAACATGACATATCGTATGCAATTGGACGCGCCGGTGAACCGGGGCATAACGCGAGGATCACACGATGCGCATTGCTATACCGATTTTCGGGCTGATGCTGGCTGCCATCGTTACGCCGCAAGTCGCCTTGGCCACCGAAAACTGCGCTGACATCAAGTCACTCGATACCAAGGGCAGCGAACTGCAGCTATTCATCGAAAACGACATGCTGGCGCACTCCGACCGCTACTACACCAACGGCATCAAGTTCGGCATAGGTATACCGGGCGACACGCTTGCGGAGATATTCTGCAACTCGGCCAAACTGGCGCTCGCGCCTTTTTCCGGCGGCAGCGAGCGTCTGCATTTCGGCTGGTTTCTGGGACAAAATCTCTACACACCGAAAGTCATCACCGTTGGCACGCCGCAGCCGAACGACAGGCCGTGGGCGGCATGGTTGTATCTGGGGGGCGTCGCGCAGCGCGTCAGCAACCGCAGTACCAGACTGGACACGGTCGAAATAGACATCGGCATGGTAGGCCCGCCGGCGCTGGGTGATCAAATCCAGACCGGATGGCACCGGCTGATCGGCGCATCCAAGCCTCAGGGTTGGGATAATCAGATCCCTGGCGAGCCGGCGTTGCTGATTTCCTATGTGCAAAAACGCAAGTACGGGTCGCCTAATTTCGACGTGGTCCCTCATTTCGGTGTCACCGTCGGCAACGTCTTCACGCTGGCTCGTGCGGGCGCCATCGCGCGTATAGGGATCAACATGTCGGGTTTCGGACCCGACAGCATAGAGCCGGGCGGCGCCATGCTGCAGAACACGCGCGACACCGCCGATCCGGAGAGCCGCCGACGATTCGAGGCGTATGGGTTTTTCGGTTTCGACGGCCGCCTCATCGCACGTAACATATTTCTCGACGGCACGATATTCCGCGACAGTCCCAGTGTCGGAAAACGCAATGTCGTTCATGATTTCACCATCGGAGCGTCGGTGAGATATCGCGCGTTCCGGATATCGCTGACCCGCATCCTTCGCAGTGAGGAGTTCTATACAGCGCGCGGGGGCGGCGGTGCGCAGGCGTTCGATTCGTTGAACCTGGGCATCGAGTTTTAGCCCGACACTCTTTTC
>CANJQI010000130.1 GCA_947476215.1 Betaproteobacteria bacterium
GGTAAAGTACGACTAGGCCATCCAATATGTGTATAAGTTCGGACATCGGCTGTGCTCCGCACAAAAATGTGCAAATAACCACAGCTTCATTGTAGTGCCGAAAAAAGAAGTGTGCTGCGAGTGTGCTATGGTTTTTTTAGCACACTTTTTCACGTAAATTATTGATTATTGGTGGGCCGTGTAGGACTTGAACCTACGACCAAAGGATTATGAGTCCTCTGCTCTAACCAA
This sequence comes from Betaproteobacteria bacterium, assembly GCA_947476215.1. Taxonomy (GTDB): domain Bacteria; phylum Pseudomonadota; class Gammaproteobacteria; order Burkholderiales; family SG8-41; genus PALSA-1004. The sequence continues at coordinate 232 of CANJQI010000130.1, forward strand.
CTGAGCTAACGGCCCGAGGGCGGTATTATAACTGCTGAGATGCAAAAAGATGCGCGCGATCGGGCGACCATGGCAAGGCGGCTTGCCATTTGCGGCGAAATCTGACCTTGGACCGGTGCGGGTTCTGCGGTCCGGTTAAAATGTTGAGCATTCACCCGCGCCCTCACTCCCGACCTCAACCTCTCGCTACGCTCTCCCCGAAGGAGAGAGGAGATTCGAGTTGGCTGATATGTCCGATTGTTGAATTGAAAAATACGGATATTATCCAATAGGGCAGAAATCGGCCATCTTCAGGAGATAGAAATGCCACCAACCGAAACACCGAATACGGGCGCGAATGATCTGCTCGATGCCGACACACCGGATACCGTGCGCATGTCGCCGGCCGAGGCCACGGAGCTCGGCATGCGCGCCGTCATGCGCACCGGGTATTCCACGGAAGACGCGAAAATCATCGTTGACCAGATGATAGAGAACGGACTTTGCGGGTATCGATTTGCCAGCCTGCCGCGCATCCTCGCTATTGCCAATGATGTCAAGACGCGCAATCCGCGCACGCCGGTCAAGGTGGTGCACGAGACCCCGCTGTCCGCGCTGCTGGACGGTGGAAACAACGTTGGATATGTGTCGGTCTACCACGGCACGCGGTTGGCGATCGACAAAGCCAAGAAATCCGGCATCGCCTCGGTGGGTGTGTACAACAGCTATTTCAGCGGCCGCAACGCCTATTTCGTGGAGATGATGGCTAGAGAGGGCTTGGTCGGCATACACATCGCCAGCGCCAGCCCCCGCGTGCTGCCGATCGGCGGCAAACGTCCGGCGTTGGGGACCAATCCGATCTGCGTGGGTTTCCCATCGGACAACGGTCCGGTGGTGTTCGACATGGGCACCGCTTCGATGATGGTCGGTGAAGTCATGCTGGCCGCGCATCTGGGGCACCAGCTACCGGAAGGATTGGGCTTTGATGCAGACGGCAATGCGAGCCGTGATCCTAACGAGGTGCTGAAGGGCGGTTGGGTGCCATTCGGCGGCCATCGCGGATATGGCCTTGCGTTCGTGGGCCAGGCGCTGGGCTTGCTCGCAGGCGCAGCTCTGACGCGCGGCCAGGTGCAGGATTACGGTTTCCTGCTCATCGCCATCGATCCGAAATTGATGCTGCCCGGCGGCGAATTCACGAGCCAGATGGCGGAACTGGTACAGAAGGTCAAGGCGACGCCGCGACGCCCCGGCGTTGACGAGATCCGTATTCCTTCCGAGCGCGCATTCCGTGAACGCGAGCGCCGGCGCAAGGAAGGACTGGTGTTCGACCGTAAGGTCGTCGAGTCGCTCAGGGCGTTGTGATGCGAAAAAGTCAACGCTTGTGCGTAGTCGTCAAACCAAATCAGGCCATGACTCCATCCGTCGCAGGCGCGGCCCCCACGATCGCGCAGCGACATGAAAGTTACGATCCTGCACGACACAGCGCCGCGACGATGACACCGAGCAACGCACTGGGAGCGGAACGTTGGAATGTTCTCCGACGAAAAAAAGTTGAGGTGTAGCAGGCCTGCACCTCGTTGGGTGCCGGACGCCGTGCACGTCTGGCATGCGTGCGGCGCGGAATTCTTCAATGAAATCACAGTTGGTCGCCAACGTCCTTCCGACATCTGACGCTGGCGACATGCGTATGCCGCCCTACGATCTAAAAGATCAAACGCTCAACGCAGAGGACGCGGAGGATCGCAGGAAAAACAGGCTGCAAAGATTTCGCAAATCGCTGCGTATTCGGTGTCCACCATATACGGAGTCGTATAGGCGTCCCTAACAGTTTGTTGAAAATTGTCACAGTGGTTGTCATTCCGTTATTCCGTCATGCCGGTGCAAGCCGGCATCCAGTAAGGTGTTGATTCGATTGACTCGCGTTCTCTGGACACCGGCCTCCGCCGGTGTGACGAGTTGAATTTCAACAGACTGCTAATCATATTTAGGTGGAATAATTGGCAGGAGCAGGTACGAAGGTTGGTCCCCGCCCGAATAGATGGTGCTCACCGCGCCCTGATTGTAGTCGGCGTGGTAATGCGTGAAGTACAACGTGCCGACACCGTCGGCCGGCGAAATATCCAGACGCAGCTTGTGTCCTTTCCTGAACACCATGCAGGTCGGCCAGATTTCGACCTGGCATTCAACGATCTCGCCGGGCGTTAACCATTGGTGCTCGTTGTGCGCGTGGTAGGGACGATACGGCAGCGACTTATCGGGATCGAGTTTGCGGTGCGACGCACGCAACCAGCCTTTGGTGACGCATGCCACGAGATCAGCCTGCTGACCCATTTCGCACACGTCCTTGCCGTCGGGATCGATGTTGCGGATGGTGGCGAAGATGTCCATGTCCACGGCAGTGCTGGAAACCCACAGGCTCAGCACTATCGGGCCGGTGATTTCCGTATCCTGCTGCATGGGCGGCGTTTCGAAGGAGGCGCCGCGCGGACTCTTGCCGGGCCTGCTGGGGGCGCTGGCCGGATAGCTGAGTTTGCCGGTCGCCTGCGGTGACGCAGCCGCCAGCTTGCCTTCCACCCCGTTGGGCTGGCTGGACGGCTCGCATTCGATATTGAGGTACATTTTCGTCCACTGCGTGCGCGCGAGCGGCCATTCGTTCTCGAAACGGAAAGGATACGGTGTCAACTGGCCACCGGTGCGGATTTCAAGCTTGACCGGCGGCTCGTCCATGATGCCGGTGTCTATGCCCTTCAGCCAGTGATCCATGAAGCGCAATTGATCCAGACGCCCTTCCTCCGAATGAAACGGATGAAAGTGCGTGCCGCTGTGGATGCGCAGCTTCTTGTGCTTGGACGCTGCCAGCATGTACGCCTCGGTATTGCCGCGCAGGTGCATCGCGAACCCGCCCCAGTTGCCGGCGCTGTAGAACGGCACCTTGATCTTGTCCCAATGCGCGCTGCACATGCGCCAGAATTCCGAATCGAGGTCATTGCGCATGCAGTTCCACAACATGTTGTTGTTGAACGAATCTGGGTTATAGCTGCGCGGCGCGCCCAGCAAGTGGCGCGCGGTGTTGGTGTTGTGCCAGCTCGCGATGAACCCCATGGCAAATATGCCGCCGTGATAGGCCTGGTCGCGATATTGATCGGCACGGCCTTCCCATGGAATGATCGCTTTCAGCGACGGCGGCTGCAACCCCGCGACCTTCCACTGAAACGCTGCATGGTAGGACACGCCCAGCGTGCCGACGTTGCCATTGCACCATTTCTTATGTCCTGCCCACTCGATGCAATCGTAACAATCCAGCGATTCCTGGTACGAACTGGGCTCCGAGTGACCGGGCGATTTGCCGGAACCGCGGGTATCGACGCGCAGCATCGCGTATCCGCGCGGGCACCACCACATGGGATTGCCCGTCTCCCAATTCATATACGGATTGGGCTTTTCCTCAAGATCCGGCGGCGGCAGCCATACCCGATCTTTCTGGTAGGGACCGATATTCATGATCACCGGCACCTTTTCCTCGATGTCAGGACGGAATACATCGCCATACAGCACCGTGCCGTCGCGCAGAGGAATCTTGACATCCTTGTGCACGATCAACTCGCAGTCGCGAGGCTGCGATACTTTGTGGTTTGCTGCGGTCATGCCCTGTCCTCCTGAATAACTTAGCGATTTCTATTCACATCTCTGGACGCGGCTCCAGAGATGTGATGATGAGCCGTGTCAGTCGGCGGTCAAGTTAAGCGACTTGATGATTTTTGCGAGCTTTTCGGTTTGACTCTTGATGTACGCGCCGAACTCCTCGGGCTGATCGCCCACCGCGATGTAGCCCAGATCCGTGAGTCGCCGGCTGACCGTGGGATTGTTCAACGTCTTGAGCGTCGCGCTGTGCAAGGTTGCTATGGCTTCGCGCGGTGTTTTTGCGGGCACCATCAAACCGTACCAGTTGCCGAATTCATACCCGGGGTAGCCCGACTCTGCGATGGTTGCGTATTCGGGTGCAAGTGCCAGACGTTGGGCGCTGGTCACGGCGAGCGCGCGCAACCTGCCGTGCTTTACCTGTGGCAGTGCCGTGGCGATAGGCGCAAAGTGCGTCGCAACTTCGCCGGACAACACGGCCGACAGCGCTTCGGCGCCGGCCTTGTAGGGTATGTGCATCATGTTGACGCCCGCCTGCGCCTTGAACAATTCAGCCGCGAGAAACGTTGCCGTGCCGCTGCCGCCGGACGAATAAATCACCGCGCCGGGTTTGGCTTTGGTCAGTTTCACGAAGTCGCCTATCGATTTCGACGGTAGCGACGGGTGGATCACGACGATGTAAGGGCCGGTGGCAAACTGCGTAACGGGCGCGAAATCACGCTGCAGGTCGTAGGACAGATTGCGATAGAGACTGGCGTTCGCGGCATAGGTGATATTCGCCAGAAACAGGTTATAGCCATCCGGCGCCGCTTTGGCGATGAGCTCCGCGCCGATATTGCCGGACGCACCGGCGCGGTTGTCGACGATGACCTGCTGGCCGAACACCTCCGTGAGTCCGCCGGCAATGATGCGCCCTACCGTATCGGTGCCACTGCCCGCTGAAAAAGCCACCATCATGCGCACGACACGCGACGGATAGTTCTGCGCGGATGCGTCGACGGCAATCCCGCCGAGCGCGCTTGCAAGCAATATTGGACCAAAGCGCAATAAAACCATTGGAATTCTCCCTATAGCCGAGGTCAGGACGAGGATCAGTCAGCCGTCAGATTGTAGGCTCTGATAACCTTGCCCAGCCGGTCAATCTCGGTCTTGATATACGCGCCGAATTCCTCGGGCTGGCTGGTCTGTGCCACAAAGCCGAGATCGTTGAGGCGGCTGTTCAATGTCGAATTGTTCATGACGGTGATAGCAGCATTGCGTATGGTCGCGATAGTCTCTCTGGGCGTTTTTGCGGGCACTACCAGTCCGTACCAGTTCCCAGACTCGAATCCTGGCAAACCCGATTCGGCTATCGTGGGTAAATCCGGCGTCATGGCTATACGCTTGACCGTGGTCACGCCCAAGGCACGCACTCTGCGCTCGCGAATATTCGGCAATGCGGTCGCAATCGGCGCGAAATGGAGCGAGACCTCGCCTGCAACCGCAGCGGTCAGTGCCGGCCCGCCACCCTTGTACGGCACATGCATCAGGTTGACACCCGCCTGCGCCTTGAATAACTCTGCCGCCAGAAAAGTCGGCGTTCCCGCGCCTGCCGATGAATAATCGATCACGCCGGGTTTGGACTTCGCGAGTTTGATCAGTTCCGACAGCGACTTCACTGGCAACGAGGGATGCGCGACCACGACATACGGGCCGGTCGCCAGTTGCGTGACCGGTGCGAAGTCCCTGACCAGATCGTATGAAAGTTTTTGATACAGACTGGCATAAGCGGCATACGCGATCGTGATCTGAAACATCACATAGCCATCGGGCGGCGCCTTGGCTGCCATTTCCGCCACGATGTTGCCGCCCGCGCCGGGCCGGCTTTCGACCACCACCTGCTGGCCGAAACTCTGACTCAGGCCCGCCGTGATCAACCGCGCCAGCGTGTCGCCGGCGCTGGCCGCCGACGCACCTATCAGGTAGCGCACTGGTTTTAAAGGATAATTCTGCGCCTCGGCCGAAGGAGCCTGGCCGCAGGCCAGCAGCAGCGGCAGCACCTTCAGGCTACGCAAGGGCTTGATCACAAGCATAACGTTTCTGCGCTTTTTCCGCAGTTCTGGTGCGCTGGCGTGTCCGGGACTTTTATGTAGCGGCCGCCGTCACGGCAGGCTTGGGCGACGCAGCGATGGCCTTGTTCACCCTCGGCATGACCTCGGTCGCGAACAATTCCATCGAGCGCTGAGAAAGCGCGGGGTCGACCCAATCCATACCGGCATACACGAGTTCACCGAAATCGCCGACTTCCTCGCGCATCGCGAGTATGTCGTCGACTATCTTGTTGACGCTGCCCACCATCAGGCAGTTGTCGAGCACGTAATCGTCGGTGATCTCGCTGTCGTCCTGTTCCTTGCGCGACTTGAATACGCCTATCCGTCCGGACAGTTCCATCTTGGTGCGCATCATGTTCCAGTAGAAGCGGTATGGGCTCTTCGGATCCTCGCGGCCATAGCGCTTCGCCACCTTGTCGTCGTCGGCGACGAATATGGTACGAGCGATGCGCCAGTCGGCTGTGTCCGCGACCTGACCCACATTGGCTTTGCCCAGCGCATAGTTCTGCCAGTGGCTGGGCAGCCATTTTGCCAGCAGGAAGTTGGCGGAAAGCGGATGAAAGTCGCGTTGTCCCATGAGCGTGACGCCCTTTGAGAACGGCGCCACGACCGTGCCGACAATTTCCGGGCGCGGCAACTGATACGGCTTGTACAGATATCCGCGAAAAATCTGCGGCTTGCCCGCAGTCCGGGTGGTGACCTTGTAGCGATTGTCCGGAAGATCGATATCGTAAGGCGGGTCGCGCTTCCATATTTCCAATATCACGTCTATGGATTCCGCGAACATCTTGTTTCTGTCCTCGGCCAGATTGCCGAGGGCTTCCGCATCCGAGCGCAATATGCCGGGACTGACACCGAATATGAAGCGCCCTTTTGACATATGGTCAAACATCGCGGCGTGAGACGCAATCAGAACGGGGTGCGACTGCGAAAGATTGGAAGTTCCGCTCCCCAGCTTGATGTGTTTGGTTTCACTGATGATGCTCGCCATGAAAATGAAACTGTTGGTGACGTTCTCGGTTTTTTCCGTCAGATGCTCGCCAACGAAGGCGTCGTAAAATCCAAGCTTGTCCGCCAGAATGATGCACTCCCGGTCTTCCTGCAAAGTCTCTGATGGCAGGCGGTCCGCCGGGTGCATGGGCATCATGAAAATTCCGTGGCGCATGGTGTAAGCTCCTTTGATCTTTACCGATTGATGGTGATGCCGGAATTGTGCTGGCGCGGATTATATATCAGCACCGCCGCAGCGCCGGATGGCGCGGAAAATTTCGTCCGGATATCCCTTACAATCCACGAGCGTCAATGAGAAAATAGTAAGGCACCGACAGAGAAGAGAGCACCGCCCGTCGCGGGGCTATAGCAAAAGGTATATGAATCAATGCCAACTTCCATATCCACTGAATCCGGTGTCGATGACAACTCATCTCAACCCCTGGACAAGAGCAGGGCGCTGCGGTCGGCGCTGGGGCGCTATCCCACCGGCGTAACGGTAGTCGCTACCCAATCGGCGGACGGGCAGGTCCACTGCATGACGGTGAATTCGTTTGCCTCGTTGTCACTGGAGCCTCCGCTCATACTGTGGGCGCTGCGCGCACGCTCGTTGCGGTTTGAAACGTTTGTAAAGTGCCCGCTATTCTCGGTCAACGTACTGTCGGAATCCCAGATCGATCTGGCGCGGCGTTACGCAACGCCTACCGATATCCATGTCAACTCGCACGACTGGAAACATTTTCTGTCGGATTGTCCGGTGGTGCAGGGCGCGGTCGCGCAGTTTGTGTGCCGCACCGACAATCACGTGCGTCAGGGCGATCACGCCATACAGATCGGTGAAGTCATCGATTTCGCCGCCTTCGACAGCCGGCCGTTGTTGTTCATGAGCGGCGGATATTACGCGGGATCAGACCAGATTCCGCTCTGATAAAATATTCCGAAACATTAACGGACGCGTTCCGCATGCTCAACAAAATTGTAAATTCACTGGCCACCGCCGTTGCCGACGTACGCGATGGCGCAACCATACTGGTCGGGGGCTTCGGCGGCGCGGGCGTGCCCGAAGGCCTCATCACCGCGCTGTTACGCCAGGGCACTAAAGACCTGACGCTCATACATAACAATGCCGGGCGCGACGAAACTAGCATCGCTCCGCTGATCAAGCACGACCGAGTCGCGAAACTCATATGCACGTTTCCCGAAGCCAAGACCGCCTACATATTTCGCGATAAATTCCTGGCCGGCAAAATCAAGCTCGAACTGGTGCCGCAGGGCACGCTCGCCGAACGCATACGCGCCGGCGGCTCGGGCATTGAAGGCTTCTACACGCCGACCGGCGTCGGCACCGAAGTCGCCGAAGGCAAGGACCGTAGGGAAATCAACGGTGTCATGTGCATCCTGGAATACGGACTGCGCGCCGACTTCGCATTTGTGCGCGCAAGGCTGGGTGACCGCTGGGGTAACCTGGTCTACAACCAGGCGTCGCGCAATTTCAATCCCATGATGGCGATGGCGGGGAAAATCGCGATCGCCGAAGTCGACGACGTGGTGGAGTTGGGCGGCCTGAATCCGGAACATGTGGTCACACCCGGTATCTTCGTGCAGCGCGTGGTCAAGACGGAGAATCTCAATGGCTAATACTCCCCGCACTCCGCTCAAGCGCGAACAAATCGCGCGCCGTATCGCGCAGGATTTCGCCGACGGCGCCATCGTGAACCTCGGCATCGGCATGCCGACGCTGGCCGCAAACTACATTCCTGCCGGGCGCGAAATCCTTTTTCACAGCGAAAACGGCCTGCTCGGTTTTGGGCCCGCGCCCGAAAAAGGCAAGGAAGATCCCAATCTGGTGAACGCCGGCAAGGAGTTCGTCACCATGCTCCCGGGCGGATGTTTCTTCCATCAGGCCGATTCATTTTCCATGACCCGCGGCAAGCATGTGGACGTCGCGGTACTGGGCGGCATGCAGGTCAATCCGCGCGGCGATCTCGCCAACTGGAAAATCAAAGGCGCGGAACTGGGCAGCATAGGCGGCGCGATGGACATCGCGCGCGGTGCCAAACAGGTATTCGTGGCGATGACGCACACCACCAACAAAGGCGAGCCCAAGATCGTCAACGAACTGACGTATCCGATTACCGCGCTGAAATGCGTGACGCGCATCTACACCGACATCGCGGTGATCGACGTGGGTCCAAACGGCCTGGTACTGCGCGAAGTCGCCCCCGGCTACAGCGCCGCGGACGTGCAGGCCGTCACGGAACCCAAACTCACCTACGAGAAAGAACCAGCAGTCATCGCGATCTAGCACTCGCGATTCGTGAGCAAGTCAGGGCGAAACGCTCAACACAGGGGACGCGGAGGTGCGCAGGGGAAAGCGTAGCTTTGGCGATGCTGCCCCGCGCTGTGCGACTTCATGCTTGAACCAAACTACTCGTGACTTGAAGACCTGTCTCATTGATCGAGTTTGCGGAAACCGAAGGATGCACGACAATCAAGTTGGGGTAGGAAGACAGCAGCGTCACCGGCGCGAAATCCTTGACCGGATCGAACGGAACGCATTTGTACATGCTCGGGATTATGGTAATCGAAGATGGGGTGACCAGCATCGTATAACCGTCGGGCGCGGCCCTGGCACCCATCTCGGTGGCGACCAGACTGCCGGCACCGGCGCGGTTGTCAACCACCACCGGCTGTCCAAAACGCTCGGCAAGCAGCGGCGCCAGCAGGCGCGCGGTCAGGTCGTTGGCGCCGCCCGGGCTCTGCGGTCCGATAAACCGAATGGGGCGCGCCGGGTAATCGCCACGACCATCGGACACCATGACGCCATCCACATCAATAATCTGAATTTACTTTTCATGTTTGCGTCGGCCCCTATTCGCTTTCGCCGCATTTTATAAGCGCAAAGTCCGCGGGCAGCCTGATGATAGAATTTGCCGCGAATACGCAACCAAGGAGAGATCGATGGAATTGCCCGCACGAAAAAAATTTCGCCAACTGATGACCGGTCCGCGCTTCATCATGGCGCTCGGGGTATGGGATCCGTTCACTTCGCGCGTGGCGGAAGCGATGGGTATCGAGTGCGTCAGTCTGGCCGGATATCAAATGGGCGTGGGCACGGTCATCAGTGAGCCGCTGATGACACTGACCGAGCTCGCCGATATCTGCCGCGCCGTCACGGCCGCCGTCAAACTTCCGGTGTTCGTCGATGCCGGCGCCGGCTTTGGCGAACCCGTGCATGTGATGCGCACCGTCAAGGAACTCGAGCGCACCGGTGTCGCCGGCATACATATCGAAGATCAGATCTTCCCCAAGCGCGTGCATTATCACAAAGGTATAGAACACGTGGTCTCGCGTGAGGAGATGGTGGACAAAATCAAGGCCGCGGTAGCGGCCAAGATCGATCCCGATTTCATCATTACCGCACGCACCGATGCCATGGCCACCGACGGATTCGCCGAAGGCGTGGAACGCGCCAATCTGTACCTCGAAGCCGGCGCCGAAATGGTGATGTGCTTCCCCAACAATCTCGAAGAAGCCAAGCGCGCACCGCGCGAGATCAAGGGTCATGTCGCGTTCGTCAACAGCGAAGGCAACCGGCTCAAGCGTCCGATATTTTCAGTCCAGGAATTTTCGGACATGGGTTACAAGCTGGCGACCTACCCGACGCAGCTGCTGTGCCCGGTGACGCAGGAAATCAAACGCATCATCACCAACTTGAAGACCACCGGCCGCAGCGGCCTGTCGCAGGGCGACATGATCGTGTGGCGCAAGGAATGCGAAGACCTTATCGGCCTCGACGAATATTACAAAGTGGAAAGCGCAACCGTCGAACGGTAGACGTTTGCGTAGGGCGGCAAAGCGCAGCGCCTTCCGCCGAATGAGGTAATATGTCCCGCCTCGCGCGCAGCCGTAAAGCGTAGCGACACCCATCAAACAGTCCCCGGAGCAGCACGCTGCAGCTGATGGGTTTCGTGCCTCTACCCATCCTACAAATGCGAATTACATGTGCGAGTACATCACGCTGCCGGCAACCGGCATTTGCGCCTTAAGTATCACGCCGGTGGCGGACTCGGTAATGAATAACGTCTTCATGTCCGGCCCGCCGTAGGCAAGATTGGTGGTTCCGAGGCCGGCGCATGACTTGATACGGCACAGCGGTTCGCCGATATAGCTGTACTGCCACAGGCTGCCAAATCCCGCATGCGCAACGACGAGATTTTGCTCGGCGTCGATAGCGAGGCCGTCCGGACCGCCCAATCCGCCGGATAGCTGAAGAAACAAGCCTACCTTGGTGGTTTCGCCGGAAGGCAGCAGCGGCAGCCGCCATACCGCATTGGCACGCGTCGCGTTGATGAACAGCGTGTTCTCATCGTGACTCAGCACCAGTCCGTTGGGACTGGGCACATTGCGTATCAGGCAATTGATGGTTCCATCGGCACGCATGCGGTAAACCCGCCCGCTCGGGTCCTGCAGTCCGGTCTGCCCTTGGTCCGTAAAGTACAGGTCGCCGTTGCGCGCAAATATCATGTCGTTGAGCCCGCGGAATCCTTCCGTATTCGCACGCTCGAGCAGCGGGGTGATGGCACCGCTTTGCGGGTCCAGCAATACCAGTCCCAGCTTGTGATCGGCGATGAAGATGCGGCCGTCCTTGTGTATCTTGAGGCCGTTCGGTTCGCCGTCGTATTCCGTCACCAGATGAAACTCCCCATCCGGCGTGACCTTGAAAATCCTGCCATAGGGTATGTCGGTGCAGTAAAGAATGCCGGCGCGATCGAATGATGGCCCCTCCAGAAATGAATGTATGTTGCCATGCTGCCGCGCCGCGACCCACGCTGAGCGCTTGGTCGAAGAACGAAACTTGTCGGGCAGGCGCGCGAAGATTTCGGTATCTATCGTTTGCGAAAACGTAAACACGTTCTCTCCCCGTTATGGAATTATTCTTGCGGCACGATACTGCGCAAACTGCCGCGTCAGCATCTCATACGAATCGACGGCATCCTGAAATCCCAGCGCGCGCGCCCTGTCCATCGAGGACCGCACGTTCCATTCGGGGCTGAGTTGATAGTCGCCGTATGCCCACAACACCAGCTCATCGAGCCGCGTCGGACGCAGACCATGCTTCTTGACAATCGCATCCCATACGCTGCTCTTGTCCGCCATGGTCTGCGCCAGCTTGATGCCGCGCGCAGCGCCCGCTTTCACGCCGAACCACGATGCCAGCCGCGGCCACAACTCACACCAGCGCGGATTGTCACCGTTGACCACATTGAAAGCCTGATTCGCACAGCGCGGTTCCTGCGCCATCCATATGATGGCGCGCGCCAGCAACGCGAGATCCGTGAACTGCGTGCGTACATCGTAACCTTTTGATCTGCCGGGAAAATAGAGCGGTTCACCGAGCTCATTCTGAATCGCGGCGAGCACCGCGATTGCGAGCCCTATGGAGCGCGGATGGTCAACCGCGGGATCGCAGAACGCATGCGGCCGCGTGGTGGTGTAGGTCCACTGTTTGCCGACGCTGCGCGCGCGCAGAAAATCTTCCTGCTCGAAATAAAAATTGACACCGGGTGCACGCGGACTTTCCTCGTGCATGGGGAACTCCACCGGCCCTAGCTGATGACCGTAATACTTGCTGCCCTGCAGGGCGTGCACGTGTTGCAGCGCCGCCTGAGGTTCGAGTGTGGTTATCAGGTTGCTCAGCATCGCGGCATTGATGTCGACCGACTCGCGTATGCCTTCCGGGTGGTCATAACGCGCCGCATAAAACACGTGCGTCACCGCCGGCAGATCCACGAGTTTGCACCGGCAGTCTTCAAGATCGGCGAGATCAACGGCGATCCAGCGCATGTTGGGCGTCGCCGGAGGACGGCGCGCGAGCGCGATCACGTCCCAGTTGCCGGCGACAATGAGTTGTTCCGCAATGCGGTTCCCGATCAATCCGGATGCACCGGCGATAAGCGCGGTATTATGTTTCATCCGACAAAAACTCCGCGATTCTTATGAGCACGCTGCTATCCGACCGCAGCCAACTGCTTGCACAGCGGATCAACCCGCGAGTATTCCTCGATGTTCCAGCAATCCGCCAGTATCCGTTCCGTTTCCGCCACCGGGAACACCGTCAGCAACTGTCCGCGCGTCTTTTCGGTGAGATCCGTGTCCGTCAGCGGACGGCCGGCGCTGCCGCGGCAGCGTTGCACACGCGCCGCGACGCTACGGCCGCCGTCTAAAATGACACGCACGCTTGCCGCCTCGCGACCGATAGTGTCGGAGCAGTTGACCAGCACCTTGTGGCGCAACGCCGCCACGATCGAATCATGAACGACAGCCTCGGTCACCTGCGCAATGCCAGCCGCCTTGTATAACAACGACGCAACTGCCCAGTGTTGCAGACTGACCAGCGCCTGGTTGCGATTCTGCGGCGCCGGGCGGTCGGTGAGCTGTACTGCGAGCGGATTGACGCTAATTTCGATACGCTCGATGTGCGTGGCATAGAGCGTTTCCTTCTGTGCGATTTCGAGGCACGCATCGATGATGGGATGAATCACAAAGCCGCAAGGATAGGGTTTGTAGGCGAGCGTCGACATCTCGAATTTTTCCCCGAGCTTTTCCACCGCCACGTCCATATTCGGATGCTGGGCAAATGCCTGTGCAAATCCCTTGGGACCTTCGAGCATGGATTCGGAGCAGGTAAATCCGCGTGCCGCCATCAGCGCCGACACCAGCCCGCAACGCGCCGAGTGCCCCGGCGTAAACTGGCTCGCCATGGTGCCATGCGCTTCCCTCAACCCGCTCGCCTGATTGGCGGCCATCCCGATCGCCGCGGCAGTGGCGGCTTCATCCAGTCCTAAAACCTTGGCGGCGGCAACCGCCGCACCGATGCCGCTCACCAGTCCCGCCATCGACCAGCCGACCTGGCACTCGGCGGGCGGCACGCACAACATGTTACCGACGCGGCACTGTATCTCGTTGCCCAGTATGAGTGCGTGTACAAACTCCGTGCCGCTCAGCGCCTTACGCTCCGCCAGCGCCATCACTGCCGCGGCCACCGGACTGGTCGGATGGGCGACGGTGGCATAGTGCGTGTCGTTGAACGTAAGCGCGCCCGAACTCATCGAATTGATCAGTGTCGCGTTCAGTATATCCAGCTTCTCGCGCCGCCCCACGACGGTCGCTTCAGGGGCACCGTTGAACTCGAGCAAAAACGCCAGCGCATGCCGGACATTGTCCTCATTCACGCCTCCGGCCGCGCAACCCACCCAGTTGACGAAAGCACGCACGCCTTCATGCCTGAGGTCAGCAGGCAAAGCATCGTACTTGGACGCAACGATATAACTGGAGAGCGTACGGGTAATGTTTTTCAATGTCGGAAAATGCAGTCTGTTGCCGAAAAACCGTGCGATGCCCGCTCCACGCCAAGATGAATAACTTAAGACATCGCTGCCGCCATCAGAGGCGAAACGTGAATGCTATCAGCTTTTCCGCGCGTAATGCCGCAGCACCAGACGCAGCGGATTGCGTTCCTTGGGCAGAAAGTGCGGCTTCATCTTGTCCGTCCACGGCGATGCGCCGCCTTTTTTCCACTCGTCGGTCGCCTGCACCTCCGGCTTGGACAAGTGGTAGAGAATCAGATAGCGATGCGAGCCGCCGACCGGCATTCTGAAACGCCGCGCGGCAAGCACGCCGGGCACCTTGGATAAGTTGGGTATGTGTTCATCGTCAAACCACGAATTGAATTCGGCGTCCACTTCCGGCAGCACGTTCATCGCAAACAGCATCACGCCGCGCGATTCGGGCGGGCTCACCTGGCTACCCGGCAACGTCTGCTCGGACTCGAAATAACAGACGGTCTGGCATTTGGCGTGCATGTCGCGGCCGCGCGCCGATTTATTGCCGTGGGCAATGGCGCGATAGTCGGCAGACTGCACAACCTCCGGGCTTTCCAGATCGTAAATGGCGACCGCAACCTTGTTACTGGCATTGCCGCCCAGTCCCGGCATGGATGACAACTCCTCGGCATTCATCCAGCGATTGGCGCTGAGCACGCCTTTGACACCCGCCACCGCCGGTAGATGCTCGTTGTCATACCAGTCGTGAAAATCCGCTTCGGCGACGCCTGCGTAGTTATATCCCTCAACCAACATGCCGTATGGTTTTGCCACTGCTATCTCCTTGATAATCTGTGCAGAAAAATGCTGAGAACCGCGTTGTCAGGACGCGAACGCGTCCTGAATGTTGCGGATCGACTGACTCTACCCAAATCGGGTGCGTGCCGCAACTGCACTGGAATACGGCGGTTGCGATTCGAACTAATGTTTAGCCTAAGCTGCGGCAGGTTAACAATTTGTTGCGGTCGCGTAATGCCGTGAATAACAAACGTTTTGTAGGGTGGGCATCTTGTGCCCACGCGCAAGAAGATGGATAAAAACGGTAAAGAAACCAGTGGCAACCGGGGGGGCGCACAACAATGGCGAAGTGAAATGTCATTGCTCCGCCCGGGTGGGCAACAAGTTGCCCACCCGGGCCAAA
>CANJQI010000131.1 GCA_947476215.1 Betaproteobacteria bacterium
GCCGGCACCCCCGAGGCTTACGTGCGCATGATCAATCGCGAGACCGCGAAGTATCTGCAAAAGACCGACTCCCGTACTCGATTGCTGGCCGAAGGGTCAGAGGCCGTCGGCGGTTCTCCGGCGGAATACGCTGCCGCCATGAAAGCGGAAATTCGCAAGTGGGCGAAAGTTATCAAGGACGCGAACATACGCGTCGATTAATCGCAAGGTGATCATGCAAAATTATCCATCCAGCCCCGTTAAATTCATCGTCGGTTCCCCGTTCGGAGGCGGCGTCGATCAGGTGACGCGCATCGTCGCGGGGCAACTGGCAAAACGTTTAGGGTGTGAGGTGAACGTTGAGAATGTCACCGGCACCAGCGCCATGATAGGGTCGGCGAAGGCAGCCAAGTCGGCACCCGACGGACACACGCTGCTCATGGTGTCCAGCCAGTTTTCTGTGCTCCCGGCCATGTACGAAGTCATGCCGTACGACACGCTCCGGGATTTCACGCCGCTGACCCAGGTTGCAACCTCACCCTTGGTGGTGGTTGTGCCCGCGTCATTGCCGGTGAACTCCATCGTCGAACTGATAGCACTCGCCCGAGCGAGAAAACTGAAATATGCCAACGCCGGCAACGGCGGATCGCCGCACCTCGCGACGGAATCGTTTCTTACCATGGCCGGCATCAAAATGGAGGGCGTCCTGTATGAAGGCATCATGCCCTGCATCGCCGATTTGATAACCGCTAACGTCGACCTGCTGTTTGCGAGCCTGGCGTCGGTGCTGGCGCACATACGGCAGGGCCGTCTCAAGGCATTGGGCGTAACCACCGTGCGGCGCGCGGATGAGTTGCCGGATGTACCTGCGGTCGCAGGAGCTGGTCTTGCGGGTTACGAGTACGGCGCGTGGTTTGCCGCGCTGGCGCCGGCCGGCATTCCGGCGGAAGTTCTCACGAAGCTGAGTTCCGAACTGATGCATGTGCTGCACATGCCGGAAACACGAGCCGATATGCAACGCGTCGGTTATGTCCCGGTGGGCAGCAGTCCGGCACAGTTTTCCGCTTATCTGAAAGCGGAAATGGCGCGCTGGGCAAAAGTCGTAAGAGACGCAGGAATCCGGCCTGCGGATTGAGATTGGCGCAAGCGGGCCGTTACGCTGCCCATTTGAGCCGGATGCGCGGGCAGTGTCAAAACAGGCGTTCTAGAGGTAAAATTGCGCTTATTGATCTTTCGCGAATTCGCGACCGCGATTTCGTGCGACCCTCACCTTCTCCTCATGGGATACGGTGCAGCGCTTCGTTAGAAGCGGATGGTCGGGGTGAGGGCAGCGCAATCCCACTGCCGGCTACCATCAGATGCTCAAAATCCGGTTTCATTTTTAACTTTTGTTCAGAAAAAGGCGAGCACATGAACTACTTCCGGCAATTCGCAAAATCCGCATTCTTTCCATCCATGGTGCCGAATGACGGAGGCGGCGCAGCAGACTATCCCAATCGCCCCATACGATTCGTGGTTCCGTTTGCAGCAGGTGGTCCCGGAGACATACTCGGACGGATATTGGGAGAAAAACTGTCTGCAGCCTGGGGACAACCAGTCAACATCGATATCAAGCATGGCATCAACGGTATTGTGGGTTCCGACATCGTTGCCAAGGCAGCACCCGACGGTTATACGATAGCCATTGCCGCCAGCGCGCACTACATTAATCCGAATATCTATCGCAAGATGCCGTTTGATTCGGTCAACGACTTTGCGGCGGTGGCGCTGGTGGCGGGCGGCCCCAATGTTCTGGTCGTGCATCCTTCCGTGAAAGCGAAAAATCTCGCTGAATTTATTGCGTACGCGAAAGCTCATCCGGGAGAACTCAAGTACGCATCAGGTGGCCACGGCAGTCCGTCACATCTCGCGGGGGAACTCTTCAATATCAAGGCCGGTGTTGATATCCGACACGTACCGTACAAAGGGCACGCCGCCGCCGGGATTGCGTTGTCCGAGGGGCGTGAAGTTCAGCTCATGTATGACGCGGTGTTTACCTGCATATCGCACATCAAGAACGGCGACTGGAAAGCGCTCGCGGT
The DNA here is from genome assembly GCA_947476215.1 of Betaproteobacteria bacterium. GTDB lineage: Bacteria > Pseudomonadota > Gammaproteobacteria > Burkholderiales > SG8-41 > PALSA-1004. Next base: position 2,061 of record CANJQI010000131.1, read on the forward strand.
GACCACCGCAAAACGCGCGGCCGCATTGCCCGACTATCCGACCATGGCCGAAGGCGGCCTTGCCGGGTACGAAGTCAGCCCGGCGATGGGCGTGCTTGCGCCTGCTGGAACGCCGCCCGCCATCGTCAACAAGCTGAGCGCGGAAATCGCCAAGATCGTGCGTATGCCGGACGTCGCCGCCAAGATCCGCAGCGACGGCGCCGAGCCTATCGGCAATACGCCGGCGGAATATTCTGCATACGTAAAATCCGAAATTGCGAAATGGGCGATGGTGGTGAAGAACGCGAACATAGAAATTCAGGATACGCCGACCTAGGTTCTCGTTGCTATTCGTGAGAAAAGCCATTTTGTCGATTGCCACCGGGCGCGGCGTGGCTCAACCATGAGCGGTCCGCTGGCCGGCGTGCGCGTCATCGACATGACGGCGGTGATTCTGGGGCCGGTAGCGACCCAGATCCTGGGGGACTTTGGCGCTGACGTCATCAAAGTCGAGCCGCCCAAAGGCGATGTGGTCAGATGGAATGGCCCGTCGCGCAGTCCCGGCATGGGGCCGGTGTTCATGCATCTGAATCGCAGCAAGCGCAGCGTGGTGCTCGATCTGAAACAGAAAGCCGGTCGCGACGCGCTGCTCAAGCTGCTGAAGACCGCGGATGTGTTGATGTACAACATACGTCCGAAGTCGATGGCGCGGCTGGGTTTGACTTACGAGGTGGTGGCGCAGGCCAACCCGCGCATCATCTACTGTGGCGCTTACGGCTACGGCGAAAACGGACCTTACGCCGGCAAGCCTGCTTATGACGATCTGATACAGGGTGCGGCGGCGCTGCCCGCGCTGGAAGCGAAGCTGGGTGGCGAACCGCGCTATTTGCCGACCGCGATAGCCGATCGCACGGTTGGGTTGACGGCGGCGTATACGGTCATGGCCGCCTTGTTTCACCGCGAGCGCACCGGTCGCGGCCAGTCGGTGGAAATTCCGATGTTTGAAGTCATGGCCGAGTCCACGCTGAGCACGCATATGTACGGGCTTACGTTCGAGCCGCCACTGGGTCCGGCCGGTTACCATCGCCTGCTGACACCCGAACGCAGGCCGTACAAGACCAAGGACGGTTACGTGTGCGCGCTGCCCTACGTCGACAGGCACTGGCTATCATTCTTTGACATTATCGACCGCCCCGATCTTAAGGCCGACCCGCGATTCAGTAATATGAGCACGCGGACCAAAAACATACAGGAGCTTTACCGTATCGTTGTCGAGGCCATGCTGCGCAAGACGACTGCCGAGTGGATGGAGATACTCGACAAGGCGGATATCCCTGTGATGCCCATGCACAGCCTGGAATCACTGGTGGAAGACCCGCATCTGAACCAGACGGGATTCTTTTCCGTGGTCGATCACCCCACGGAGGGCAGGATACGTTCCATGGCGGTGGCGACCAAATGGTCGGACTCGGTGCCCGAGGTCACGCGTCTCGCGCCGCGTCTGGGACAGCACAGCGCGGAAGTACTCACGGAAATCGGCTATACGAAAGAGGAGATCGCCGATCTCGTGTCCTCGGGTGTGACGGCGGATGCGCGTGTGGACGGTGCGCAATGACAAATGCCCGGTACGCATGTTCGAAATTGTTATGTCTTGAGCGGCCAACATGAACTTTACACTGACTCCCGAACAGGAAGCCATACGCACCTCGGTCATGAAATTGTGTGAGCCGTTCGGTGATGACTACTGGCTGAAGAAGGATCGCGAAGGCGGATGGCCGGAGGATTTTCACCAGGCGATGGCCTCCGCCGGCTGGCTGGGCGTTACCACGCCCAGGGAGTACGGTGGCCACGGATTGGGCATCACCGAGGCTGCGGTGATGATACAGGCCATAGGAGAATGCGGCGGCGGCATGACCGCGGTGGCGGCAGAAGCGAAATACATTTACGGCCTCAATCCGGTGGTGGTTTTCGGCACCGATGAACAGAAGCGGCGCTGGCTGCCGCCGCAGGTGCAAGGCAAGGAGAAGAATTGTTTTGCGATCACCGAGCCCGATGCCGGCCTAAACACGCTGCGGCTCAAGACCATGGCGGTGCGCAACGGCGATCACTATGTGATGACAGGGCGCAAAGTGTGGATCTCCAGCGCCCAGGTCGCGGACAAAATGTTGATACTCGCGCGCACCACGCCGCTCGAGGAAGTGAAGAAACCTACCTTCGGCCTGAGCCTGTTCTATACCGACATAGACCGCAAATACGTCGAGCTGCGCGAAATCGACAAGATGGGGCGCAAGGCGGTGGATTCGAACCTGATGTTCATCGACGGCCTGCCGGTGCCGGTCGAGGACCGTATCGGTGAAGAGGGCAAAGGCTTCCAGTATGTGCTCCACGGCATGAACACTGAACGCATACTGGTGGGCGCCGGAGTGCTTGGTCTGGGCCGGTGCGCGCTGGCGCGCGCCACGAAATATGCGAAAGAACGCATCGTGTTCGGCCGCCCCATAGGCCAGAACCAGGCCATACAGCACCCGCTCGCCGAATCATGGATGGAACTCGAAGCGGCGAACCTCATGATTTACCATGCGGCGTCTTTATACGATCAGGGCAAGCCGTGCGGCGCCGAGGCGAATGCCGCCAAGTATCTGGCCACCGAAGCCGCATTCAAGGCGTGCGACACGGCAGTCATGACGCATGGCGGCCACGGCTACGCCAAGGATCACCATGTTGAGCGTTATCTGCGCGAATGCCTGATTCCGCGCATTGCCGTGGTCAGTCAGGAGATGATCAAGTGCTTTGTCGCGGAAAAAGTGCTGGGTTTGCCCAAGTCGTACTGATGGATATGCGTGCCATGCGGCCAGCCATGACGTACTACGCCGTGCTCCAAATCAAGGGTAATTCATGAATTTCACATTTACATCCGAGCAGGAAGCCATAGGGGTCGCGGTGCTCAAGCTGTGCGCCGGATTTGGCGATGACTACTGGCTGGAAAAAGACCGCACTGACGTTTGGCCGGCGGATTTCTACAAGGCCATGGCGGATGCCGGCTGGCTCGGCATTGCAATGCCGCAGGAATATGGCGGATCGGGTCTGGGCATCACCGAGGCTGCCATCATGATGCAGGCGCTCGGCGAATCGGGCGGCGGCATGGGCGCGATAGCGGCAGTACAGACCAGCATAGGGTGCATGAATCCGCTTGCGGCTTACGCCACCCCCGAGCAGAAAAGACGCATGCTGCCGCCATTGATGCAGGGCAAGGACATGATCTGTTTCGCGGTAACCGAGCCCGACACGGGATTGGAAATTCTGAAACTGAATACCAGAGCCGTACGCGATAAGGATCACTACATTATTTCCGGTCGCAAGACCTGGATATCGAGTGCGCAGGTTGCCGATCGCATGCTGGTACTGGCGCGCACGACACCACTTGCGGATGTCAAACAACCAACCGAAGGTCTGACGCTGTTCCATGCGGCGTTCGATCGCAAGCACATCACCGCCGAAGTTATCGAGAAAATGGGCCACGGTGCCGTGGATTCAAATCTCGTGACGATCAATGACTTACCGGTACCCGTCAGCGACAGAATCGGCGACGAAGGCAAAGGTTATGAAACTATTCTGTACGGGCTCAACGCCGAGCGCATTTTGATCGCGGCCGGCGCGATCGGCATCGGCAAGGCGGCACTGGCGCGTGCCGCCACGTATGCCCGGCAGCGCGTCGTGTTCGACCGGCCGATAGGCAAGAATCAATCCATCCAGCATCCGCTCGCCGAATGCTGGATGGAAATGCAGGCCGCCAATCTGATGGTGTTTCGCGCTGCGTCGTTATACGATGAAGGCAAGCCATGTGCCGCCGAGGCGAACGCCGCCAAGTATCTGGCGGCTGAATCCGCGTTCAAAACCTGTACCCGGGCTGTCATGACGCATGGCGGTTACGGCTACGCCAAGGAATATCACGTTGAACGTTATCTGCGCGAGATCATAGGTTCCCGGCTGGCGCCGGTCACGCCGCAGATGGTGAAGTGTTTTATCGCCGAAAACGTGTTGGGCCTGCCGAAGTCCTACTGACCGGGTGCGCGCACGAAAAATGCCGTCATGCCGGTGAAAACCGGCCTCCAGTAATGCCGCACCGTCACTGCGGCTTGATGCCCGCCGCCTTGACAACCTTGCCCCACTTGTCCACTTCCTGCTGGATGTAGGTCATGAACTGCGCCGGTGTGTTGCCGACGATGTTCGCGCCGTCTTTCGCCAGTCGCGCTTTGACGTCCGGGGCATTCAGGATATTCAGTATTTCCTTATAGATCTTGTCGACGATGGCGGGCGGTGTTCCGGCGCGCACCAGTACACCTACACCAGGGCTGAAATCAAATCCTGGCAAGCCGGATTCGGCGACCGAGGGAACATCCGCCGCGACGCTAGAGCGTTTCGCGCTGGTGACGGCGAGCGCTCTGACCTCGCCGGCCTTGATTTCTGGCATGGCGAGCAATATCGCATCGAACATCATCGCCGCTTCTCCGGCGCGCACGGCAGCGCCGGCGGGCGCATGGCCCTTGTATTCGACGTGTGCGATGTCGACGCCCGTCATGGTTTTGAGCAGTTCCGCTCCAAGGTGAGACGGCGTGCCGGTTCCACCGGACGCATATTTGAGTTCGCCGGGGTGCGCCTTGGCATAGGCGATGACATCCGCCACGGTCTTGAACGGCAGGTTGTTATTGATGACGAGGATGTTGGGCATCGAAATCATCAGCGTAATGCCCTGGAAGTCCTTGACCGTGTCGTAAGGCACTTTGGCATAGAGGCTGGGATTGATGTAGTGCGGACTGGCCGCGAGTATCAGCGTGTAACCGTCCGCCGGGGCCTTGAGGCCGGCTTCCGCGCCCTTCATGCCGCCGGGACCCGGAATATTCTCGACGTTGACGGGTTGTTTCCAGTTTTCGCTGAGCTTCTGGCCTATCAGGCGCGCGAGTATGTCGCCGGGCCCGCCTGCCGCATAGGGCACAACAAAGTGTATGGGTTTGGCCGGATAAGCATCGCCTTCACCCGGTGGGACCATTGTCGGGCGGAAGTTGCGCAAATATGCGTTGAGTAATGATTTCATGAATTATTCTCCCTTATGGATGAGCCGATTTTATCTGATACTGGTTATTGTTTCCGCGACAACAGCTCGGCAATCGTGCGTGTGTCGTCAAGCTTCTCGACGCCGAGCACGGCGTTGACGATTTGCTCGCACTGGTGCGCCGGCAGGACGCGGTCGGCGAGTTTTGTAAACTTCGCCACGACTTCCGCTTCGCTGGCGAAACGGGACTCGCGGCCGCGTGCAACTTCCACGGTTTCCTTGAGGACTGTCCCGTCCTTAAGATGAATCTCCACATGCACCATGGGGCGGAAGTCGGGTCCTTTCGCGGTAATCGCCGGATCGTGTATGACGGTCACCTTGTCGGCAAGCGCGATGCGCGCCGGGTCGAGCAGTGCCGCGTCGGTGAACTGGTCGACGAATACATCGCCTTCCAACAGCAGCGTGGCTATGCAGAACGGCAGGTTCATTTGCGCTCCGGTCATGCCGTTGGGGACATATTTGAAGCCGACGTGGTCCACGGTGAGTTGCGCGCCGTAGACGACGATCTTGTTGAGTTCATCGACGGTAAACGGATGGCGCTCGCGCATCATGCGGATTGCGTCCAGACCGGTATGACTGGTTCCCGCGCACGAATAGAATTTGAGCGAGACGCGCATGGTTTCGAACTTTTCACCCAGACCGGCCGTCAATTCCGCGATCTTGAATCTGTCCTGCGAGCGCGAAAACGTAGTGCAAAAGCCACCGTATTCGCTTTCAAACACATTGACGATGCCGGTAAATCCCTCGTCGGCGAGCAGTGCCGAATACAAGCCGCTTTGCGCCGCGCGACCGCCATTCATGCGTTTAACCATGGATCCATACTGCGCCGCCATCAAGCCGGCCGACTGCGTGCCGGCAATGCCGAGCGCATGAACGGCTTTTTCAGGTGACAGTTTCAGCGCCGCCGCGGCACCCGCCACGGCGGAAAAAACACCCAACGTGGCGGGTGCGTGCCAGCCCTGGCCCAGATGTTCGTTGCCCATGCAGATGCCGACGCGTGGTCCGATTTCGTATGCGGCAACGGCCGCGGTCAGGAAGTCCTTGCCGCTCATGCCCGGACGAAGCTCGGCGGCGGCCAGTATGGGGGGCACCGCGACAGCGCCTACGTGTATGGTTCCATACATGTGCGTGTCGTCGAGCTCGAATCCCTGCACCATGGTGCCGTTGACGAGTGCCGCATGCGGCGCCGACAGGCGACGGTCGCTACCCCAGATGCCGCACGTTTTTGCCCGATCGATCGAGCACAGCGTGTCGAGCAGTATCTGGCTATGCTGCTTGGTAACGCCGTATATTCCGCAACCGAGAGAGTCGAGAACGAGCAACTTGATGCGCGTGCGCACTTCGTCAGGTATCGCCTCGTAGCGCAGTCCGGATACAAATGATGCAATGCCACGTGTATATTGATTGTCCGCCGGGGTGTTCTGGCTCATGATTATTTCCTGTCGCTGTGCTACGTTAGGGTGATGGCGATTATAAACGCTGGGCTATGTGGAATGAAAACACTGGGGGATATCCCGTGCACATGAATCGAATCGTAATATTGACGGCCTTCGTGGCCGCAGGCGCGGTTTGCGCGCAGGAATTTCCGGCAAAACAGATACGCATTTATACCACCACGGCAGGCGGCGCCAACGACCTTATCGCGCGACTGGTTGCATCGGGCATGGCGTCCAATGTGAACTGGACATCGGTCGTGGACAATCGACCCTCCGCCCTGATTGCCGCTGATATCGTGGCAAAGGCGCCTGCCGATGGTTATTCGTTGCTGGTGACCACGGACAATTTGTGGATCGGCACGTTCCTGCAAAAAGTGCCCTACGATCCGGTGCGTGATTTTTCGCCGATAACTATCGCGACGCGCGCGCCCAACATTCTTGTCGTGCACCCGTCGCTGCCGGTCAAAACGGTGAAGGACTTAATCTCACTTGTTTTCGCCGAATTCACTGTTAACGCAGCGTATTGGCCGCTTTAGAGCTTGCTGAACACGCGTAGAGTAAACGGCGAAGCCCCATCGCATGGGGGGCGTTTGCGTCAATACTGTGTTACCGCGCTCATGTTGTCTTGATCGAAACAGCGGTGGCGGGTGCGGAACTGAGTTGTGGGCAGGGTTTCCCAAACAAACTCATGCGCAATAAATACGCAGAGAGATCTGTTGGGTCGTGTAATAAAAGCTACGGGCATCCGTGCTCAATAAGGGCGAAAGCTGCCGGTTTCACTCTTCGCGGATATTCGCCGTCTTGACGAGCTTACGGAACCGACCGAGTTCATCCTTGATGTAGGCGGCGAACTGTTGCGGCGTGCTCGCATCCGGCAGGAATCCCTGAGCGGCGAGCTTGTCTCGCAAGTCCCCGCCCTGAATCACGGCGGCAGTTTCAGCGTTGAGCCGCGCGATGATAGCGGACGGCACACCGCGCGGACCGATCAAGCCGACCCACGATGCCGTATTGAAGCCCGGCACCCCCAATTCGGCTATCGTGAGGATCTCGGGCATTGCGGGCGAGCGTTTCGCGATCGAGATACCTAGGGCGCGCAACTTCCCGGAGAGCACGTGGGGCCGCACCGATGCCGTGGATGCCAGCATGATGGGCACCTGGCCGCCGAGGATCTCGGTAATCATCGGGCCGGTGCCCTTGTATGGAACGTGCGTGATGTCGACGCCCGCCAAGGATTTGAACAACTCGAACGAAAGGTGATTGCTGGTGCCAAAACCAGGCGAGGCATAGTTGAGCTGTCCGGGCTTGGCTTTGGCCATCGCGATCAGATCCTTGACGGACTTCGCCGGAAAACCGGGGTGCACGACCAGCAGGTAGGGCGACGTCGAAATCAGTGAGATCGCTTCGTAATCCTTGATAGGATCGTAAGGAATTTTCGCCATCAGACTGGGGATCACCGCAAGCATGGAGTTGGTTCCGAGCAGCAGCGTGTAGCCGTCGGCCGGCGCTTTCGCCGTCATCTCCGCGGCGATTATGGTGGAGGCGCCGCCACGATTGTCCGTGACCCACTGCTGCCCCATGCGCTCACCCATTTTTTCCGCGTAGGCACGACCTAGTATGTCGTTGCCGCCTCCCGGTGGAAACGGAATGATGAAGCGGATCGGCCGTGATGGATATGTCTCGGCCGCCTGTGCCGGCACGGTAAACAACAACGCCGGCAACAAACCAGCAACGAGACCGGCGGCGGCCACGCTCAGGTTCCATCGGCAAACACGGATCTGCATGATTTGTCCTCGCTGCGACGCCAAACTGCGCCGCGAATGAATTTGTCGAACTGCATTCTTGCCCTGCGTAAAGGCAGTTGCCAACAAAGCCAGTGTATCCGTTTTCAGCCGCCAAGCGGTTTGTGGGCCGCGACGGTGGCATAGTATTCCCAAGCGCGGCCGGCGGCGGTGACGCCGGGTCCGGTCTGATCGCGCGCGAGTTCCGCCTCCTCGCGCGTGAACGCACGTATCTTAGCCGCGTTGCCGCCCGCCGCGGCCAGCATGCGCACCTGCAGATCGGCGCTCTCTTCAAGAAAAACAGCCGCTATCGTCGCGGCACGCACGTTGGTGAACGCCGTCGTAATGCCATGCCCGCGCATCATCACTGCGACCCCCTTGCCTAAACTCTTGGCAACGTCGTCTCCGAGCTTGGACGAGCGGATCAGGCCGATACGCTCATACTCGGGCACGCCATCGACGAATACGCCACCCATGTGGTGCACGACGCGGTGCGGTTCTCCAATCTGGGTCAGCGAGACGCACGCCAGCGGATGCGCGTGGACGACGCCGTTGACTTCGGGACGGGCGGCGTAAATACGCGCATGTATCCAGAATTCGCTGTTCGGCGTACCCGTGCCCGACAGGACATTGCCGTCGGTGTCGATGACCAGCAGATCGTTTTCATCGGCCAGCCCGGGACTGCGGCGGGTGGGAATATAGAAGGTGTTCGTCCCGGGTATGCGCGCGCTGACGTGGCCGAAGCCGGTCGATAATTTGAAACGCTCGATAATGCGATTAGCCAGCGCCACATCGTGCCGCAATTCCTTTTCCGTGTCCGCCATGGTTTTTCCCGAAGTTTCGTTTTGGGGTGGCTTCCACGAAGACTCGCTATGGAGAATCGAGACGCGCCCCGCTGTCGACACTGCATTCTACCGGAGGCGGATAAAGATAAAAGCACCCCTCACAAATCGAAAACCGCAACGCATTCCACGGTGAAATCGTGCTGCTCGTCCAGAGGCACGCGGTTCCCATGCAGGCCGTATATAGATAAATGTATGGCAAAATCATAAATATTCTGAAATTCCGTATTCAGTCGATTGTCATGATAATCCATGGTGATACAGGAGCAGTTATGCCGCACATTCGTATGGGTTTTGCGTCCGCATTTGTCGCTTCGATTCTTACTGCAAGCGGTGCTTTCGGGCAGGACTATCCCGGTAAGCCGATACGCTTTCTGACCTCAGGCATCGGCAACAGCGTCGATTTCGCGGCACGGCTGGTAGCGCAAACGATGTCCACGAATTTGTCACGGCAGGTGATCGTGGAAAACCGCGGCAGCGGCCCGCTACTGAGCCAGACGGTTGCGAAAGCAGCACCCGACGGCTACACGGTGCTGTTCTACGGCAGCACGATGTGGACCATGCCTCTGGTGCAAAGCGACGCAGGCTACGATCCGATCAATGATTTCTCGCCGATAACCATAGTGGCCACTTCGCCGAACGTCCTGGTTGTGCATCCGTCGTTGCCGGCAAAGTCCGTCAAGGAGTTGATTGCTCTGGCCAAGACGCAGCCCGGCGCGCTGAATTATGCGTCGAGCGGTACGGGCGCTTCCAACCATCTCGCGACGGAGTTGTTCAAATTCATGGCCGGCGTCAATATTGTGCGCATCAACTATAAGGACGGGGCGCGGGCGAGCGCCGATCTCATCAGCGGCCAGGTGCACATGATATTCGGCAACGCCAGTTTTTCGGTGCCGCATATGAAGTCGGGCCGATTGAGGGCGCTGGCCGTGACCAGCGCGCAGCCTTCGGTTCTGGTTCCCGGCGTGCCCACGGTCGCCGCGACGGGTCTTCCCGGTTACTCGTGGGGATCGATGTTTGTCATGTTTGCGCCCGCCAGGACGCCGGTGGCTATCATCAACCGGCTCAATCAGGAGACCGCGCGGGTGCTGAAGCAGACGGAGGTCAGGGACTTATTGCTCAATGCCGGTGTCGAGGGCGTGGGCAGTTCGTCCGAGGAGCTCGCCACAACGATGAAATCGGAAATGGCGCGACTGAGCAAAGTCATCAAATCCGCCGGGATCCGTGGCGACTCGTGATGGCGCAGCGTTAGCCGGGTTCCCTACGCGCCCAAAGGCGCAACTGCCGGCAAGCCATAGAGTTTCATGACATTTTCATGCAGGAGCTTTGCCTGTACAGCATCCGGCAGCTTGGCTAGTTCCCTCGCGATCACTTCCCTTGATTTGGGCCACGTCGAATTCCGATGCGGGAAATCGTTGGACCACATGCAGTTGTCGGTACCCCATTCGCTGAATAGCAGCCGCGCATGCGGATCGTGCAGGAACGTGATATAGCCTTGGCGATTGAAGTATGCGCTCGGCAGCATGGTCATGGGGCTGTCGTAAGCACCGCGCGCGCAGTACTTGTCCCACTGTTCCATTATGAAAGGCAGCCAGCTGACCTCGGTTTCGACCAGCACGATCTTCAGGCGCGGAAAGTGCTCCAGGACCCCCGATGCAATAATCTGGAGCAGGCTGTTGGCGGTGTGCAGCAGCTTTTCGTTGACTGAAAACGTCAATTTGGCGGCGGCGTCCTGACCTTCCTGTCCGATCACGCCGGGCGCATAGGCCATGCCGGTGAGGATGTGCATGCTGACCGGCAGTTCAAGATCCTGTGCAGCAGCCCAGAAGGGGTCATAGTGACTCGACGTGAACGCCAGGTCTCTGGGCGGCCCCTGCCAGACCATGAGGCCGCGCATGCCGGCGTCCTTGCAGCGCCGCGCTTCCTTGACGGCATGGTCGATGTGGTACGCGGAAATGCAGCCGATTCCATAGAGCCGGTCTGGCGCATGCGCGCAAAATTCAGCCAGCCAGTCGTTATAGACGCTGAAACAGGCTTCCTGCAGTGCCGCGTCGCGCAAACCGAACTGGTCCAGGGTCAGGCTGGGATAAAGGACTTCACCACTGACCCCGTCCATCGCCATTTCCTTCATGCGCGCCACGGGATTGGTGCCGCCTTCGCGGCCCTGAAACACGGTTTTTTCCTTGTAGACCGGCGCACGATCGCGTAACGACGGGGGCAAGCGCGTTTTCCACAGGTCGGAAGGCTCGATGACGTGGGAGTCCGCGGATATCAATAGTTTTGAAGCGTTATTCATTCATCTGTTCCCAAGACTGACACAGTTGCGGTTATTGAGCGTTTCAAAATACATGACAGTCGGAACGCTCAGAATGGCAGTGCAAGCCACGTTTGGTCCCAAACGCGCAAGCATGGTGGCATACAGAAGGCGCCAGGCAAGCACCGCATAGGCAGTGAGCAACCGGCTCAGTCGATCAAAAGATTCGAGTTGTCGCTGCTCAATGCGACAGCCGCTTTTGAGCATTTTATGCCATTGTTCGATACTCCAGCGTGCCGCGTACCACTCCAGGCGTTCAAGTGCGACGTCGGCCGATATGACGGGCACGCTGGTAAGAAGTTTCCAGTCGAGTGGCTCGACACCGGCAGGTGGATTCGGTTCATACGCCCACACGCCCCACAGCGCAATCGGTTCAAGTCCGCGTCCCGTGCCATTCATTGGGCTCTCCAGCGTGAGCGCGCAAGTGCGTATTTCGAGTCTTGCTGTCCGGGCGTGGCGCTTGCCGCTCGCTGACACCGCCAGCAGTTTGTGAGCAACAACGGGGGCCGCGGCCAGCATCGGGAAGAGCTTGTCTTCAGGCCCCGTGACGTTACGATCCCACGGCGCACGTGTCAGTGCATCCACGCCCAACGCACGAGCTGCGGTAAAGAATTCAAAAACATCGCTTTCGCGATCCGCTACGCTCACCACACGCGTGTTCGGCAGCTGTGCCTTAAGTGCCGCCACCGCTTCTACGCTATCAATCCACTTGTAGCTTTCCTTGTCTTTGATCGGACGCTTGCGGCGCGTAGTGCGTCGACGGGGTTGTTTGGGGTCGCGAGCCCACAGTCGCAAACCCAAGACCCCCAAGGGTAGCCGCGATGGTGTAAAAGCAAGCGTGTCGTGGCAAAGCATTCCCCAGCCGCCCTTATCGTGCATCGGACCGAGGCCTTGGGTGTGCACATGTCCCGGGTAATCGATGAATGTCGTGTCCTGCACCGCGAGAACTACCGTGTGTTCCTTAAGCCGATTAAGACTCGATGCCACGTGCGAAGCGAGGATCTTCTCGTGCGCAATGTCGGCGTTGTCAAAGAAGCGATAGGCCGCTTTGAGCGCAGCGCCATTCGCAAGCGCTTGTGGCAAAGACGCCTCGGGGCGCTCTGCAAGAACACGCGCCAAGTCCGCCAGACGCTCTGCTCGACGTGCATCGCCGAGTTCGGCTGCACCGAACTCAACCTGCGCCCAATCTTGTTTAACACTCGATCGCACCAACCACCAGCCTTGTGCAACAACAATGACTCGAAAGTTAGCATGTGCTCACAAAAAGTACAAGGGTTAAATGTACAACTCACAGATATCAAACAAGAAAATGTGGGGCTTGGTAAGCCCGGGGGGAGAGGGTGAGAAGAGCCCCAATTCGCCGTCGTGAATTAGGGAAAGATCGTGACTATTCAGCCGGACACAATTGCTCAAAATATGAGCAGAGTGTATGCATGTGAAGCATGCAAGAACTGCCGGATCTTTCGCGCCTTACACACGAACAAAAGGACGATTTGATTCGTATGCTGTTCCCGTTGATCGAGCAGGTTCGACTGTTGACGGCGCGTGTCGAAGAGTTGGAAGCACGGTTGTCCAAGGGCAGCCCCAATTCGAGCAAACCACCATCGTCGGATGGACTGACAAAGAAGACTGGTTCCCTTCGTGTATGGGCTGACGGTTTCGCCGGCGACGGTGCGCGCGTGGATGGACCAAGCCAGTGTGTTGTTGCTGCCGAACGTTGCA
>CANJQI010000132.1 GCA_947476215.1 Betaproteobacteria bacterium
AACCGCAGCTTGGCGCTGCGTGCGCTCGGGCGCTACGAGGAAGAAGCCCGCAACTACGAAAAGCTGCTGTCCGTGGCACCCGACTATGACTATGCCCCTGGAAATCTGTTTCAGGCGAGAGTTTATACCTGTAATTGGTCCGGCCATGACAGCATGGCCTCGCGACTGAAGGCTGGGGTACAAGCGGGCAAGCGATGCTGCACCCCTTTTGTCATGATCAGGGCTTCGGACTCCGCAACCGATCAACGCCAATGCGCACGCATCCAGGCAACAGACAAGTATCCGCCCTCACCCAGCCCCTTATGGACAGGGGAACGCTACCCGCACGACAAGATACGTATCGCCTATGTTTCGGCGGACTTCCGCGTTCACCCGGTCGCCCACCTGATGGCGGGCCTGTTCGAAAAACATGATCGAAAACAATTCGAAATCACGGCCATATCTTTCGGTCCGGCAATTGCAAGCGACATGCGCACCCGGCTGGAGCGTGCTTTCGATCACTTTGTCGATGTCCGATTGAAGTCGGATGCCGAGGTTGCGGATCTGATACGCACGCTTGAGATCGATGTCGCGGTCGACCTCATGGGCTACACGCAGGATTCACGCCCCGGTATTTTCGCTATGCGGCCCGCGCCGGTTCAGGTGAACTACCTGGGTTTTCCCGGGACGATGGGCGCGGACTACATCGACTACATCATAGCCGACCGTACCGTAATTCCGCAGGAGCACCAGTCCAGCTATACCGAAAAGGTCGTCTATCTGCCCGAAACCTACCTGGTCACCGATTCCAGTCAGCGTATCGCCGAACACACCCCGAGCCGCGCGGATGCGGGACTGCCAGAGCGCGGTTTTGTGTTTTGCTCATTCAACGCCAGCTATAAGTTTGCGCCGCTTACGTTTGAAGTCTGGATGCGACTGCTGCGCCTGGTCGAAGGCAGCGTACTATGGCTGCCGGCTGTTGACGCTGCCGCCATGCACAATCTGCAGCGCATGGCGGCGAAACAGGGTATCGCACCCCACAGACTTGTATTTGCCAATCGTGTAACGCAACACGCGGATCACTTGGCAAGACTGCGGCTAGCCGATCTGTTCCTGGATACGCTGCCGTATGGTGCGCATACCAGCGCCGCAGACGCTCTGTGGGCCGGACTGCCGGTAATCACCTGCGTAGGGACAACGTTTGCAGGGCGGGTCGCGGCGAGCCTGCTCCATGCCCTAGGGATGCCGGAATTGATTGCGTGCACCGTCTGGGAATACGAAGTGCTGGCGCTCAGGCTGGCGACCGAGCCTGACATGTTGCTCGCGCTCAGGGCGAAACTGGCACGTAACCGTCTAACACATCCTCTCTTTGACACCGATCGCTTCCGGCGACATCTCGAAGCCGCTTACGTAACGATGTGGCAGACCAGCCAGCGCGGAGAGCCGCCATCGGCTTTCGCGGTAACATAGGCAAAGGTCCAATCAACACCGGAATATCAACATCCATGAGTCGAAATTCCAATAACTCGCTGGCCAGAGCTGTCACATACTTCCGCAGTGGTGACTTAGACAGCGCCGCGCGCCTACTTAAGCGGATTCTAGTCAGTCAACCACGCGATTTTCATGCGCTGCATTTGTTGGGCCTGATCAAGGCCATGAAGGGCGACCCGTCCGAGGCCGTGAAATTATTCAACAAGGCGCTGCTCGTAAACGACAGAGTTGCCGAACTTCATTCGAATATGGCGAAAGGGCAAGTCGAGTTGGGCTGTTACGACGATGCGTTGTTGTCGTACGACAAGATCATCGCACTGGGCGATGGCAGGCCGGAGATCCTGCTGGACAAGGGCAGCACGCTGACTTTACTGGAACGGCACGAAGAAGCCCTGGCTGTGTATGATGCGGCGCTTGCGCTCAGGCCCGACTATGCCGACGCATGGTCCAATCGCGGCACCGTGCTTGACCATCTGCGCAAGCACGATGAAGCGCTGGAAAGTTTCGATAAAGCCAATGTGCTTGCGCCCAACCACGCCAACGCGTGGACCAACCGCGGCATCGCGCTCGACAATCTGAAGCGTTTCGACGAAGCGCTGGCATGTCACGACAAAGCGCTGGCCATTAACCCCAGCCACGCCAAGGCCTGGTGCAACCGGGGGGTCACTCTCCACAATCTCGATCGCTGCGACGAAGCGCTGGGGTGTTACGAACAGGCGCTAGCGATTGAACCCTATTCCGTCGAAACACACAATAATCGCGGTAATGCGCTGTGGAAACTCAGGCGTTGGGAGGAAGCACTGGCCAGTTACAACAGGACACTGGTGCTTGATCCGGATAATGTCTACGCGCTCTACAACAGAAGCAAACTCTCATCGGCTGCTCTGATGCGTTACGAGCAAGTGATCGAGGATTTCGATCGATTGCTGAAACTGAATCCTGCGCGAATAACAAAGTTTCGTGACACCCTGCTGCACGCAAGAATGATGTGTTGTGACTGGCGTGATTATGAGCAAGAGTCGCGATGCCTGATCGCCGACATCCGCGCCGAATCGCGAATTACGACGCCGCATACTTGTCTGTTCATATCCAGTTCAATAGAAGACCATTTGACGTGCGCCCGCTCTTGGGCAAACTCGGAGAGTCCGGTTTCCGGGTCGGCGTTGTGGAAAGGCGAACGCTACCTTCACGACAGAATCCGTATCGCTTACGTGTCGTTTGACCTGCGCGATCATCCGGTGGGGAAACTGATTGCCGATTTAATAGAGCGGCACGATAAAACGCGCTTCGAGACCATCGCCATTTCGCTGAGTGGCGAGAGACCGAGCGAAGCGTTTTCGCGCCTGAAGCGCGCGTTCGAGCGTTTTATCGACGTTGCGCGTTACACCGATAACGAGGTGGCGCACCTGCTTCACGAACTGGAAATCGATATCGCGGTGGATTTGAATGGGCATACGTGGGGCGCGCGTCCGAAAGTCTTCGAAATGCGACCGGCGCCGGTGCAGGTGAACTACCTGGGTTACCCTGGCACGCTGGGCGCGAACTACAGCGACTACATTATTTGCGACCGGACAGTTATCCCGCCCGAGCACCAATCCGATTACACCGAGAAGGCGGTATATCTGCCGGATACCTACCTGGTCACGGACTCCACGCTGGTCATCGCCGAGCGCACCCCTAGCCGCGCTGAGGCCGGACTGCCTGAGCATGGTTTTGTGTTCTGCGCATTCTGCTCACCTTACAAGATCACCCCGGCAATGTTTGACCTGTGGATGCGGCTGCTGCACCGAGTCGAGGGCAGTGTATTGTGGCTGTTGGTAAGTAACGCTAATGCAACCGCAATGCGCAATCTGCTGCGTGTCGCCTCTGAGCGGGGCATCGCGCCGCAACGGCTGGTATTTGCGCAACGGGCCGACCACGCCGCTGATCATCTGGCACGACAGCGGCTGGCGGATTTGTTTCTGGATACGCTGCCATATAACTCGCATTCCAGCGCCGCCGAAGCGCTGTGGGCGGGGCTGCCGATGCTCACCTGTATGGGCACGGCCTTTGCCGGGCGGGTGGCGGCAAGTTTGTTACAGGCCGTAGGACTGCCTGAGTTGATTGCCTGCTCGCTCCAGGAGTATGAAGCGCTGGCGTTCAGGCTGGCTACGGAGCCAGGCATGTTGACCAACCTCAAGGCGAAACTGGCGAGTAATCGCTTAACCTTCCCTCTATTTGATACCGACCGCTACCGGCGCCATATCGAGGCGGCATACTTGGCGATGTGGGAGCGCAGCCAGCGCGGCGAACCGCCTGTCAGCTTTGCGGTCGAGGCGGAGCATTAGCCCGACGTCACACCCTCACATGTAATTCAAAGCCCATGAGCCGAAATTCAAATAATTCAATTGCCCGAGCGGTTGCCAGCTTCCGGGGTGGCGACTTAAGCAGCGCCGAGCGCATCGCCAAGCGCGTCGTGCTCAGTCAACCACGCGATTTTCATGCGCTGCATTTGTTGGGCCTGATCAAGGCCATGAAGGGCGACCCGTCCGAGGCCGTGAAATTATTCAAAAAGGCGCTGCTCGTAAATGACGGAGTCGCCGAACTTCATTCGAATATGGCGAAAGCGCAAGTCGAGTTGGGCTGTTACGACGATGCGTTGTTGTCTTACGACAAGGTCATCGCACTGGGCGGTGGCAGGCCGGAGATCCTGCTGGACAAGGGCAGCGCGCTGACTTTACTGGAACGGCACGAAGAAGCCCTGGCTGTGTATGATGCGGCGCTTGCGCTCAGGCCCGACTATGCCGACGCATGGTCCAATCGCGGCACCGTGCTTGACCATCTGCGCAAGCACGATGAAGCACTGGAAAGTTTCGATAAAGCCAATGCGCTTGCGCCCAATCACGCCAACGCGTGGACCAACCGCGGCATCGCGCTCGACAATCTGAAGCGTTTCGACGAAGCGTTGGCATGCCACGACAAAGCGCTGGCCATCAACCCCAGCCACGCCAAGGCCTGGTGCAATAAGGGCGTCACTCTGGTCAATCTCGGCCGCTGCGACGAAGCGTTGGGGTGCTACCACAAAGCGATCGCTTGCCAGCCCAACTACGCCGATGCCCATTTCAACGAGGCCATATGCCGCATCTCCAGTTGCGACTTTGCACTAGGCTGGCAGAAATATGAATGGCGCTGGAAAACGCCCAAATTCATCTCCCTGCGGCCTACATTTTCGATCCCGCAGTGGAATGGACTAAGCACGGATCGGTCGCTACTGGTTTGGGGTGAGCAGGGCGTGGGGGATCAGATTTTTTTCTGCAGCATGCTGGAAGCCTTGAACACGCTGCAGAACAATCTTATCGTGGCAACGGACGAACGGCTGCATGCGCTGTTGGCCAGATCCTATCCGCAGTTTGAGTTCATACCGCTCAATATCCCGTCTCTGGAACGCTGCACGACAGACGCTCAGATCGCGCTGGGTAGCATAGGACAGTTCATTTTGCGGGATACCCGCGACTTTGCCCAGATAAAGCATGGCTATCTTAAATCGGATTCTGAAAAAACAAATCTTCTGAGGAAGCGAATCGCGGAACCCGGAAAAATCATCTGCGGGCTGTCTTGGGCCAGCAACAAAGCAAAGCTGGGTCACGAGAAAAGCCTGGACATCAAGGCGCTCGCGCCCGTGCTAGGCGTCGAGAATGTCGTATTTGTGAATTTACAGTACGGGGATACCGATGCGGACCTGGCGTATGCCAAGGAGTCTCTCGGCATCGAAATCAACAATTTTGCCGACGTCGACAAGTTTAACGACCTAGACGCACTGGCGTCGCTGGTTGACGCGTGCGATATAGTCGTTACGGTATCAAACGTCACCGCGCACCTCGCTGGGGCGTTGGCCAAAAAGACTTTTCTGATGCTGCCCCGTGCACAGGGAAAACTCTGGTACTGGCACAACGGAAAAGGTGCGTCCTTGTGGTACCCGACGATACAATTTTTTGAGCAGGCCAAGGACGGTGACTGGGAAAGTGTCATTGATGGTGTCCGCGACGCGGTGAGAGGCTTCAGGGATAAGTCGGCTTCCGGCTCTGCCAGGTAAATCGCCACGGCACTATCATGTCGGCGACAAAGCGTAACACCAAAAAGAAACGGGCACCCTGAGGTGCCCGTTTCCATCGATGCGTCGTACTGGTATTTCTGGAGCTAGAAGCTCGTTTGTAGGCCTAGCGTCCAGCCCGTGTCCTTGTGACCATTGCTGGTTGTGGTGGTATTGGTCGCGGCTGCCGTGGCAGAAATATTAGCAGCGTTGGCCGCCGCCGTCGCACCTTGACTGTTGCTTGCGACGAAGTTGCCATTCCTGTCATTGTTAAGCTGCGTATACCCCAGGTTGATATAGGTGACCTTGTCGAGTTGATAACGATACAGGAAGTTAAATATCTGCGCTCCGGTATCGGCACAGCTCCCGCTCCAATTCGCCGTTGCGTCGCACGACAGGGACATGGCTTTGCCGTATGCGCCTACCAAGGTATGTGGTCCACTGACCTTCCAAGTACCTGACACATAATATTTGTTGCTTTCGATACCGCGTAAATTGACCAAACCAGCAGCGCCTGCAAGACCTGTTGTACCCGCCAAGGAGGCCAAACTGGTGAGCGGTAGACCCGGGCCAGCAGCTGCGGTTGTGCCTGGGGCAGCGGTCTGACCGTAAGTCAGACGCTCCCAGTAACCCGTCAATAGCACCGAGCCGAAATCGTATTTTACACCCAAGGATAATGCGCGATCCGAACTGTTGCCACCCGTGCCGCCTGCGGAGGTGTTTCCGACCAGCACCTGGTTACCCGCTGCCGCGGTTCCTACACCGCCTGCGGTAACAGCAGTGGCTGCTGTATTTAGCCCGACATTGGCGTTGCCCGTGCCGGCCAGCCTAGAACCAACAGCGCTCCCCCATGCATAGTCTTCGTGCTTCTCCAAGGAGAGCTGCACTGAGAGTGGGCCGCGGTTGTATGCCAACGACGCGCCAAACGCGGTCGCCTTCTGGGTCTGACTGCCCACTCCGGTTTCTTCATCGGGAGTATACATAAATCCGGCCTTGAATCCTGCCATTTCCGGTGTATAAAAGTGCATTGAGTTGGCTTGTCTGCGGCGGAAACTCATCGTACCTGCCGTTGCAGTACCACCAGTAACGTTACCACCGGCGCCGTTAAAGCTGCCGGTTCCGAACCCCGGAGTGCCCAAGAAGCCTGTGGTGCTGAGACCCAGGCCCATCGATGCCGTTGTCGCATAATAGCCACCCATCGCCTGTTTAAACGGCGTATCCCAACGACCGGCAAACAAGGTGCCCCAGTCGGTCTTCATGCCGATGCCGGTATTACGAGACGCGAGCGTGCCCTGCGATGCTGAAACGCTGCCGTCGCTGGTTTCAAAGCCCGACTCCACTTGGATGCCCACGCCGTTGATGAAGCCGTTACTCAGTTTCGTAGAAGCGCTGAAACGAACATTGGACTCGCCGGACCAGATGTTGCCCTTTTCCGCACCGTCACTGCTCGCGCCGCCAGCACTGCCCGTGGTCTTGTTACGCGCATAGCCGCCCGATATATTACCCTGCAGGGTCAGCGGATGGCCGTCAAGCTTCATTACTTCAAACGGCTCTTTCTGCGCATTCGCTGCCTGTGGCGCGGCAAATGCTGC
Source organism: Betaproteobacteria bacterium (assembly GCA_947476215.1). Lineage (GTDB taxonomy): Bacteria > Pseudomonadota > Gammaproteobacteria > Burkholderiales > SG8-41 > PALSA-1004. The sequence continues at coordinate 7,132 of CANJQI010000132.1, forward strand.
TGCGCACGCCAACGCAATCAGGGTCCCTTTTTTTTGTGCAAAGGATATTCCTTGTTTCATTGCAATTCTCCTTGGTTTATCAGAATAAATTTGGTAACCAAACCAAACGTGATTGCGGTAAGGTTGAACGAATTGTGCCAGACCACGTACGTAGTTCACAATAATATCGTGACTTATTGGGGGGCTTTCGGAAAGCTTGTTGCGAAAAAGACACACATTTCCTGCGCACGATCCGACGCATAACAATCTCTTTAGATATCCAATGTTTACATTGGACAGACATTTGTCGAACAAGGCATGCTTTGCGGGGGTTTCAAGGGTCCGTAGCAGGACTGAACAGGACTGAAGCTACTCGGCTCGTCGTTCGACCCCAACCGGTGGTCACCGCTAGTCAAAAGCTCACGAATTCACTGTTTCGCGTTCTGCGACTGTGTTGTATGGGTGCGATTCAAAGTGATGTTCAAAGCATGATGATGCTACCGCTCCCTCCCTTGCGCGCAGTTGGCGCGGGGGAGGGCTGGGGAGGGGGTAACACTGAAGACTAGGCTCACCCCCAATCCCGCCTTCCCCCGCAAGCAGGGGAAGGCGCCGCATAGTGGCAATACATAGGTGATCGTGCTTAAACATCAGTTTGGTTCGCACCCGTGTTGTATTCGTCTTACCGCTGAGCAACCCACTCAATGCTATAATTTTTGCGTTTCCTTATGGGGTTTGGTCATGGGTGGAGCTTCCGAACATCGCTATTTGCAGGCGCTCGACACCGACTTGGTCGATGCGATTGCGCGCGCGGCTCGACGTGCAAAGAAGTCCCCGGCAGCATTACTGCGTAAAATGATTCTCGACGGGTTGGAGGAAATAGAAGACCATCGCGCCGTGCTTGCGTTTCGCAAGAAACCCGGACGCACCTACACACACGCCGAAGTAAAAAAGCGCCTTGGCCTGGCAGGCTGAGTACATTACGGCAGCGCTTAAGGCGCTGCGCCAGCTTGACCTGCAAGTTCAGCGCCGGATTGTTTCTTACATTGAAACGCGGGTGCTTGACGATCCCCGTCGAGTCGGGAAGGCCATGCAGGGCGATCAGCGTGCATGGCGTTATCGCGTTGGTGATTACCGACTGATTTGTGATCTTCAAGACGCGGTACGCGTCGTGTCCATTGTGCGTGCCGGGCATCGCAGAGAAGTTTACCGATAGGCCTGGCGACGAACCACAGGCGGAGCTTCCGAACATCGCTATTTGCAGGCGCTCGACACCGACTTGGCCAAGGCATTCGCACGCGCTGCGCGTCGCGTGCGCAAGTCGCCTGATCAGTTGCTCCACGATCTGGTCTTCGAATACCTGCGCGACCAGGAAGACTACAAGTCCGTAGCGCGGGCGCATGCGAGCATCGAAAACGGCGCGCGAACGTATAGTCATGCCGAGGTGAAAAGGCGTCTTGGCTTGGCAGGTTGACTTAAGTGCCCGGGAATTACCTGGCGTAGCTCACCGTCAAGTCGCCGACGCCGTCGATATGACCTTCGAGCTTGTCGCCGCGCTGCACCGCACCGACGCCGGCGGGCGTGCCGGTATAAATCAGATCACCGGGCTGCAAAGTGACCAGTCCCGACAAATAGGCAATGCTGTCAGACACGTTCCAGATCATTTCCTTTAAATCGCTGTTCTGTTTGGTAACACCATTGACCTTGACCCAGATTGCGCCTTGCGATGGATGGCCGATCTTGGACGCGGGCTGCAGCGCAGCGCATGGTGCTGAGTTGTCGAAGCCCTTGCCCATTTCCCACGGGCGGCCCAGCTTCTTCGCGTCGTTCTGAATATCGCGCCGTGTCATGTCGAGCCCCACGCCATACCCCCAGACGTGATCGAGCGCGTTCTTTGACTGGATATCAGCACCGCCTTTGCCGATCGCCACCACGAGCTCGATTTCGTGGTGCAAATCCTTGGTCACCTGCGGAAACGGTATGGTCGCGCCGTTGGGCACCAGTGCGTTCGCCGGCTTCATGAAGAAAAACGGCGGTTCGCGGTCCGGATCGTGGCCCATTTCGCGCGCATGCTCGGCATAGTTGCGCCCGATGCAGTAGATGCGGCCCACGGGAAATAAATCCGTGCTGCCCACCACAGGTAACGATGGCAATGGTCCCAAATCGATTACGTGTTTCATGGATTACCTTTCAATGTTTTGTGTATTGGCGGCTCGATTGCCATTTGTGCAATTACTCGTACAGCTCGCTGAGCGTTTCCGTTAAGGTCTCTGCCGAGATTAGCGTGCGCAAAAGGTTATAAAGCCAATTCCAGCCGTTTCAGCTTGATCCGGTCTGTGCGTACATGGGCGAGATCGTACTGTGCCTGTTGCACAAGCCAGCTCTCGGCACTGCCGCCGAAAACCTTGGAAAGTCGCACGGCCATTTCCGGAGAAATGCCGCGCTTTTCGTGCACCAGATCCGACAACGTGGTGCGCGTGACGCCAAGGGCAACAGCGGCGTCAGTGATGCTCAGGTCCAAGGGCTCAATGCACTGCCGCAGCACAAAACCGCCGGGGTGGGGGGGATTTTTCATAGCCATGGTTCAGCCTCTTTTCAGTGGTAATCAACATAATCAACGTCCAGCGCGTCGCCTTCCGAGAACCGAAAAACAACCCGCCAATTGGCACGAACGGTCACCGCCCAAAAGCCTTTCAACGGACCCTTGAGCGAATGCAGCCGGAATCCGGGAAGATCCATATCCGCGACCATAACGCACGCATCAAGCCGCGCGAGAATGTCTCGCAGCTTTTGCGTGTGTTCCCGGATTACTCCGCGCGGGTCGTCGTCCTCGTGCAGGCGTTTCAGTCCCTTGTGACGAATCGACCGGATCATTTCTAACCGTAATTTGTAAAGTAACGGAAGTCAATAGTATACGATGCGCACATGCTTGCTCCTGGCTGTTCCAGATTTTAAGCCCGGCATGCAAGAATGCGGCATGGATGACGTTTTTACACTGCCCGCCTTGTTTATCAGCAGCTTCCTAGCGGCTACTTTGTTGCCAGGCGGCTCCGAAGTGGTGCTGTTCGGCGTGCTGAAGATGGGCCCACACCTCTATTGGCCGGCGCTGGCCGTCGCGACCGTGGGCAACACGCTCGGCGGTCTGTCGTCTTATGCGATTGGGCGGCTGATTCCGCGACGTGACACCGTGAAAGGTCAACGCTGGGTACAGGAATATGGCAGTCCGGTATTGCTGTTGTCGTGGGTACCGATCATTGGCGATCCCTTGTGCGTCGCCGCGGGTTGGCTGCGCCTCAATCCGTGGCTGGCAGCACTGTTCATGGCATTGGGTAAATTTGCGCGTTACGTTGTGATTGCGAACGTCGCCACATAGGGATCGTTTCTGCTGCCTGCGGTGCGCAGGGTCTTCTCGTCATTAAGCCACGCGTAGACGATTACTTTGGTGCGCGAGTCATAGCGAAAAAACAACCGAAACCGCCGCCCGATCTTGGCACATCGCCAATGCCGGAAGTGCGGCCCCATGGCGTTACCCTGTCGATAATCATCTCTGCCTGGGTCGCTCGGGATCGTTTCCAGCATCAGCTTTCCCAGTGCCGCATAGAGCTTGACGTTGGCATTCTCGAGCGCAGTCTGGGGACTGCTGGCGATGGCCTTGTCGGAAGCCGCTTTGAGCCGCGCTAACTGCTCCAGCACACAGCGATGGAACAGTAGCGACCACTCGCCGGACTTCACAGGTCTACGTCGCCTGCGATCTCCGCAGAGATATCGAGCCGGCGCTTGCTGGCCTGCCGCAGGCTCTGGGCCAGCGCCGCAGGCAGGGCCACAACGTTCTTGCCACTCACAAGGTCGCGCTCGATCAGGGCCAGTTTCGCTCTATATCTGCCGACATTGGCAATCAACTTTGTCAACTCGCGCCTCTGTCGCTCACCAATGAGCCGCTGCTTGCGCCTTCCCTTTGTGTTTTTACACGGTCTGGGCCAACTGCAGCCACTGGCGCCGCCACTTTAGAACCACGCTGATCGACCGCTTCCCTGCTGGTAAGCCGACACTCAGCGTTCGGAGCGAATTCATCTCCAGTCCTCGACATGTAATCCGCTCACCCGCTTGAACTCACTTACATTCGAAGTGACCACCACCAACCCCCGTGCCAGCCCTGTTCCAGCGATCTGAACATCGTAAGCACCGATTGGCTGTCCGTGGGCCTTGAGTGCAGCGCGAATTGCTGCAGCGGCCTTGGCATCGACTTCGTCGAACGGCAGCGTGGCGATGGTCGAAAAGAAAGCGTCCAGCATTGGCGCCAGCTTTCTTGCCCGCTCAGCGTTTAGCGCGAGACCGTAATCAACCTCCATGCGCGTCAGCGCCGATACGACGATCAGCTTCGGAGGTGTGGCCTTCACACGGGCCAAGACGTTTGTTTGACCTTTGACGAAATCAGAGACCGTGCAGGTATCAAGCAGATACTTCATGCCAGCGGGTCGGCATCTGGCGGTTTGAACTTTCCTCGGCTGGCCTCAAACAGGGGCATATCGGCCACGCCCTTGAATGCGAGCACTTCATTCGGCCATTGCGATTTGCCATGCCGACTCAACCACTGGCTCACCGCTTGGCGAACCAGTGCATTCCGGCTTTCGCCCTCCCGCTTGGCCGCATGGTTGAGCTGCTGACCGGTTTCGTCGTCGAGGTAAATGTTGAAGTTCATGGCTACGGCCTCCTTATAACTGCTGTATATGTTATATGGGATGGAGCTGAATTTCAAGAGGTATGCGAGCGAGCGCTCCCGGCCAGCCGACACTGACGACGCATAACTCTTGGGGAAGACTACAAACACTGGTTTCGTGCCAAGTTTTTCCAGCAATACCGACTGTTTTTTCGGTATCACGCGGCGACCAAAGTAATCCTTTACGCTTGGGTCAATGACGAGGGCACCAGGCGCGCTTACGAAAGCGGCGATGATGCTTATCGGATCTTCCGCAAGATGCTGGAAAGCGGGCAGCCCCCGGACGATTGGGATCAGCTCCTCGCCGAGGCCCGCGCCGAATCTGATCACCTGCAAAAACTTGTTGCACAGACTACTGCGGGTGCGATTCCAACTGATGTGTGAAATGACTCAAGCGGACCACTTCGAATCGCTCGCCTGGCACGAGTAGCCCGGAGGAAGCGCAGCGTACTCCGGGGTCATCGTCCCAGACCGGGCACCCCCCCCCGGATTCCACTTCGTTACATCCGGGCTACGAGCTTCGGTCACATCCGTTGGAATCGCACCCCCATAATGCCCAGCGCCACGACCTGAAGTCGCATTGGAATAGAATACGCAGTTTAATTTCATTCGCAATTCTCTCCCAGCCATGACCGCTCGCCTGCGGGAAATTCCCTACAACTACACGTCGTTTTCCGACCGTGAAATTGTGATCCGGCTGCTGGGTCCGGCCATGTGGGACCTGCTCAACGGTCTTCGCGGCCGGCGCCGCACCGGCCGCTCCGCGCGCATGCTCTATGAAGTGCTCGGCGACATCTGGGTCGTTACGCGCAATCCGTACCTGCAGGACGACTTGCTCGCGAATCGCAAGCGGCGAGCGCTGCTCGTTGAAGCCATGCGGCACAGGCTGGCTGAAATCGCGGCGCGACGCCAGAACACAGACGACAACGTCGGTGACCTGCTGAACGCGGCACATGCGGCGGTCGACGATTTCGAATCGGATTTCGAAGCGACACTGGCGCTGCGCCGCAAAGCGATACAAAAACTGTCGCGGGTCACGGCACGCAGCAATATTCAATTCGATGGACTGGCACGCGTATCACACATGACCGACGCCACCGACTGGCGCGTCGAATTGCCTTTTGTCGTGATCAATCCCGATGCGCAGGAAGAAGTAGCGGCGATCGTCGCGGCGTGTATCGAGCTTGGCCTTACCATTATTCCGCGCGGCGGCGGCACCGGCTATACCGGCGGCGCCATACCGCTGACCCGCCATTCGGCGGTCATCAACACCGAAAAGCTTGAAGACCTGAACCTGATCCCGGAACAGCGTCTGCCGGGGCTGGATAAGCCGGTGTCGGTAGTGCGTTGCGGCGCCGGTGTGGTCACCAAGCGCGCCATGGAAGCCGCCGAATCCGCCGCGCTGGTTTTTGCCTGCGACCCGACGTCATCCGACGCTTCTTGCATCGGCGGTAACGTCGCCATGAACGCCGGCGGCAAGAAAGCCGTATTGTGGGGAACAGCGCTCGACAATCTTGCCAGCTGGCGCATGGTCACCCCCGATGCCCGGTGGATGAACGTTGAACGCCTCAGCCACAACCTGGGCAAGATACACGACGTGCCGCTCGTGCAGTTCCGCATCACGCGCTACGAGCGCGACGGAAAAACGCGTATCAGTGAAGAAATCCTCGAGATTCCGGGCGCGAAGTTCCGCAAACTCGGACTCGGCAAGGACGTCACCGACAAGTTCCTGTCAGGGCTGCCCGGCGTGCAGAAAGAGGGCTGCGACGGCATCATCACCGAAGCGACCTTCGTGCTGCACAAGATGCCGCCGCATATCCGCACCGTGTGTCTGGAATTTTTCGGTGAAGTCAGACAGGCGGTTCCGGCCATCGTCGAGATCAAGAATTACCTGGATGCCAATCCGCGCGTCAGCCTCGCCGGCTTGGAGCATCTCGACGGACGATATATCCGCGCCGTCGGCTACGCGACCAAGGCACGGCGCAGCGGGCGGCCGAAGATGGTGCTGATCGGCGACATCGTCGGTGATGACGTGAATGAAGTGGCGGCCGCGACCTCGCAAGTCGTGCGTATCGCCAATGCACGCGCCGGAGAAGGATTTGTCGCGGTCAGCGCCGATGCGCGCAAGAAATTCTGGGTGGACCGCGCACGCACCGCTGCGATCGCCCGGCATACCAATGCATTCAAGATCAACGAGGACGTCGTGGTCCCGCTGGACCGGCTGGGAGACTACTGCGACGGCATCGAACGCTTCAATATCGAATTGTCGATCCGCAACAAGTTAAAGCTGCTCGACGCATTGGCAGTTTTCCTGCGTGGCGAACTGCCTCTGCATCACGCCGACGCGACCATGACTGCCGCCGATCTGATCGGCGACCGCGCCGAACGCGCGAGTGCTTTGGTTGCGGAAGTCAGCCAACGCTGGCAATGGCTGGCCGACAACCTGGATACAACCCTGGATGCTTTGCGAGACGAAACCGGCAAGATGAAATCGGACGCCGGCGAACCCTATACGTCCTTCATCCCTCATCCTTCATCCCTAATCCCTCCGGATCCATCCCTCATTCATCAAGACCCATCCCTTAAGAACGACGACGCGCTGTTCCGACTGCTGCAGGATTTCTCAATCCGCGTGTCGTGGAAAACCGAAGTGCGCGCGCCGCTCGCCGGCATTTTCACCGGACTCGAGTTCCGGAAAGTGCGCGAACAGATCGACGCGATACACAAGTCCGTGTTGCGCAGCCGCGTGTTCGTTGCGCTGCACACGCATGCCGGCGACGGCAATGTGCATACCAACATCCCGGTCAATTCCGACAATTACGAAATGTTGCAGGAAGCGAGCCATACCGTTGCGCGCATCATGAAACTCGCGCGTTCGCTGGGTGGTGTCGTTTCCGGCGAACATGGCATCGGGATCACAAAATTCGATTTTCTGGAGTCAGGGCAAATCGATGAATTCCGCGCCTACAAGCAGAAGATTGATCCTAAAGGTGTGTTTAACAAAGGGAAATTGCTTGCGGGCGCGAATCTGGACAACGCCTATACGCCGAGTTTCAGCCTGCTCGGCACGGAAAGTCTGATTCTTGAACAGTCGGAAGTCGGCACCATTGCCGATTCGATCAAGGATTGTCTGCGCTGCGGAAAGTGCAAACCGGTGTGCGCCACGCATGTGCCGCGTGCCAACCTGCTCTACAGCCCGCGCAACAAGATACTGGC
>CANJQI010000133.1 GCA_947476215.1 Betaproteobacteria bacterium
ACGATCCGCCGGAAAAGCGGCTGTTACCTCCGGAATCCGCTTCCCCCGCCGTCTCCAGCACCAAAACGCTGGCGCCATTTTCGCGTGCCGATAATGCCGCGCATAAAGCCGCGTTGCCCTTGCCGACCACGATAACGTCATACTTCATCGCTAATTCCCCTCCATATGGACTATCCCCGGCATTGCGCGATCCCGGCTGTCCCCTGCGAATGCCGGTTTTGTCTGTCCCTAACCTGCCCCGCGCCATTATATGCCGACAGGGTAGCAGAAATGGACGGTACCTTTGCCCCATTGCAGGTGCATAATATTTGATATGTCACGCGTTAGAGTTGACCCGCGAACTCGACCTGTTATTAACTGACTGATGTTCCGATCAAACGTAAGGAGACCACCTTGGCAACACCCGCAACCTCCGGCATTACCGCACGCCTGACTGAATTCACACTGTCGACCCGATACGAGGATCTCGCGCCGGAAGTCATAGCCGAGGCCAGAAATTCGCTGATGGACACGCTGGGCGTGGCGTTGATCGGCTCGCGCGAGCACGCGACGCGCGCGATACTGAAGGTCTCCACCGACGGGACCACTGGCGGCACGGCGACGGTACTGGGTACGGACACGCGGGCCGCACCGACCGTCGCGGCAGCGGTCAATGGTTACGCGGCGCACGCACTCGACTATGACGATACACAGCATCGCTTGAGCGGCCACATGAGCGCGCCGGTGACACCTGCGGCGCTGGTGATAAGCGAAATGCGTCATCGGTCAGGCAAGGATTTGCTGATGGCTTATCTGGTCGGGTTCGAGGTCGCGTGCCGCTTGGGGCGCGCGGCCGCGTTCGCCACCCATCTTAACAAGCGTGGCATACACGCCACGGGTTACCTTGGCCATTTCGGCGCGGCAGCCGCGGCTGCACGACTGGCGGGGCTGGACGCGGCAACCACGCGCAGCGCATTTGGCATCGCGGCAGGGCATGCGTCGGGTATTGTGAAATCGTTCGGCACGATGGGCAAAGCGCAGAACGCGGGTAACGCGGCACAGAACGGCGTGCTGGCGGCGCTGTTGGCCGAACTGGGCTTTACCGGTCCAACCGAAATGTTTGATGGCAAAAACAACATCTTCTTCATGTGCGGCGCGGAAACCAACGAACAGGAAATGTTCGATGGCCTGGGCACGCAGTTCGAGGTCACCACCAACACGCTGAAGATATTCGCGTGCGCGGGCTGGCGCAATCCCATAGTCGAAGCGGCCATGGCGCTCACGGCGGCACACAACCTGAAGGCCGGTGACGTGGAATCCATGAAGGTCTCCGCCTGCACCGGCGTCGCGCATTTGCCCAACTACCCGGTGCCGCGCACCGGTCTGGAGAGCAAGTTCAGTGCGGAGTTTGCCGCGTCGGTGGCGGTGATCGATCATGCCGGCGGCGTGCAACAGTTCTGCGACGCACGCATCGCCGATGCGGCCGTCATCGACCTTACGCGCCGCACCACGCTCGAATATGACCCGGCGCTAGGGCCGTACCAGATACGCTTGGCGATCAACACCCGCGATGGACGCAAACTGTCGCATTTTGTTCCATGTCAGAAAGGCGACCACGAGAATCCAATGAGCTGGAACGAACTGCTCACCAAATTCCGTGCCAATGCGTCGGCCGTGCTGCCCGACAAGCAGGTCGACGAACTCGCGTTAATGTTGGAGCGCATCGAGTCGGTGCATGATGTGGCCGACCTTACCCGACTCTGCCGTCCTGCCGGCCGCTGATCGCGAAGCGGAGTAGGAATGACGTTGCTGCCACGATCGATAGCCTGGATGCTGGCGCTACTAGGCGCAGATGCTGTTTTTGCTCAGCACTACCCAAACAAGCCGGTGCGCATCATTACCGGCGAAGCGGGCGGCGTCACCGAACTGGGCGCGCGCATCATCGCCCCGGCGCTTTCAAATATCCTAGGACAGCCGGTGATCATAGAAAATCGGACCTCGGTTGTCTCTATAGAACATGTGTCCAGGGCGGTGCCTGACGGCTACACCATACTCATGGGGCCCAACAGCATCTGGATCGACCCCTTGTTGCGAAAATCGTCCTGGGATCCGGTGCGGGATTTTTCTCCGATTTCGCACATATCGTCATCACCTAATATCTTCGTCGTGCACCCATCGTTGCCGGCCAATTCGGTTGCGGAGTTGATCCAATTGGCCAAAGCCAGGCCGGGAACCCTCAACTACGGATCGAGCGGATCCGGCACCTCAACCCATCTGGCGGGGGAATTGCTCAAATACATGGCGGGCGTAGACATCGCGCGCATCCCGTACAAAGGCGGTGCAGCCAATATGATCGCCCTGCTCAGCAACGAAGTACAGTTGTCGTTCAGTACTGCCGGCACGGTAACGCCCTATCTGAAATCGGGAAAACTGCGGGCGCTCGCGGTTGCCAGCGCACTACCCTCTGCCCTGGTTCCGGGCTTGCCTACCGTGGCGGCATCTGGTTTGCCCGGATTTGAGTCGGCCTCGATTTCAGGGATGCTCGCACCCGCCAAAACACCGGCGACCATCATCAGGCGCCTGAGTCAGGAAATCGCGCAGCTTGTAAATAAGCCGGAAGTTAAAGAACAATTCCTGAAAGCCGGGGTAGAGGCGGTTGGAAGCTCGCCGGCGCAGCTTGCAGCCACCATGAAAGCGGAAATAGCAAGGTGGGGTCCCGTCATTAACGCGGCCGGCATCCGCGCCGAGTAGCGGACTACCGTGTAGACATCAGGCTGAGTCTAGCGGGCTGTAATCGACTTTGGTCCACGACCTGTCGCGCACTGATTTTTCGCTGGCTTCCCATACGCAATGGATTTTGAGCTCGTCCCTGAAGCTGGGCACGCATTCAGTGCCAGTGTTTATCGCCGCGGCAAATGCATACCAGACCTGCGCCACTAGAAAATTTATTTCTCCACCGGCTATACCCGACACATAACGGTGGCGATCCGGCACCGGGATCTGCCGTGGGTGTCCGCGCAGCAGCTCGGGCGTACCCGCCTTCGCCATAGCCAGCTTCCGGTCGGCACGGGCGCCATAAAGCTTCATGTGATTGGACTCCGCGCCGCCTCTTGCGCTGAGCATCAGCATGCCTTCCGTGCCATAAATCTGAAAGTCCCATCCGGTCCCGAACCACGCCGTGAGGGAAAGCTGCAGGCTACCCATGACATTGTCGCCGACGCGCATCAAAAAGCTGACATTATTAACCTGATCCTGACACAATGAAGCGCCGTTATCGGGCGTTGAGGATTGCGACGAAAGCACTGCCATGTCGGCACAAATATCACTGACGTCCCCGATTACGGATGTCACGCGCTCGAGACTATGGCCGGTGCGCCAGGCAGGATGTCCGCCCATCGCCGATTGCATCATCCAATGCCGCAGCGGCGGGATGATCAGACCGCTGTTGAAGAAAACCAGGTTGAACGTAAGCGCCTTGCCGATGTAACCCTGGCGCATCAATTCAGCCAGATGCAGCATCCCGGGCTCGTAGTGATGCTCGTGGCCAACCACCGTCCGCACATTTTTTTGCCGTGCGACTTCGTGCATTTCCTGTGCCTGTCCGGTTGTGCATCCCATCGGATGCTCGCAGTACACATGCTTGCCCGCGCGCAATGCCGCCATGACGACCGGGTGCTGTTCCGCCGGACGTACGCTGACGCACACCACATCGAGATCAGGCAATTCATCAAGCATACGCTCGACGCTGTCATAGGCATGCGGAACCTGAAAATGGCGCGCGGCGGCAGTCGCCGTTTCGATCCGGGTCGTACAGGTTGCCACTACCTCGTAATGCTCCGGCAGCGCCTTGAGCACCGGCAGGTGCGCACTCACCGCAAACCGATTGTGCTCCGCAGAGTTGCCACTCATGCTGGCCCCTACGATCGCCACCTTAAGTCGTCGAGCTGTCATTCCGTCTCGCCTGCAACGTGCTTACTCCAGATCAAGCTTGGCCGCCTTGATGACTTTGGACCAGGCTTTCAATTCGCGGTCGACGAGGGCTCTCAGCTCATCGGAACTCGCAAATACCGCTTTGCCTCCATTCGCGGCGAGTCGTTCGCTGAACTCGCGCTCAGCCACAACACTTTGGGTAATGGCCTGCAGGCGATCCACGATCGGTTTCGGCGTGTTGGCAGGCGCAAACAGCGCGTACCACGTCTTCATATCGAATCCCGGCAGTCCCTGCTCGGCCACGGCCGGCACGTCAGGGAAAACCGGCACGCGCTCCTTGGTGGTGACACCGAGCGCGCGCAGCCTGCCCGATTTCACGTGTGATGCCGCCGTATTGATACCGAGAAACATCATGTCTACTTCGCCACTGATCACCGACATGATTGCAGGGCCGCCGCCGCGGTACGGCACGTGCGTCATACTGATACCCGCCGACATCGCGAAATACTCGGTTGTAAAATGCACGATGGCACCATAGCCGGTCGATGCGTAACGCAAGTCGCGCGGCTTGGCCTTCGCGTAGGCAATCAATTCCCTGATCGAATTTATTCTGACCGACGGATGCACCATGACGATGCCGGGTTGCGCATAGTAAAGAGCGATCGGCGCCAGATCGCGCTGCAGGTCATAGGAAACATTCTTGCCCATCGATCCAATGACGGTCGAGCTGTTACCTATCAGCAAGGTATGGCCGTCAGGCGCGGCTCTGGCCGCGAACTCGGTACCGATCACCGTCCCGGCGCCATCCTTGATTATCACAACGCCGGGCTGCCCCAGATGCTGGCGCAGGCGTTCTCCTATCATACGTGCGCTCAATTCGGTGACCCCGCCGGGCGCAAACGGCACCACGATTTGTATGGGTTTGGTCGGATAACCTTGCGCCTGCAACGAATTCGCCGCCATCATCTGCCCGGTCAGCAAACCGGCGATCCAGCCGCAGCGTATGAATACGCGCAATATATGACGATCATCCATACTCTATTGAATCTCCATCACGGGCAGAGCAAGCACATGCTCAGGCCCTCCGTCATTTCGACAATGGCCACGGCAGAGGAACGCCTTCCGGCAGCGTCTTTTTGTTGACCTTCAGGGACATGCATATAAGCGTGTAATAAGCAGAGCCCCCCATCAGATCCACGATACCTGCCTCTCCAAACTGCTTGAGCGCCGCCTCAAAGGTCGCGTCGCCGACCTGTTTGGTATTGTGCAGTTCCGTACAAAAATCATATGCAGCTGCCTCATCGTCCTTCATTCCGGCCGGACGCTTGCCCTTCGCAAGCTCGGACGCCACTTCGGGACTCAATCCCGCCTTGATGGCAAGCGGGCAATGCGAGTTCCAGGCATAGTGCGCATCCCAATGGCGTGCCGCCATGATGATCACAAACTCCATGATGCGGCTCGGCAGCGTGCTACCGAACCTGACATACTCACCGATCTTCTGCGAGTGGTTCGCCAGTTCCGGGCAACGCAACAACACGTTGGTCGGCGGCCCCATGCGCCCTCTCGGCCCAGCGCAGATTTCGGCGTGAACGGCGCGTTGCGCTTGCGTCATGTCGCTCTCGACCAGTTCCTTAAATCTCATAGCTCACTCCCTGTTGGTTGCCTTTACAGCATTTTTGGTAGCCTATACTATTGGACAGTCTGGCCACAAGCAGGGATTTCAAATCTTGCGTAATGCCAGGATGCCAGCCAGTAAAACATGAGTAATACCCAACTATGGGTGCCTCGCGTCCGAACAATTCGCGAAATTGTCGCGTTCGATCATGTAGTTATCCCTGAAGGAGTTCAATTGTGCTGTTTTCGCTGAATGACGATCATCGCCAGATACAGGACCTGATACGCAAGGTAGCGCGCGAAAAGATTGCGCCACGTGCCAACGAGATAGATCGTACCGCCGAGTATCCACAGGACATGTTCGATCTGCTGAAGGGGCTGGGCGTATTTTCCCTGCCCTTTCCCAAGGAGTATGGCGGCACCGGCAGCATATTGTCGGCATGCGTGGCCGCCGAAGAGTTGTCGCGCGTCTGCTACAACACCGGCTATGTCATGATCGCGCAGTGGGGCCCCTTCGGCGCTATTCTGCACGGCGGCAACGCAGAACAAAAGAAAAAGTACCTGACCGGCCTTGCGACTGGCGACCTGCGCGCGTCCATATCGGTAACAGAACCGCAAAGCGGATCGGACGTGGCCGGCATCAAGTCGCGCGCCAAAAAAGTCCCCGGTGGGTTCCAGCTCAATGGCGCGAAAATATGGTGCACCAATGCGCCGTTCGCGGACTTTTTTGTGGTCGCCGCCAAGCTGGGCGACGACGACTCTCGTCACGCCATCAACCTGTTCATCCTGGAAAAAGGTATGAAAGGTTTCACGATCGGCAAGAAAGAAGACAAGCTCGGCGCGCGCGGTTTACCGTCGTGCCCCTTGTATTTCGACGACGTATTCGTGCCCGAGGCCAACCGGCTCGGCGACGAAGGCCATGGATTCAAGGCAGTCATGGAGGGATTCAGCGGCTTTCGCCCGGTGATAGGCGCGCGCGCGGTGGGATTGGCGCAAGGCGCGATCGATCACTCGATAGAATTCGTCAAGGAACGCTACACGTGGCGCACGCGTGTCAGCGATTATCAAGGCATACGCTGGATGCTGGCCGATATGGCGATGCAAACAGAGGCCGCGCGTCTGATGGTGTACCGTGCTGCTGCGATGGTCGACGAAGGCATAACCGGCGAAGAACTGGCGGTGTCCACCAGCATGGCCAAGGCGTTCTCGACCGATGTGGCGATGAAAGTCACGACCGATGCCGTGCAGCTTTTTGGCGCCACGGGTATCTCCAACGATGCGCCGATCAACCGTTACATGCGCGACGCGAAAGTCACGCAAATCATTGAAGGCACGAATCAGATCCAGCGCAATGTCATCGGCAACGTCATGCTGGGCCGTCCACAGCGCATGGTGCCCGCGCCCAAGGAAACCAAACGGTGAGTCGTCACGTACCGCTGGACGATGCCGTTCACCTGTCGGTTGAGGAAGCGACTGCACTCGGCACGCGCGCACTGGAAAGCATAGGCTACGAACCCGAGGAAGCCGCGGCGGCATGCGCGCATCTCGTCGACGCGGCCTGCTGCGGCTATTACTTTGCCGGATTGCCGCGCATCCTGGAGATTAACGATGATCCGCGATCGAAGCAGGCGCGGGTACCGATACGCGTCGTGCGCGAGACGCCGGTGTCGCTGATGGTCGACGGTGGCAATCACATTGCGTACTACGCGATGTATAAAACCGCGCTGATGGCCATTGACAAAGCCAAAAAAAACGGCATCGCGCTGGCCGGCCTTTATAACTGCGCGCTCTCCGGACGCAGTGCCTATTACCTGGAACTCATTGCACGCGAGAACCTCGCCGGCTTTTTGTTCTGCAGCGGTTTCCCGGTGGTTGCTCCTGAAGGCGGCGCGCGCCCTATGCTGGGAACGAATCCTATCGCGATTGCCTTGCCGACCGGAAAAGGACCTTTCGTGTTTGATATGGGGACCGGCGGCATCATGCGCGGCGAACTCGCACTGCGCGGACGCCTGAATGAGCAACTGCCGGAAGGCGTGGCGATAGACGCGCAGGGGCTGCCGACACGCGATCCCCATGAAGCACTCAAGGGCAGCATACTTGCCTTCGGCGGCGCGGATCGGCACAAGGGCTATGGCCTGGGACTAACCATACAGGCGCTCGGACTGATGGCCGGCGCGGCGCTGCCACGCGGCAATGTGCAGGACTACGGGCATCTGTTCATCGTGTTCCAGCCCGGATTGCTGGTACCCGAAGAACAGTTTCATCGTGACGTTACCGAACTGATCCGATTGATAAAAGCCACGCCGCGACGGCCAGGTGTCGATGAAATACGCATCCCTTCGGAGAGGGCGTATCGGCAACGGGAGCAGGCGCGCAAACATGGGCTGGACCTTGACCGCAAGGTATTCGACGCTCTGACCAAGATGGCCGATTCCAAAGCGGAAGCAAGAGCCGAATAGGGCGCCGGGAGACCAGGCATGAAACGCGGCCTCGCCGACACCCCTCAGGGACAGTTGCACTACCACACGGCGGGAGATGGGCCTGCCCTCATCCTGCTGCACCCGACGAATCTGTCGTCGCGATTTTTCCTGAAAGTCATGCCATTGTTACCGGCGTTTCGCACCTATGCGCCTGACCTGCCGGGATTCGGTTACTCCGATCCGATTCAAGGCAAGCCCGACATACAGACGTACGCCCAAGCCGTCATCGAGTTCATGGATGCCATGCGCATTCCCAAGGCCCATGTGTTTGGATTGCATGCCGGCAACAAAATAGGCGCGGTGATGGCGCGATACTGGCCCGATCGCGTTGAACGCCTGATACTGGCGGGCATGACGCACAGCCTGATCAGCGATCAGAGCAAGCGGCTCGCATCCATACCGGACTATGCGCACAAGCTCCACGAGACGCAAAAAGCCTTTGATCCCAGCCTAAATCTCAGGGAATGGGCGATTATTTTCAGCAATCTTTCCAAAATCTGGTGGCGCCCCAAAACCATCAACAAAAATGAAATTGCCGATATCGACCTCAGAATTCTGCAAGACGAAGTCGTCGACCTACTCCACGGCCGGCAGGGATATGGCGCTTTCTATCGTGCGAGCTGGGCGTTCGACATCGGCGAAACGCTCGCACAAGTGCAGGCCCGAACGCTGGTCATGGAGCTCGCGACGCCGCGTGAAGCCCGTCTGGGTCGTCAGGCACCGGTTCTGGAGAAACTCATGCCGGATTGCCGTTCGGTTACCGTCGAGATGAATGACAGCGACCTGCTGTACCACCATCCGGATCTGCTCGCCCGCCATATCAGCGAATTCCTGTCACAACGCCAAGCGTAATATCATGATCGTCAGCGCCTACTTAACCCAATCGATGTACCCACTTTCCGTAGCCCGGAAGGAGTCCGCAGGACATATTCCGGGAAAAAGCACTCTATATCGAAAGCACGTGAGTTCTCGCACCTGCGCTTCCCCGGAATACGGCCACGAAAAAACCATGGCCTCCTTCCGGGCTACGTTCGTTAGAATCTTCAAAATCCCAAAACTGCGCGCAGCGTGTATTCTGCTTGTTTTTTCAGAGGGGGTGCCATCCATGATGCCTATGATCAGTAGCGTTTTGATAGCCGTCGCCGTGCTGACGATTGCGCCGCCCGCGCATGCGCAGGGAAAATATCCCGAAAAGCAGATCCGGCTGGTAGTCCCGACGGCGCCAGGCGGATCACTCGATATCATGGGGCGGCGCGTTGCTCAGCAGCTATCGCCCATGCTGGGTCAGCCGGTGGTGGTGGAGAACGTGGCTGGCGCGGGCAATGCCCTAGGCACGGGAGAAGTCGCTAGGTCCAGGCCCGACGGCTACACGTTGCTGTTGGGCGCTTCTTCCGGCGTCATCATCAGTCCTGTCGTCAGGAAAACCCCGAATTACGATGGTGTGCGCGACCTTACCGCGATATCACTGCTCGGACTCCAGTATCTCGTCATGAGCGCCGGGCCCGCGCACCCGGCGCGCAATCTCAAGGAACTGGTGGCCCTGCTCAAGGCCAGTCCCGGCAAATATTCGTATGCGACACCCGGCGTCGGCTCCGTCAATCATCTCGGCGGAGAACTATTCAAGGCGGTGACAGGCGTAAACGTGGTCCATATTCCGTACAAGGGCGCCGGACCGGCCCTGAACGACGTCATGGGCGGTCACGTCGAACTGGCGCCGATGACCAGCGCGTCGGTCATCACCTTGGTGCGTGCCAACAAGATCAAAATACTGTCCAGCTTCAGCGACGAGCGCCTCGCCGAATATCCCGACGTGCCAACCGCGATCGAATCCGGCTTTCCCGGACTCGTGATGAGCACATTTAGCGGCCTGTTTGCGCCCACCGCAACGCCCCGGCCCATCGTCAATCTGCTGCATGCAGCGGCCGCGAAAATCATGGCCAATCCCGCTTTCCAGAAAGAAATGGAAAGTTTCGGCAGTATTGCGCCGCCTGCGCGCAGCCCGGAAGAAACTCAACGCTATATCGCGGAATTTTCCGCGCGTCTCACCCCCATCATCAAGAACGCAGGCATCAAAGAGGAATAATCCTCAAGCAACATGAAAGGCGCACGCCCATGCACCGGCTGCTCGTAATAAACGGACCCAATCTGGACATACTCGGCGTGCGCGAACCGAAAATCTACGGCTCCACAACGTTGGCTGAGATCCGCACTTGCCTGGAAAATCTGGCCTCTTGCCACAGCGTCGCGCTGGACTTCTTTCAGACCAACTACGAAGGGGCCGCCGTGGACAAGCTTCATGAAGCGCGTGGCAAGTTGGATTGCATCATCATCAATCCGGCCAGCTTCACGCCCTATGGCATGGCGGTGCGAAGCGCGCTGGTCGCCAGCGACGTGCCGGCCATACTGGTGCACATCAGCAACATCTATGCACGGCACGACGGGCCGGACCGGCAGCGCGACATATTCGCACCGGAAGTGGTCGGCCAGATCTGCGGGCTGGGTGTGTATGGCTATGTCGCAGCCTTTCACGCCGCGCTACGCCATCTGGGCGCCGGGCTGCGCAGCTTGAAAGATCTGTAAACCTGAGTAGGGAGAGAAATCATGTACGGATGGAAAGGCCGGATCGGCCTGCTGTTACCGCATCGCAATACCACGATAGAGCCCGAGTTTCAGCGCATGTGCCCGGATGGCGTATCGATACATGCCGCACGCATGGTGCTCAAGGAACTGACGCCCGAGGCATTGATGGAGATGGAGGAGGAAATATACAAGGCGGCCGCGATCATCGAAGTCGTCAATCCCGATGTTATCGTGCTGGGCTGCACATCCGGCAGCTTCATCAAGGGCTTCGGTTACGACAAGACCATCATTGAAAAAATTACCGCCATCACCAAAATACCGGCGATCACCACCTCCACCGCGGTTATTGACGCGCTACGACGCTTGAAGATTACCAAAGTGGCGATCGCCACCCCGTTCACCGACGAAATCAACAAGAAAGAAAGCGACTTCGTCGAGGCGCACGGCATTCCGGTCACCAAGATCCGCGGCCTCGGCTATTCGCAGGCCGTAACCAATTACCCCCTGGCGTCAAGACCTGTTTCCGGAATTGGACTATTGCCACCCGCAGTGGCTTATCGGCTGGCATTGGACGTCAACTCTCCCGAAGCGGACGGCATTTTCATAAGCTGCGCGAATTTCCGCACCATTGAAATCATCGAACCGCTAGAGATCAACACCGGCAAACCCGTCATCAGCAGCGTTCAGGCCACCATGGCGATGGCGCTCAAGGTCATGGGGATCAAGGAAAAAGTGAGCGGATTCGGGCGCCTGCTGTCGGAACCGTAATCAGGCTCGAGGCAAACGCAACACCTGTGAAGCAAGAATATTGCGCTGGATCTCGTTGGTTCCGGAATATATCGTTGTAACCATCGCATTCATCAGCGACGCAACCGCATTTACACCGGCAGCGTCCGACCGCATGACGGGATGATCGCCGCCATGTTCTTCGGCGGTCTCCACGAGCAGCGCGCATATCCTGCTATAGGTGTCGGTCGCCCATACTTTCAGCAAAGAGACACTGGCCGGCAATTCTTCTCCGCGTTTGACGATGTCTGCAAAATGTCCGTAAACGGCGCTGAGATCGGCAACGTCCAGTTGCAGCTCCGAATAGCGCGCGGCAAACGCGGCATCGTCGTAGAGCTTGAGTTGTGTTGCCAGCATATCGAGCTGCGCCAGCGCATACTGCGATTGCTTGGGACTGCCGATGAATATGCGCTCGAATCCAAGCAAGGACTTGGCTATGCCCCAGCCACGGTTGAGTTCACCGACCAGATTCTCGCGTGGCACCCTGACCGCATCGAAAAACACCTCGCAAAACTCCGCATCACCGGTCAAATTCGGAATCGGGCGCACGGTTACGCCGGGAGACTTGATATCGACCAGCAACAAACTGATCCCCGACTGCTTCTTCACGGTCGTGTCCGTTCGGACGAGCAGGTAAATGTGCGTGGCATCGTGGGCCAGCGTGGTCCAGATTTTCTGTCCGGTAACCACGAATTCCTCGCCCTCCGCCACCGCCTGCGTGCGCAATGACGCCAGATCGGAGCCGGCGTTGGGTTCCGAGTAGCCCTGGCACCAGATATGCTCACCCGAGAGTATTTTCGGCAGATAGCGCGCTCTTTGTTCCACGGTTCCATAGCGGATAAGCACCGGGCCTATCATCATCAACCCCTGATCAGGTACGCGCGCTACGCCGTAGTGCTCGAACTCCTCGAACAGTGCAAGCAGTTTCGCGGGCGGCAGTTCCATACCGCCGTGCGCTTTCGGCCACGCCGGCACCAGCCACCCGTGCCGGGACAAGGTCATGTACCAATCGCGTATTTCGTGCCAGCGCAGCCGGCGGGATGGAAACCGCAATTTCTCCGGGTAGTACTTTCCAAGGAATGCCCGCACCACCTCGCGAAATTCCGCCTCGGACATCGCCGCATAATCTTGATGGTGTGGCACGCTGCGTTGCCCGGCGCCGTCAGTATCGCGTTCGCTCAGTCGCGGCGCGAGTGCGAAGTAGCGGCGACGATGCGCCGTTACTCCGCCCAGCCAGCCCCCGTGATACAAAGCGCGTTTGGCGTAAAGGCCGATGTCGCACTCGTCCGTGATACCGATGGCACCGTGAAACTGCACGGCAAGCCGGGTGACGAATGCCGCCGCATGGGCGCAACGCGCCTTGACGCGGCTTGCCAGTGCGGCCAGGTTGTCGCTACGCGATGCGTGCGCCTGTAGCGTGTCGGCAAGACACGCACTCGCGAGTCGTACCTGAATGTACGCATCAACCATGCGGTGCTGCAGTGCCTGATTGCTGCCGATCGGGTGGCCGAACTGCACACGGATACCCAGATAGGCGAGCGTTAAATCAAACGCCTGTTGCGCAACGCCCAGCAGTTCAGCGGCCTGCACGATACGTGCGGTATCCAGCGCCGTATCCAACGCACTGGATGCCGCTGCTCCGGACGCAAGACTATGCACGGCCGGCACCTCGACGTCGAGCGTCAATTCCGCCATGTAGCTGCCGTCGACTCGGCAGCAGTCTTCAACGCGTACCCCCGCCGTGTCGGCGGGTACCCAGTAAAGTTCGGGACCTTGCGATCCGGCCACCGACACCACCCATCCGTCCGCCCCCCGACCCGGCACCACCCAGCGCTTGCAGCCACGGATGCGCACCCTGTCGCCATGGCGCGTCGCCACGGTCTCCTGCGCGCCCGCGTCGAGTTGCCCGGCGCGCTCCTGCCATGCGAGTCCGAGCAAGGCCTCGCCGGCGAGGAGCTTTTCCGTCAGCTCCGCTTTAAGGCTTGATGCCGGCACCGCAACCAATGCCGCCGCGACCTGAATCGCGCCTCCCAGAAACGGCTCAGGTATGGGATTGCGCCCGACCTCTTCCGCAATCGCGCACGCCGCCTGCAGCCCCAATCCCAGGCCGCCGTCGGATTCGGGCACGAGCATGCCCGTCCAGCCTGCTTCCGCAATCGATTGCCACATCTTGCGCTCGAATCCGGGCGCGGCGCCGCGCAGTTTGCGCAAACGTGACAGGGGCGACTGCGATTTCAGGAAATCACGCGCGCTGTCCCGAAATGCTTCTACTGATTCCGACACCAAAGCCGTTGGTTCTGCTTCCGTCATTTCATCTTGCTCCACTATGTGGGGCTTCCGATTACCGTTCCGCCCAACCTTCAAAATTCAAATCGTCGTTCAGTCTGCGATGCACGGCGACGACGGGCTAGCCATCCGGGCCACAAACCAGCTATGCTTATCCTGATATGTCAAACATGAGCGCAAAACGCTGGGATTTCGCAAAACTCGAACTGTTCGCCGCGGTCGCGGAACTGGGCAGTCTGACCAAAGTGGCGGCGGTGCGCAATGCGACACAGCCGGTAATCAGCCGCCAGATCGGAGCGCTGGAGCGTGTATGCGGCGGACGCCTGTTTGCGCGCACCGGCCGTGGCATGACCTTGACCGATCTCGGGCAACGCCTGTTGCCGCGCATCAAGGCCATGCTCGACGAGGCCAAGCAGTTGACCGAGGAGGTCAGCGCCGCGAGCGGTGTTGCGTCCGGCGAGGTGCGCATAGGCGCCCTGCCCTCGTTATATAAGCTCTTGATATGTCCGCTGTTTCGAGCCACCCGCACAAGCTATCCCAATCTGCGGCTGCACATATTCGAGGGCTCCGGTGGCCAGATCGACGAGTGGATCGCGAATGGCTACGTCGATATCGGTCTTCCATACCGCTACAGCTCGCATCCGCCGAAAGATGCTCAAAAACTGATCGACGCCGACTCGTACCTGATAGGCCCAGCCGGTGACCGGCTTACCGGGTCTCCCACGGTGGATTTCGCGCAACTGGCACGACTACCGCTGGTATTGCCCGGCGCCCCCAGCATAGTGCGCCTGACGCTCGACCGGCTGGCGCGCAGCAAGAACATCGATCTCGACATCGTTCTGGCGGCTGACTCGCTGCAAATCCAGAAGGAAATCGTCCTCAGCGGAAACGGATACACGATATTGCCCCGCCACGCCGCATTGACGGAAATCGAGTCCCACACGCTGCAGGCATCGCGTATCGTGAATCCGCGCATCAAGCGCACCGTCATGCTCGTTACGACATCGGTAAGGCCGCTTTCACTCGCGTGCCGGGAAGTGGCGAAGCTGATACGCCAGCTTGCACAAAATGCGTGGTAGGTTGCACAGGGCCAGCGACGTAGTCTGATACCCGGCAAGAACGGCCTCGCCTAGCAGCCTGTCGGACTTTCATTGAAATCACGCGTCATAGCGGCCATGCAATTTGAACGCGGTACAAAAATGGAGGGATTGGGCGGGCTGCGCGCTCGTTTTAGTGCGTACGCACGCTTCCCTGATCGTTTATGCCGCCAATACCGC
>CANJQI010000134.1 GCA_947476215.1 Betaproteobacteria bacterium
ACAGGAATTGCCGGATCGTTTGAGCAAAACCGAGTGTAAGGTGCGCCGGATGGGACCCAATTAAAAAACGGGGGGTGCCGGGTGGGTGGGAGTCGGACTGGCAGGATTTACCGAATTCCAGTTCCTTTGGCCTAATCCACGCATGAGCGACTCTATAGCGGCGCTTCGGGGCTGTAACGAGATGTTGGTTTGTCGCTTTACGGGTCGGGTTCACCCGTAGACCCAAGAGTGATGAGGGAACAGATGAGGGAACAGGGACTACTTCCAGTAAGAAGCTCTATTAAATCATTGACATTTGGCGGAGAGGGAGGGATTCGAACCCTCGATCCAGTTGCCCGGATTCCGGTTTTCGAGACCGGTACATTCAACCACTCTGCCACCTCTCCGATGGCGCCCATTTTAGCAGACCCGCGCGGTGCAGTCAGTCGGAATCAGGGCTGCAGTCGTTCAAGCCCGCCCATATAGGGCAGCAATACCGCTGGTATCGATACGCTGCCATCCGCGTTCTGGTAATTCTCAAGCACCGCCACCAGAGTACGGCCGACTGCGAGCGCGGAACCATTCAGTGTGTGCGCGAGTTCGGGCTTGCCTTTCTCGTTACGAAAACGCGCTTGCAAGCGACGCGCCTGAAACGCTTCGAAGTTGCTGCAGGAAGAAATTTCGCGATAGGCGCTTTGTCCGGGCAACCATACCTCGATATCGTAGGTCTTGGCGGCAGAAAATCCCATGTCGCCGGCGCATAACGTGACCACGCGATAAGGCAGTTCAAGCTGCTTGAGCACGGTTTCGGCGTTCGCGGTCAATTCTTCCAGCGCATCATAGGATTTTGATGGATGCACAATCTGCACCAACTCGACTTTGTCGAACTGGTGCTGGCGTATCATGCCGCGCGTGTCCTTGCCGTAGGAACCGGCTTCGCTGCGAAAACACGGTGAATGACATACGAACTTCAGCGGCAGGTCGGCGCCAGCCACTATCACGTCGCGCACGATATTGGTAACGGGAACCTCGGCCGTCGGAATCAGATAGAGCTTGCCGTCATCGCCGCGCGGTACCGAGAAAAGGTCGGCTTCGAATTTAGGCAGCTGTCCGGTCCCGCGCATCGAGTCCGCATTCACCAGATACGGCACGTAGACCTCGGTGTAACCATGCTGCCCGGAGTGCAGGTCCAGCATGAATTGCGCGAGCGCCCGATGCATCCGCGCCAACCCGCCTTTCATCAGCGTGAAACGCGCACTGCTGATCTTGACCGCGGTATCGAAGTCGAGCATCTTGAGCCCGGCGCCGATATCAACATGGTCCTTGACGGCAAACTCAAACTT
Organism: Betaproteobacteria bacterium; assembly: GCA_947476215.1. GTDB lineage: Bacteria > Pseudomonadota > Gammaproteobacteria > Burkholderiales > SG8-41 > PALSA-1004. Next base: position 1,323 of record CANJQI010000134.1, read on the forward strand.
GCGTGGCTCGCCTACACGGTGTTTCTCGACGTTATCGTCGGCCGATTTGCCAGCCGGCACGGTCGCATGCGGAAGGTTGGGGATACCGAGCATGAATTCGTCGAGACCGCGTTGTATTACCGACAACTCCTGCTCCAGCGATTTCAGTTTTTCCGCCTGCGCGTTGACCTCTGCCATCAATGCGGACGCGTCTTCGCCGCGCCCTTTCATCTGGCCTATCTGTTTGGATAATTGATTGCGCCGCGCCTGCAGTTCCTGGGTCAGGATCTGCACCGATTTGCGTTTCGCCTCCAGGCGTTCAAATTCGGCAAAATCCGGCACGGCCCCGCGATTCGCCAAGCGCGCGGACACGCCAGGCAGATCATTTCGCAATAACTGAATATCAAGCATACAAACCTCGTTAATCGTCGACGCAGCAGCGTCTGCATCACGCATTATCGCGGAGTTTGCATTTCGCGACCAGAGTCCCCCACCCATCGAGGGCTATTTCTTGCGTCGCGCCTGGGTGTCCAGTTCCCTCAGTTCGGCCAGTCGTGCCCTGATCTTGCCTTCGAGCCCGCGCTCCTTGGGCTGGTAGAGATTCGGGCTTTGCATGCCATCCGGAAAGTAGTTCTCACCCGCGGCGTACGCGTCAGGCTCATCATGAGCATAACGATAGTCCTGCCCATGTCCCAGTTGCTTCATCAATCGTGTCGGCGCGTTGCGAAGATGTGCGGGAACCGGGCGTGACTTGTCGTCGCGTATCAGTGAACGCGCGGCATTGTAGGCGTTATAGGCGGCATTGCTTTTGGGCGCCACCGCCAAATACAGCGTCGCTTCCGCGAGTGCGAGGTCCCCTTCGGGGCTTCCAAGCCGCTCGTAGGTCTCGCACGCATCCAGAGCAATGCGCAGCGCACGAGGATCGGCGAGGCCGATGTCTTCGGTAGCCATGCGTATCAAACGTCTTCCAACGTAGAGCGGATCGGCGCCGCCGTCCAGCATGCGGCACATCCAATACAACGCAGCGTCGGGAGATGAGCCACGCACCGACTTGTGCAGCGCCGATATCTGGTCGTAGAACTGGTCCCCGCCTTTGTCAAAGCGCTTCAGGCTTTGCGTCAGTGCGTCGCGCACCAGCGCTTCATCGACCTGTTTGTTACCGTTTGCCCCCGCCGCCGTATGCACCTGCTCCACCAGATTGAGCAGCCGCCGGCCGTCGCCATCGGCATAGCCGATGACCAAATTGCGCGCGGCGCCGTCCATGGTCAGCGCCGGCGTCAGGTGCGGCAATGCGCGCTGCAACAACAGGTTCATTTCCACGTCCGACAGCGGTTGCAGCACGTAGACGGATGCACGCGACAGGAGCGCGCCGTTAACTTCGAAAGAGGGGTTTTCGGTCGTCGCACCGATAAAGGTCAGCAGACCCTGTTCCACATACGGCAAAAAAGCGTCCTGCTGCGCTTTGTTGAAACGATGGACCTCATCGACAAACAGGATGGTATGGCGGCCATTTTGCTGCAACGTTACCTCGGCGCGCTGAACCGCTTCGCGTATGTCCTTGACGCCGGACAGAACCGCCGAAATCGCAATGAATTCAGCGTTGAACGCCTGCGCCATCAGGCGCGCCAGCGTGGTCTTGCCGACCCCCGGCGGCCCCCACAGTATCATCGAGTGTTGCTTGCCCGATTCAAATGCCAGCCGCAAGGGTTTACCGGCGCCGAGCAGGTGCGACTGCCCGACCACCTCGGCCAGCGCCTTTGGCCGCAAACGCTCGGCGAGCGGCGCAGCCGGCTCGTTCTTGTTGAAGAGATCGCTCACGGCTTGGTCCGAGACGGCTGGCACCTACTCAGTAATAACGTCGGCACCCTTGGGTGGTACGAATCTGAACACTTCAGGCGACAGCTTGGGGTTGCGCTCGAAGGAAGCAAACTTGATTACCGTCGCCTGGCCAAACTGGTCGCGAAGCTCCATTGTTTCCAGTCCATTCGAACCAAAGCCCAGGCGTATGCGTTCAAAGGCGTTCTCGCGCGACTTGGGTACCGCTTCGAGCCACTCCAGCCCTTCCTGGCTGCCCAGATTGGTCAGATCGTAAGCCTTTTCGATTTCATTGCTGCCGGCCAGCAGCGCCGCGGGGCTGCCGCCCAGCGCCTTGTCGAGTTTGCGCACGGTGACCTGATTGAGATCCTTGTCGTATACCCATAACCTGGTTCCGTCGCCGACGATCACCTGCTCATAAGGTTTTTCGTATTCCCAGCGAAACTTTCCGGGGCGTGAAAACTGCATGGTGCCGGTGGCCTGCTGCAATTGTTTGAGATTCTTGTCAACCACGATTTGCGCAAAACGCGCTTTGCCGGTCATGGTCTGCTGCAGAAATCCCTTGAGCGTATCTATGCTCGCGGCGCTTGCGCAGGCACAGGCCAGACATGACAAAACCATCAGCAGTGCGCGCATCAGACTGTCCTTTTTGTTACGTTAGCCATACGTTTATTTGTCCGCATCCGATGACGGTGCCAGCACTTCGCGGTTGCCGTTCGACTGCATATCCGAAACCATGCCGGCACGCTCCATTTGCTCGATCAGGCGTGCCGCGCGGTTGTAGCCTATGCGCAAATGCCGCTGCACCAATGAAATCGAAGCGCGACGCGTTTTGAGCACGATGGCGACTGCCTGGTCGTACAGCGGGTCTGCTTCAGCATCGCCGCCACCTTCGCCCGCGACCAAGCCGTCGCCTGCGGCGGCTTCGGTATCCTCCAGCAAGCCCTCGACATACTGGGGTTTCGCCAGATGCTTGATATATTCCACGACCTTGTGCACTTCGTTATCCGCGACATACGCGCCATGCACGCGTTGCGGAAACCCGGTACCCGGTGGCAGATACAGCATGTCGCCCTGTCCAAGCAATGCTTCGGCGCCCATTTGATCCAGTATGGTCCGCGAGTCGACACGTGCCGATACCTGGAACGCAATACGCGTAGGGATGTTCGCCTTGATCAGACCGGTTATGACATCCACCGACGGCCGTTGCGTCGCGAGTATCAAGTGTATGCCCGCGGCACGCGCTTTTTGCGCGAGGCGCGCGATCAGCTGCTCGACTTTCTTGCCGACGACCATCATCAGATCGGCAAGTTCGTCTATCACCACCACGATCAACGACATTTCGTGCAGCGGCTCGGGACTGTCAGGCGTGGATGTCAGCGGATTGAGCAGCGGCTTGTCAAGTTTCTCCGCTTCGCGCACCTTGAGATTGAATCCCGCCAGATTGCGCACGCCTACTGTGGACATCAACTTGTAGCGGCGTTCCATCTCCGCAACGCACCAGTTCAGCGCGTTGGCCGCCTGGCGCATGTCGGTTACGACAGGCGCCAGCAAATGTGGTATGCCTTCATAGACCGACAACTCCAGCATTTTGGGATCGACCAGTATCATCCTGCACTGCGCAGGTGGCGCCTTGTAGAGCAGACTCAGGATCATGGCATTGATCGCCACCGACTTGCCTGATCCGGTGGTGCCTGCGACCAGCAGGTGTGGCATGCGCGCCAGGTCCGCCACGATAGGTTTGCCCGCGATATCCTTGCCGAGCGCAATCGTCAGCGGCGAAGCCATGTCGGCGTATACCTGCGAGCTCAGAATTTCCGACAGGCGGACGATCTGGCGCTCGGGGTTGGGTATTTCCAGTCCCATACAACTCTTACCGGGTATGGTTTCAACCACGCGTATGCTGATCACCGACAGCGCACGTGCAAGGTCCTTGATCAGATTGATGATCTGACTGCCCTTGACGCCGATGGCAGGTTCAATCTCATAACGCGTGATCACCGGGCCCGGGTATGCCGCAACCACTTTCACTTCGACGCCGAAATCGAGCAGTTTTTTCTCGATCAGCCGCGAGGTAAATTCCAGCGTTTCGTGACTAATGGCGACAATTGCCTGCTCCTGTTCATCCAGCAACTTGAGCGGCGGCAGCGGCGAATCGGGCAAATTCTCAAATAGCGGCGCCTGCTTTTCGCGTTCCACCCGCGGCGATTTGGGAATGGGGGCCGCGGGCGGTTCGATGCGTATCGGTTCGTGAACCTCCAGCTTTTTCTTGCTGACTTCAACAACTTCTTCTCGTGCTATGACGGCCACAGCGCCGGCACGCCGGTCCTGCCATGTCGCCCAGGCATTGCGCAAAAACAAGACCGAGGCCTCGACTGCGTTTCCAACACGCTCGACAACCGCTATCCACGAGATTCCCGTATACAGACTGAGGCCAATTGCGATCGCCACCATCAGGATCAGCGTAGCGCCGGTAAAGCCTATGGCTTTCGACAACAGGGAGCTTGCAACGTCCCCCAGCATACCGCCCGGGGCCAGTGGCAGGACCACTTTTAGGCTGTGCAGACGCAGTGCCTCCAGGCTGGCACTGCCCGTCAGCAATACTGCAAATCCGATGCCCGCAACCAGACGCGAACGTCTGTCCGTCGGGGTGATATTTTCTATGCGCAAGAAACTCCAGCGCACCGCAACCAGGCACAATATCGCCCACCACCATGCGGAAAAGCCGAACACATACAACAACACGTCGGAAAGCCAGGCTCCGACACGTCCGCCCGAGTTCCGGATCGCCCCGACACTGGCGCTGTGGGACCAACCGGGATCAGACTTGTCGAAGGTGAAAAGTATCAGCGCGAGATAGCAGGCCAGGGCGACCAAAGCGAGCCACCACGTTTCCCGCAACAGACCCGCAACCTTGGGCGGCAGGGGATTATCCGCGGGACGGCCCGGCTTCGCTTTGTCGCCAGACAACATAATTAATTGAGCATTTTCAAAGTCGCGTGATTATAGCGCTAATGCCCAAACACATCGTGACAACACAGGACAACTTTCCACTGGAAACAAGATGTTAAGCGCGATGACCGCGATACGATACCTGCCGGCGCATGAGCTTTCGTGCAACCCTTGAATCGCGCGCACCCCAAAAAAAACCCCGGCGTACCGGGGTTTTCTCGAGCGAAAATTTGTCAGCTTACTTGACGATACAATCCTCTCCCTGTTTGAAGGCTTGATTAGCGCCAAGAACAAAAGGCAAATCCTTAAGGTTCAGCCCTGGATCGCCCGGCAGTATCGTGGGCGCCGTCGTTGCGTCCTTCACGAATCCGAACTTCCCTTCGCCGATAATCTGCGAACCGGAATTGTTTTGCATGATGTAACTGCCGGTGTAAGTCGTATGGTAAACACCGCGCTGAACCTTGTCGCCACCGCTAACAACACCTTCGCATCCTTGCGTGCAATCCAGGGTCTCGCCCGACGATCCGCGTATGCCTATAGTCGCCGTGGCAGTACCGATGCGATAGGCATCTTGATTTCCGCGCTTGCCGACGAGTCCGGTTACCGTCCGCAGGCCGCCTTTGATGAGACGGAATAATGCATTGTCGTCCTGCGGCCGGCCTTCCGCAAACTGAAATGCCTCGATTTTCATCTGTGTGTTCGGACGCATGGTCATCGAACTGCCATCAGTGAAGTTTATTTGCGCGTAACTGTCTTTTTGCGTCGTCAGCACTTCGCCTGCGTTGACATCGGACTTCTGCGACAGGATGCGCACGCTTCCGTCCCCGCGCTGCACTGACAAAGTACCGCTCAAATGTTGGACCTGCCCGCCGGCGGCAAAAGCCGTGCCGCAAATTGCCCCCAGCAGTCCCAGCAACATGCTGTTCAAATACAATCTGGTCGTATTCATGTTCGATCTCCTGCCTGATTGGCTACCAATTTCCGGAATCGACTCCCTGCTATCTTGAGAATCATACCACCACTTCATCTGATCACCGCTGCGTGAACGGAAAACCAGCGTTAAGCGCAACAACTCAATTCGTGAAGATCCGCCACACCGACCCGTCATGCGTTGACACAATAATAATATTGTTCCTTTAACAATAGGAACTTATGCGCAGTAAATGAAGAATACAGGGAGTGCATTGGGCGCGGGTTGCGTCAACCCAAAGGATAGACCAGAACTTGCTGATTGACATCGATGGGGCCAGTGCAGTAGTCACCGGACACCGTTTTACTAGCCAGCCGCCCGCTTGGTCATCGATATCTTGTCGAGCAGGTAGACCTTGCGTTTTTCCGCCCTGATACAGCCACGCTGCTGTAAGTCCTTGATTACACGACTAACCATTTCCCGGGATGCGCCTATCATGCGCGCAATCTCCTGCTTCGGGGGCGCACTGCGCACGATCCACATACCGTCGATTTCCTCGGCCTGGTCGAGCAACAGGCGTACAACGCGTCCGTAAACGTCGATCAGTGCGAGGCTCTCTATTTTTCGATCGGCGGCACGCAGGCGTGTGACCAGATTGCGAATAATGATCATGGCCAGATCAAAGTTATCCTGGAGGCAAGCCATGAACCCGAACTTCGAGAAGCGCAGCATATTGCACGTTTCCAGTGTCTCGGCACTGGCGGAACGCGGCAGGTCGTCAAGCAATCCCATCTCACCGAAAAACTCGCTGGGCCCCATGACGGCAAGTATGACTTCACGCCCCTGATCATCCGCTATCAAGACTTTTACTCGACCGGAAAGGATAATATAAAGCGCGTCGGTTTCCTCGCCGGCGCGCAATATGAAGGAACTACGTGGATAACTACGCTGTTGCACACATGGTTGCAGCACTCGCAACTGCTCGTCGGACAACGATGAAAACAGCGGAACGGTTTTAAGGATCTGAGGGTTCACCGGTGCAACTCTCCTCTGGGTCTCGTTAACGTTGTTATCCGAATCCAATTTTCAGATTCTACCCCATCCTTTCTATTATTCACTGGCTAAGTCGTTATACCTCGCGCCAAAGACCGTACCAGCGCCGGCGATATTGTCGAAGCTCATGCTGAACTTGGTCGGACGCTCGTCTATGACCTTGAGAACAGCGTCTATCTCGCCATCTTTCGCCCCCGCCTTCAGCGAGACCTGCATCTGTTTGGTGGCGGACTCGTTGGCAATCTTGAGGCTGCGCGCGATATCCAGCGATATTGGGCGTCGTCCCTACTCTCAACCCAGGCTTAAGGATTCCGCGGCCTGCGTCAACCTCAGTGCAATAATCGCCGCATCCACTGCGGACTTGGCAATGGTCGCCTGAACCGTGCAAAGACCGAGATCAAAATACGCCTGTTGCAGTGCCTGCTGCGCTTTCATCACATCCGCGGATGACTTTTACCGGCCAATGAAGGGCGACATGATGCGTGCAAATACCTCGGATGGAAGCAACGGAGAGCCCTCGACCGAGTACCCCGAGATATCGAATTTCGCGGACGAAGCCAACTCCTGCGCGAACGTGGGAAACGCAAGCGTCAATCCAGCCACAGCCCATCCGACCGTGGCCACGAATCCGACTCCCCCGAATTTTCTCGATGCTTTGATGGCTGATTTCCGGAATAATTTGGCAAATTCTCCAGCTTTTCACTATAAGCCAAGAGCTTGAGCACCCTCACCTAAACCGATTTCTAACTCGACACAAGGCAGCCTTAACTGCCAAAATGTTACTTTTTTGCCAATTTCCCAATTAGAGACTCCCCATGACCGATCCCGTCAAGCATGCTCATTTGTTAATCCTCGGCTCCGGCCCGGCCGGCTACTCCGCAGCCGTATATGCCGCGCGCGCCAACCTGAACCCCGTGTTGCTGACGGGCATCGCGCAAGGTGGTCAACTGATGACCACCACCGATGTCGACAATTGGCCAGCCGATGCCATGGGCGTACAGGGCCCCGAATTGATGGATCGTTTTCTCAAACACGCCGAACGTTTCAAGACCGAAATAATTTTTGACCAGATCCATACCGCCAAACTTGATGAAAAACCATTAACGCTGATCGGCGACAGCGGCACCTACACCTGCGATGCATTGATCATCGCAACTGGCGCGTCAGCCATGTATCTGGGGCTGCCTTCGGAGCAGGCATTCATGGGACGCGGCGTATCCGGCTGCGCGACGTGCGACGGTTTTTTCTATAAAGATCAAGAAGTTGCGGTTATAGGCGGGGGCAACACCGCAGTCGAAGAAGCACTCTATCTGTCGAATATTGCGCGCCACGTCACGGTCGTGCATAGACGCGACAAGTTTCGCGCCGAACCCATCATGGTCGACAAACTCAAAGAAAAAGTTGCGATCGGGCGAGCAACCATCATGTGGGACCACGTTCTGGATGAAGTTAAGGGCGACACGTCGGGTGTCACCGGCATGCGCATCAAACACGCCAAAACTGGCGCTACCATGGAAAAGCAATTGCATGGCGTTTTCATCGCGATCGGTCACCGCCCCAACACCGAAATATTCGTTGGCCAACTTGAAATGAAGAACGGCTACATTACGACTCAGGGTGGCGCTAACGGAAACGCCACCGCAACCAGTGTGTCCGGCGTATTTGCCGCGGGCGACGTGCAGGATCACGTCTACCGTCAGGCGGTCACGAGTGCCGGATCGGGTTGCATGGCGGCGCTCGATGCGCAGAAGTATCTGGAATCACTACCGCGCTGATACCTCAGGAGCCGCGTGCGGCAAGAGTGTCATCATGAAAAAACGGCCTGTGCAGCCGGTATCGGATGATGGCGACCTGTTTGAAAACTTGTTCGCCAATGTCTCGCCGCTACGCGACCACGGGCGCGTAGAGCATCCGCGTCCGCGCATCAAACCGATACCGGTGCAGCGATTGCGCGACGAAGGTGCAGCCCTCACCGACAGCCTCAGCGATCACATTTCCTGGGACATAGGCACGGAAACCGGTGAGGAACTGGTCTATCTCCGCAACGGACTTGCGCAACAAACTGTCAAGAAACTACGGCGCGGCCACTGGGTCATTCAAGACGAGCTCGACTTGCACGGACTCACGTCGGTCGAAGCGCGCGAAATGCTGGTTGATTTTCTAAATCATTGCAGGAAGAACGGATTCCGTTGCATACGCATCATTCATGGCAAAGGTCTGCGATCCAAAAACCGTGAGCCGGTGTTGAAAACCAAGATTGCAAACTGGCTGATGCAGCGCGACGAAGTGCTGGCATTTTGCCAGGCGCGCCAGGTTGACGGCGGAGGCGGCGCCGTCGTGGTGCTGCTGAAGATCAGCCGCTAACCGCAGCCTCTAAACTCTACCCCCCCTAACTCCTCACTGCATTTAAATCGCAGCTTCGTTGGTTTCGCCGGTACGGATACGAACCACCTGATCGACGCTGGAAACGAAAATCTTGCCGTCGCCTATCTTGCCGGTGCGCGCCGCTTTGACTATAGCCTCAACAGCGCGGTCCAGCATGTCGTCCGGAATGACAACTTCGACCTTAACCTTGGGCAGGAAGTCCACGACATATTCAGCGCCGCGATAAAGCTCGGTATGCCCTTTCTGGCGCCCGAAGCCCTTGACTTCAGTTACGGTCAGGCCGCTCACACCGAGTTCCGACAGGGCTTCTCGGACTTCGTCCAGCTTGAATGGCTTGAATATCGCATCAATTTTTTTCATTTTCCCGTTCCTCGGTGATTTTGTCCGGCGGCACGCCGCGCCCGTTTGCAGCCCATAGTATAGAACTTCGGGGCCATGAGATAAATCCTATTCAAACTGGTGACGATACTTGTTGGTGATGGGGTACCGCCAGTCCTTGCCGAAACCGCGCGGAGTTATCCGTATCCCTATCGGCGCCTGGCGGCGCTTGTACTCGCTGATTCGCAGCAGGCTGATCACCCGTTCCACGTCCTTGCGGCTATACCCCTGGGCCTCGATCTCGCGCGGCCCGAGGTTTTGTTCCACGTAGGCCTCCATAATCGCGTCCAGCACATCGTAGGGTGGCAAACTGTCCTGGTCGGTTTGATCGGGCCGCAGTTCGGCGGAAGGCGGCCGCGTGATGACGCGTTGCGGGATAACCGGGGAAATGCCATTGCGGTAGTTGGCAAGGCGATAGACCATCATTTTGCTGAGATCCTTTAGTACCGCGAAACCGCCCGCCATGTCGCCATACAGCGTGGCATAACCGGTCGCCATCTCACTTTTGTTGCCGGTGGTCACGACGATGGCCCCGGTCTTGTTCGACATAGCCATCAACAGCGTGCCGCGCGTGCGCGCCTGCAGATTTTCCTCGGTGGTATCCGCCGCAAGTCCCTTGAACTCGCCGGCCAGCGCGGCTAGAAACGCATCAAACACCGGCTTGATGGCGATGACGGAATAGCGCGCTCCCAGCGTCTCGGCCTCGGCACGCGCATCCTCCAGACTCATGTCGGCGGTGTACTGCGAGGGCATCATCACGGCGTGCACTTTTTCCGCTCCCAGCGCATCGGCGGCAATCGCGAGTGTCAGCGCCGAATCGATACCCCCGGACAAACCGAGCAAAACGCCGGGAAAACCGTTCTTGGTGACGTAATCCCGCACGCCCATGCACAGTGCATCGTAGACATCCGCTTCGAGGGCGCGCTCGGGTTCGACTTCACCGGGCGTCAGATCTCGATTTGCCACCGTAACCATGGCTAGCGCCTCACTGAACAACGGCAACTGATGCGTGATCCGGCCCGAACGGTCGAGCGCGAACGAAGCGCCGTCAAAAACCAGTTCATCCTGTCCGCCAACCATGTTGGCGTAGATCAGCGGCATGTTATTCTCAGCCACGCGCGCGCGCATGATGTCGTAACGAGCGTGCTGCTTGCGCACATGGTAAGGAGACGCGTTGAGGACCAGCAGCACGTCCGCACCCTGCGCACGCGCCGCGCGCGGCGCATCAGCCTCCCAGGTATCCTCGCAAATATTGAGACCGAAGCGGATGCCGTCGAACTCAAACACGCACGGGCGGTCGTCGGCATCAAAATAGCGCTGCTCGTCGAACACCGTATCGTTGGGCAACGCGCGCTTGTGATAGGTTGCGGTAATCTGCCCGTCCTGGATGACGGACGCCGCGTTGTAACGCTTGCCCTCGGACTGCCGCGGATGGCCGACCACGACGATCACACCGCTGATCGCTGCAGCGAGCTTCGCCAGCGCCGCATCACAATTGCGGTAAAAGTCGTCGCGCAACAGCAGATCCTCGGGCGGATAACCGCACAACGCGAGCTCCGGGGTTAGCATCAGGCTGGCGCCCTGCGCTCGGGCACGCACCGCAAAATCGACTATCCGTGCAACGTTGCCGGCGAGGTCGCCGACGGTACAGTTCATTTGGGCTATCGCAATCTTCATGTCGATAATATAACATCTGCGACCGGCCTATGAGTACACTCGTGTGTCGCGCCAGCGAACTGCGCAACAATGTGCGCTCAGCGCACTGAATGACTGCGAATCATGTTATGAAATCCACCGCACCTGTCGTCGAAATACGCGATTCGATCGCGGCAATTCCGGCAAACGAGTGGAATTGTCTCGCGGGCGACGATCCATTCCTGCGCCATGAATTTCTCAATACGTTGCACGAAACCGGCTGCGCGTGCGCCGATACCGGCTGGTCGCCCGTCTACCTCATCCTGCGCGAACAGGGAATCGTTACCGGTGCCATGCCGCTATATCTAAAAGACCATTCCTATGGTGAATATGTATTCGACTGGGCATGGGCCGACGCGTACCAGCGACACGGACTACGCTACTACCCGAAGCTGCTCAATGCCGTGCCTTTCACGCCCGTAAGCGGAAATCGCGTACTGGCAGACACGATAGAAAAACGACGGACGTTGCTCGCGGCCGCGCTAGATCTCGCGCGCACATCCAATGCTTCATCGCTGCACTGCCTGTTTCCGTTTATGGACGAAGCGGCGGAGATGGCGGACTGCGGACTGATGCTGCGTCACGGCGTGCAGTTTCATTGGCAAAATCAGGGATACGCTGACTTCGACGCATTCCTCGCCACACTCAATCACGGAAAGCGTAAAAAGATCAAACAGGAACGGCGCCACGTCCGGGATACCGGCATCCGTTTCGAGGCCGTGCCAGGCAACGCGGTCACCGATGCGCAGTGGCGTTTTTTCCATCGTTGTTATTGCGAAACCTATCGCCAGCATCAATCCACGCCGTACCTGAATCTCGATTTTTTCCGCGCCATCGGGCACCTCATGCCGAGCAACATTGCGCTGATAATCGCCTCGCGCGAGCATCAACCCATCGCAGCATCACTGAACATCCATAACGGCACCCGGCTGTGCGGGCGCTACTGGGGCACGCTGGAATATCACCCGTCCCTGCATTTTGAAACGTGCTTCTATCAGGTCATAGAATTCTGCATCAGCAACCGGATCGCGTGCTTCGAAGGCGGCGCGCAGGGCGAGCACAAGATCGCGCGCGGTTTGCTGCCGGTCGAAACGCGTTCAGCGCACTGGTTGGCGCAACCGCAGTTTTCCGCCGCGGTCGAGGATTTTCTAAAACGCGAGCAACACGGCATGTCCACTTACCTCGACGAATTGCATGAGCGCACTCCGTTCAAAAAGCCGCCGCAGGTGATTTCCGAGACTGCTGAGTCGGCGGGCTCGACTTGACGATGCATAACCACCAGTTAAGAACGAGATATGTGCCAACTCGTTTGGCTGCATGGATATTTTCGTCAAGCGCGGTGATGCTGAGCACAGCTTGCGCCTCTGAGCACGCTTATCCATTCAAACCTATTCGCATAGTCACATCAGCAAGTGGAGGCGGTCCTGATTTTGTAACACGCTTGATTGGGCAGGGCATTTCATACGCAGTAGGCCAACCAGTCATCGTAGACAATCGATCAAGCGGCGTTATCCAGGCCGACTTACTTAGTATCCAAGGCCACTCCTGACGGCTATACGTTGCTCATGGCAAGTAACGTGCTCTGGATACTACCGTTAATGCAGGACGTCCCCTATGATCCGATAAGAGATTTCTCACCGGTTACGGTGGCCGCCAGTTCTCCAGCCTTCCTGGTCGTTTTTCCGGGACTACCGGCACAATCCGTCAGAGAGCTAATCGCACTGGCGAAGGCCAATCCCGGAGCCCTCAACTATGCCTCGTCCGCAACAGGCTCAGCAACTCATCTGGCGGGAGAGTTGTTCAAAGCAATGGCTGGTGTGAATCGTTTCTCAAGACGCGCGAGGCCTACGATAAATTTTTCAGCATGTGATCGGAAGTAGTCGCCAGTTCACCCATGCAGGTTCCCATAATGATGAAATCTGAAATGGCCAGAATGGGTAAGGTCATCAAGGATGCTGGCATCCGTATGGAGTAGCCGTGCTTATATGGACTGCGGGAAAAACCAGGGAACCGAGGCTTTTGTGGGCTTTCCCGTAATTCCTGGAACTTATCGTTGGCGGAGAGAGCGTCGTTCGAACGAATCTCGTAAACGCCCTATCCATGCGGGTTTCGCCGATTCAAACTTTCTGCATACCCTCAATCAAAGAAGACGCGAATCTGCAATAGGACGCCGCGCCGGACGAAGCTAGCAAAGTATTTTCGGTTCGTCAGTAAAAACTGTGGGCGAGCTTTGGCTCGGGTAGCTTGCCAATTACATGATACAAGGCCAGTTCTGTGGCCTTGAAGGTTCGAAAGCCGTACGCTTTTCTCATAGTGACTTTGGCTTTGTTGTTCAGGCCCTACGACACCGCTGGAGAATTGCTTGCGGGCCCGGAAATAGTTCAGCAGCAGTTCGCGGTGGTTGCGTACG
>CANJQI010000135.1 GCA_947476215.1 Betaproteobacteria bacterium
GACGCAACCTGCGCAGCGCTGGATCGCGCTGCGGCGGCAGGCGCTGGGCGATGGCATGCTGGATGCGTTGCTGATATGGCGATTCGAGCGCGCCAAGCCCGAGAACATGAGGATGCAGGAACTAATGGCCGCTTATGCGCTCAAGATCAATACCGCGCTTGCAGCCCTCGAAGCGGAAGCCGGCGCGCTCGCGGCGGGCGCGTTCAGCATCGGGCATATCGCGATCGGCGTCGCGTTGTCGTATCTCGATTTCCGGTTTGCCGATCTGGCGTGGCGGAACGGGCATACGCAACTTGCGGCGTGGCATAAGGAATTCGAACAACGTCGGTCGGTCATCAAAGTAGAAGTGATCGATGATTCGTGATCAGGGCTGGAAAACAGTTTTACGGTTAAGACGCGGAATTATATTAAACTTTAAAAACAAACTATCGCGAGCATAAAATTCCCTATGGCCACTCGAAAATCAGCTGATTGTCACGCCCATGTTTTCTGCGGCACGGACTATGCACCGGAAGCCGCGTACACGCCGCACCCATCCCAGGCCGGCACGCCCAGCCAGTTTGCTGCGGTTCTGGCCGCGCATGGGTTCACCCATGGACTGCTGGTTGGTGCCAAGCCCTATGGCACCAACAACCGCTGCCTGCTGGGGGCGATCGCCGGATCCAGCGGCCGGTTCAAGGGTATTGCGCTGGTGCGCCCGGATATTTCCGATCGCGACCTCACTGCGCTGGCAGACGGCGGCGTAGTCGGCGTGCGCGTTAACCTTTTCGGGACTGTCAATCCGCTGATAGAGCCGGGCGCCGTGCGCCTGCTTGCGCGTATGAAAGAAATGAACTGGTTACTCCAGATTCATTGCGAGAAAAACGATTTGGTAGCGGCTGCGCCGCTATTGCGCAACGCCGGGGTGCGCATCATGGTGGACCACTTCGGTCGTCCGGACCTTAGTGCGGGGGTCATGCAGCCCGGTTTCCAGACGCTGCTGGAGTTCGGGAAATCGGGCAATGCGATCGTTAAATTGTCAGGTCCCTTCCGCTCGTCACTGGAAGGTTTCCCTTATCGCGATGTGGATCCTTATATTGAAGCGGCGATTGACGCGTTCACGCTCGACCATTGCGTTTGGGGTTCAGACTGGCCGTATGTGCAGATGGACGAGCGGCTCGATTACGGTCCGCCGTTGACGTGTCTTACCCGCTGGCTGCCGGATGCAGCCGACCGCCGCAAAGTGCTGTGGAAAACACCGACGCGGTTGTTCGGGTTCAGGTAAGTCGAGCCGTTTACTTCTTCAAGCCCGGAGCATTTCCACCCAGCAATGGCGAGGGAGCGTCGGGCGCAGGTGCAGCGGTTTCTATAGGAACAGGCACGGTTTTCTTGTGGCGAGGCAGGCTCAGCGCCAATGGCAGGCCGATAAATCCGGCGACCAAAGACGCGGCAAGGGACCAGCCATAAGCACCTGAAATGTCGAACAGGCTGCCGCCCACCCAGCCTCCCAGTGCCATGCCCGTGCCTGCGCCTACCATCTCGAACGAGTAGATCGAGCCCAACGGCGCTTTGGTGCCGAACAAGTGCTTGTTGATGATGGGAAAACCCACCATTTCTCCACCGTAGCATAGGCCGAATACCACCGCGAACAGATAGAAGACCCAGGCGTCGGTCGCAAAAAACAAAATGATAACGGGCAGGCTTTGACCGAGCAGCGACAGTGTGAGCGTGATGCGACCACCGTACCGGTCGGCGATGATCGAAAAGACAAATCGGCTGATCACCGATGTTCCGGCGATGGTGGCAAGCACGCCGGCTGCCGTCACGCCCGGTATGCCCTTGAAGGTTGCCATCGATACGACGTGGGCGAGGATGATGGCGTGCGCGGCACACCCGATGTGATGTATGCCCGCCAGCTTCCACACGATACCTTGCTTGAGTATCTCGCGCAGTCGTATTGGCGGTTTACTGGATGAGGCTCCCTGCGGTTGCTTGGATGCGTCGTCCAGCCCATACGCCTGCAAACCCAATACTGCCGGGCTATTGTGTATGAACAAAGAGAACACCGCCAGTATCAAGCCCAGCACCAGGCCGATCACCGTGAAGGTGTGATGCCACCCCTGGTTTTCCAGCATCCAGCGGAACAAAGGCGCAAAAATCACCGGCCCCAGCCCCTGCGAGGCGAAGTAGATGCCCATCACAATACCCAGGCGATGGTGGAACCAGCGCGTAATGATCACCGGCAACAGCACCGTAAAAGCCGCATGTCCCATGGAACCGACCATGAATCCGTACACCACGTAAAACTGCCACAGCTCGGTGATGGTCCCCATCAGGAACGTGCCGGTACCGATCAGGACGCCGGCGCCCAACATCAGGTTGCGCGCGCCGAAGCGGTCCCCCAGCCATCCCATGATCATTACGGTCGGCAATCCAACCAGGAAGGCGAGGGAATAGGCAAACGAAATGTCGCCGCGCTTCCACCCGAACTGATCGACCAGCGGATCCACAAACACGCCGAATGAAGCTTGATCGGCGCGGGCGAAGATATTGAGTACGCATGCCGCAGCCAGCACGACCCAGGCATAGTGAAAACCGAACTTTTTTATGTGTGCCACAGGTGGGGCGCCTTAGTGAGTTGTTCCGGTTGTTGGGAGACGCTGAGTGCGCAATCGTAGTTTACCAGTAACGGAATGTGGTACTGCACTGCAATTTCGTTGCGGAATCGGACCATCCCGAGGTGTTCGACGATGCGCCCGAAGCGCCGGCGCGAACTTGTCGATCAGGAAGCGATGCCGAAGAATCTTTAGCGGCGCAATCGCGCGGACTGCAGTACTTGCGGATTTACGACATTGGTCGGATTGCCGGCGGCATATGAAATGATCTGGTCAAAGATGTCGGTGAACTGAACTTCGTATTCATCGCGTGTGACGTAGCCGAGGTGCGGCGTGCACACGACGTTGTTCATGTTGAGCAGCGGGTGAGTTGTGTCGCGCACGGGCTCTTGTTCATAGACGTCGACCGCCGCCATGCCGGGTCGTCCGGACTTCAGGGCATCGACCAGCGCATCGGGCTCAATTAACGGCGCGCGGCTGGTGTTGACCAGCAGCGCGGTTGTTTTCATGCGTGCCAGATCGCCGGCCTTGACGATGCCGCGGGTTGCATCGACGAGCCGCATGTGCAGGGAAATAATGTCGCATGCCTCGAAGAACGCTTCCTTGGTGGGCGCGGCGGCGTAGCCGTCGGCGCGCGCCTTGGCGCGCGACGCTTCGCGTGCCCACACCAGCACTTTCATGCCGAATGCCTTGCCATAACCCGCCACCACCGAGCCTATGCGTCCGTAACCGTAAATGCCCAGCGTCTTGCCGCGTATCGTGGCACCGACGCCCATTTGCCAGTTGCCGGCCTTCAGAGAAGCAACCTGCTGCGGCAGCTGGCGCATGCCGGCCAGAATCAATGCCCAGGTAAACTCCGCCGTCGAGTACGAGGGCGTGTCGGCATGCTGGCTCGATGACACAATGACGCCGGCCTGCGTGCAGGCGTCTATATCGATGTGCGGATAGACGCTGCGCTGGCTGATGAGCTTGAGCTTGCCGAGCTGGCCGATCAGTGGCGCGCGGATCTGGGTGCGCTCCCTTATCAGTACCAGAACCTCGGTATCCTTGAGGCGTGCCGCCAGCGCATTGACATCCTGAACGTGATCATTGCAGATCGTGACGTCATGGCCAGCCAGTTTGGCGTAACAATTCAGCGTTCGTGCCGTGTCGTGATAGTCGTCAAGTATGGTGATTTTCACAAGGTGCTCCGGCAGTTGCTCACATTTTCAGTCGGCGCGCACGCCGGATGCTGCAATCACTTTTCCCCACTTGGTGATTTCGCTCTTGATGAACGCGGCAGTCTGCTCGGGTGATCCGCCAATGGGATCGGCGCCTTCCGCAGCGATGCGCTCGCGCATATCGGCAGCCTGGCCAACTCTCACGACCGCAGCATTCAGGCGCCTGACGATATCCTGCGGCGTATGGGCTGGCGCCAGCAATGCGAACCAGGTTCCGGCATCGTATGCGGGCATTCCGGATTCCGAAAAAGTGGCAAGGTCCGGAAGGATGTTGCTGCGCTTCGTACCCGCAATCGCCAGCGCGCGCACGCGCTTCGCCTTGAGTTGCGGAAGTATCGACACGGTGGATGCAAACAGCATGTCCACCTGACCGCCGACCAGATCGGTCAGCGCCGGGGGCGTTCCCTTGTAAGGCACATGCAGGATGTCGGTGCGGGACTGTATCTTGAACATTTCAGCCGACAGGTGCGGGGCACTGCCGCTGCCTGTCGATGCATAAGTCAATTGTCCCGGTCGCGATGTGGCGAGCGCTATGAGTTGCTTGACATCGCGAACCGGCAGCGAGGGATGCACTACGAGCATGAAAGGCGCCGACGCAAACATGGCGACCGCTTCAAAGTCGCGGGCGAGGTCGAAGCTCAGATTCTTGTAGAGGCTCTGGCCGATCGCCGACGAGGACGGGGCGGTCACCAAAGTGTATCCATCGGCGGCCGACCGGGCGACCAGTTCCACACCGATATTGCCGGCCGCGCCGGCGCGGTTGTCAACGGCAAACTGCTGGCCCAGTGCTTCGCTCAATTTGGCGGAAAAGAAGCGCGTCATGATGTCGACGCCCGATCCGGCGGGGAATGGCACTACGATACGCACCGGACGAGTCGGGTAATTCTGCGCATCAGCAGCGTGAGGCAGAGAGACCCCTGAAATCAGAGCGAGAACTGCATGGAAAGCGGGATTGATTTTTTTCATTGTTAACTCAAACCGGCATTTTCCACGGCGGCCCGCTCCAGTCATCGTCCCTCACGCCCCTGGAATAATTGCGTTGCCCGGTCGCCGGATTGCGGTTGATGAGCGGGCGCAGGAACAGCGGATGCGTCATGCTGCGCACTTCGTGTTCAATGCTGAATAGGACGCGGCCGTCCGCGGGGTCTTTGATATCGGTGAAGCGATAGAGATGGCGGCTGTTCTCCTGCGTGATCAGTCCCAGCTCCATCAGCCGCTGGTGCGGTTTTGAGAACTGAGCCGCATATACCTGAAGATGATGGCCATCGTAGGGTGCCGGCTCGCCTTCCTTTTCCCTGAAAATAAAATGTTGTCCTTCGCCCACCTGGATCTTTGCGGTTTCCAGGCCATGCTCGGAACTGACGGTCGCGATCGCCAGCATTACCTGCTCATAAAAGCGTGCGATGCCTTGCGCGGTACCGACCGGCACGTCGAAAACCACATAGGCGATACCCAGCCACAGCGGATAGAAGCTCGCCGCCGGTTCATGTATCCGGTAGTGATTGCCCCATGGGCAGATGACCTCCACGCAGTCATCATGTTCGATGTATGCATAGTGAGTATCCTTGAACACCGGGCGCTTGGCCGCGAGCCGCTGCAGCAGCCCCGTGCGATCCGGCATCACCAGCCCCGCATGCCCGCGCATGCGCGATGGCTTGCCGGTCGGCAGATGAAACTGGCTGCAACCGATGTTGATCCACATATTGTCGATATCGGTTTGCGCGTACGGGTCGCGCGTCAGGCCCAGCGTGGAAACGTAAAACGCCTGTGCCAGATACTGGTCCGGCACTTCAAGGTTGAGATGCCCGAAGCGCACGATGTTGCATAAATCCTCGGTGCGACGATCAAAAGTCTGTGGTGTAGTCATGTCGGTATCCCTACAAGAATTCGCCCCCGATTTATAAGCCATGCATGGGTACTATGCAAGCACGGCGAATGCGCTGCGCTACAATCCGGGAAACTACGAAAGATCAGATCAACACCGCGCTATTTCCTGCCCTTGCATGGAATACAGCGTGCCGGAAGATTAGTCAGGAGCTGTCCGAATGACATTTCTGAAGCGGCAGGGTAAGCCGACCTTGCATTACACCATCGACGATTTCACCGATCCGTGGAAAAAATCAGCCACCGTGTTGCTGCAGCACGGCTACGGGCGCTCGGGAAGGTTCTGGTACAACTGGGTTCCGTATCTGAGCCGCTACTATCGCGTGCTTCGTCTCGACCTGCGCGGATTCGGGCAGTCGCCTGTCGACTTCGACCCGTATACCGGCATCACGCTGGACAACCATGCCGCGGACGTCATCGCGTTGCTTGATGCGCTGCAGATCGAGTCGGTGCACTACTGCGGAGAATCGTTCGGTGGCATCCTCGGCATGGTGCTGGCGGCGCGGCAGCCGACGCGCATACGCACACTGAATCTGGTGTCTGCCCCGGTCAATCTTCATCAGAAACACCTTGAAAGCACTGCCTTCGGGCACGCGTCGCGTGAAGAAGCGCTGCGCGAAATGGGTGCCGAGAAGTGGGCGCTGGCGATGAATGATTTGAATCGCTTCGCACCGGGAACCGATCCGGGTCTGGCGTCATGGTTTGCCAGCGAAATGGGCAAGAACAATGTCGATGTGTTATGCGCGCAGTATCGCCTGCACTGCACGGCAAGCGCCGAAGCGCTGCTGCCCTTGATTCAGGCGCCGGTGCTGGCGATTTATCCGACCTCAGGCAAGATTACGACCAACGAACAGGAAGTCTTGTTGAAAAAAGGCATCCAAAATTTGAATATCGTTCACCTGCCGACGCCCAGCCACGCGATCGCGTCATTGATGCCGGCCACCTGCGCGCGCGAGGTGCTGCATTTCTGCGCACGGCATGACGGTATCGCATGCCATGAGTAATTCCTTGGATGAATTACTCCGCCTTGATTCCTGCTTTGCGTATCACCTCACCCCATTTGGGTATCCACACGCGGATTTCCTCCGCGAGGCGCTCGGGTGAACTGCCTATGGGTTCGAAGCCTTCCGCCATAAGCTGTGCCTTGACGTCGGGCTGATGCACCGCACGTACGATTTCGCTGTTCAACTTCGCAATAACGTCCTTATTCGTGCCGGCGGGCGCCAGCACCGCAAGCCAGTTCACGACCGAGAAACCGGGCAAACCGGATTCCGCGATGGTAGGCATGTCGGGCAGCGCGACTGACTTGTTGGCGACGCCGAGCGCACGCAGGCGGCCGCTTTTGACGTGTGGCAACGCGGGTGGCAGACCGATCAGTGTCATATCCACCTGTCCCGCGACCAGATCCACTACGCCGGGATGTGCTCCCTTGTACGGAATATGCGCAACGCTGATCCCGGCGGTGAACTTGAGCAGTTCCATGGACAAGTGGCTGGCCGATCCGATGCCTGATGAAGAATAGCTGAGTTCACCCGGCCGCTTTTTCGCCAGTGCTATCAGTTCCTTTACCGAGCGCACCGGCAGCGACGGGTGAACCACGAGTATGTTGGTGACCGATGTTGCTATCGTGATGGGTGAAAAATCTCTTTGTATATCAAATGGTTGCTTTGAAAACAGGTTGGGGTTGACGGTCAGGATGCCGGATGAAGATGCGAGCAACGTATAACCGTCGGGAGCCGCTTTTGCGACCATCTCGGTGCCGATGTTTCCTGCGGCGCCGGCGCGATTATCTGTGATCACTTGCTGTCCCCATGCCGCGCTGAGTTTTTGCGCGATGACACGCGCCAGGATGTCGGTGGGTCCGCCCGCGGCAAACGGCACGATCATGCGTATCTGTTTGACGGGATACGTCTGTGCGTGCGCCGCGGACGGCAACAGCAAGGTTGCTGCCAGTAAAAAAACACGGAAGTGTAAGTGTAGTTTCATGATCATTCTCAGTTTCATTTTCAGTTCAAACTCTCATCGCGGAGGACGCAGGGGACGCAGAGGTTCGCGGAGGTAGGTTGGCAAACCTTAGCCGTACCACACAAGCCCGAACTTTGTGATTCCTCCCCGTTCAAGGGGGAGGGCGTAGCGAGGGGGCAACTAGGAGGGGGATGGGGCGCTATTGCAGCGAAATTCACCCCCATCCACACCCCAATCCTCCCCTTGAAGGGGAGGGAAAATTTTTGGATGCGTTTAAGTTTGTCGCCTTTGCCCCGAGTATCTCCACGTTAGTCGGTTTTCCAGACTCATGCTTGCGCGCCCTCAAATAACACCGTCTCGACGCAGCCGTGCAATCGCGGCGGTATCGTAACCGATCTCCTGCAAAATCTTGTCGGTATGTTCACCGACCTGCGGCGGAGGCTGCGTCGCCTGCGGGCCGTCATGGGCGAGCTTGAAAGGCGACAACAACACGGTGACGTCGCGGTCTATTCCGGATACCTTGGGGAAGGTGTGCAACACACCGCGTTGCGTGACCTGCGGATGCTGCAGTATCTCGCCCACGGTGCGTATGCGCGATGCCGGCACGCCGGCAGCGTTGAGCACGGTTTCCCATTCCTCCGCGGTGCGCGTCATCAACACCTGCGCGAACTCGCCATGTAGTTCGTCGCAATTGTTGCGGCGTTCCTCGATTTCCGCATAGCGTGGGTCCGTCAGCACATGCGCCAGACCCAGTGCGTTGCACAGACGGCGGTGCTGGTGTTCTTCATTCGCGCCCAGCGTCAGCTTGCCGTCGCGCGTGTCGTAGGTGCCGGCCGACGGGCTGCGGCTGGCGGGTTCGTTGCCGCGCTGTGCCGGCACATTGCCGGTGCAGAAATAGTCAGTGACGTAGGAACTCATCAGCGTGAGCGCGGTATCGAGCATGGACACGTCGATATACTGGCCGCTGCCGTCGCGTTCGCGCTGGAACAGCGCGGAGGAAATCGCAAACGCCGCCGCCATGCCCGTCGCGTAATCGGTGATCGGCGGTCCGACTTTGAGCGGGCCGGTGTCCTTGGTGCCGATCACGCTCATCATGCCGGAAGCGGCCTGCACCACGCCATCGTAGGCAGTGTGCTCACGCTTCGGAAGATTCTGCCCATATGCCGTCATGGCGCAATAGATCAATCGGGGATGCGTGGTGCGCAGTTGCCCGTATCCGATACCCAGCTTGTCCATCACGCCGGCGCGGAAGTTTTCAACCACGACATCCGCGGATTCCACGAGTTTCAAAAAGATCTTGCGGCCTTCGTCGTGCTTGAGATTGAGTGTGAGCGAGCGCTTGTTGGCGTTCTGCGGCAGAAAATTGGTCGCCATCCCGTGCTTGCGATAGTGCGTATTACTGCCTGCGCCGCTCCAGCGCACGGGGTCGCCCGTGCCGACCTCCTCGATCTTGATGCATTCGGCGCCCAGCAATGCCAACTGATAAGTGCAAAACGGTCCGGCGACCACGCGGGTGAGATCGACTACCTTGATTCCGTGCAGTGCTCGCATGGGGTCCTGAAATGTTGGTGTTGTGGGAAGTGTCCGGCGGGCGGACGGGTAAACAGCTTGAAATTACCACATAGTGTGTAAGGCACGTGCTGCCAAGAGGATCAACTGCAACAACATGTAAGGCTCAGGGTCGTTTGCCGACGCTGCGAAAAAACAATGCCGCCGCGCGAGATACTGGTGGCCGGTTCCCTCGCGGCGGCACCTGATGGTTTCGTGACGGTTGTTACTACTTCTTGGCTTTGCTGTCCTTCGCGGGCGCCTTGACTTCCTTGCCCTCTATGCTGGTTGCGGTCATGCGGTACTGAATCGTAACCTTGGACCCCTTGCTCAGTTCGCCGGTAACCTTGGTATCTTTGTCGCGTGCAATTTCCCATTTCTCTTTGCCTTTCTCGACGACGATCTTGCTGTCAGTCACTTCGAGAACCGGCCCCGTGACCTGATAGGCCAGTGCGGCGGGGACAACCAGCACAAGTGCTGCAAACAAGCTGATGGAACGTTTCATTGGCATCTCCTTATGAGTGGGTGTGGCGATGTCTAGGATAAGCGCATGTTGCGCTGGCTGCAAGAGTCAGCATGACGCAGCGGCCCATGCGAGAACAGGCGCGAGAGAATCCCCTGCTGAGATGATCACCGAATATTTATCGCGTTTGCATCGATGCGTTTGCGCGCTTCGGATAAAATTCAATGCTTCTGCATGTGACGGGTGCCGCTTCGGTTCGGCAGCGCCCAATGGCCATTTCACCACTACGAGGGTAACGTGTCGCGTATTCCGGTCTGCGTGTTACTCACGGGTTTCGTGCTGTCGTGCGGCACGGTTCAGGGTCAGAACTATCCCAACAAGCCTGTGCGCATACTGACTGCTGAAGCGGGCGGTGGGGGTGACGTTTTTGCCCGACTTCTTGCTCAGGGCATGAGCGCCGGCCTTGCGCAGCAGTTTATCGTCGACAATCGCCCCGGAACCTTGTCCATTGAGATGGCGGCGCGATCCGCGCCGGATGGATATACGTTGTTGTTCCATGCGTCTGCCATCTGGTTGATGCCGTTCATGCGAAATTCGGTGGCGTGGGACCCGATACGGGATTTCGCGCCCATCAGCATTCCTGACAGCGCGTTCAATATCGTGGTGGCGCATCCGTCGCTGACCGTGAAAACGGTCAAGGATCTTATTGCACTCGCCAAAGCGCGGCCCGGTGAGTTGAATTATGGCGCGTCATCCGGAGGCGCGACTCATCTCGCCGCGGAGATGTTCAAGCAGATGGCAGGCGTCAACATCGTGCGCATTCCCTATCGCGGCAACGGCCCGGCGCTCAACGACTTGATCGGCGGCCAGATACATTTGATGTTTCCGGTCGCCGCGGCTGTTTTGCCGCACATCAAGACGCATCGCGTGCGGGCCTTGGCGATCACCAGCGCGCGCGGGTCCGACCTGGTGCCCGATCTGCCGACCGTCGCGGCGACTGTGCCGGGCTACGAGTCGGTATCCATACATGCCATGATGGCGCCGGCCGGAACGCCAGCTGCGATTATCAACCGCCTCAATCAGGAAATTATCCGTGTCATCAACTTGCCCGACGTGCGGGAAAAGTTTCTCAAAGCCACGACCGAAGTCGTGGGTTCGACACCCGAGCAGCTGGCGGCGGTGATCAAGCTCGAAATGGCGCGCATGGGGAAAGTCATCAAGGATGCCGGCATACGAGAAGATTGATGGAAGCCGATGAATAGAAATACCGATTCATGACTCATGTCACGAAGCCAGTGGATGCCATACAGCATCGTCTGGCGGACTACGCGTGCAACATTACATTCGACAACATCACGCCTGAAGCAATACGGGCGGCAAAGGCGCGTGTCGTCGATGCGCTGGGCGCGCTGATGGGCGGTTTTTTCGGCGAACCTTGCCGTATTGCGCGCGGCCTGGGCGCGACCATGCCGGATCCCGCGGGTGTCGCGATCTTGGGCACACGCCTGAAAACCGCGCCCGATATGGCCGCCTACGTCAACGGATTGACCGCCCGCTATGTGGAAATGAGCGACATCTATCACTGGCCGGGCAGCTACGAAGGCCACGCCAGCGATGTGATCTCTCCCATACTCGCCGCCGCCGAGCACGCGCATGCCAGCGGGCGCGATTTCATTACTGCCGTGGTGTTGGGTTACGAAATCTTTCTGCGCATCTCGGACGTCGTCGGTAACGAAAACTTCGACAACACCAATTTTTGCGGGCTCGCGGTGGCGGCTGCGTCCGGGAAACTCTTCGGTCTGTCGAGGGAAGCCATGGCGCACTGCATTGCGATGGCGGTGGTCCCAAACAATGCGCTGCGCCAGGTCAGGCTCGGGCATATCTCGATGTACAAGGCTGCGGCTTCGGGTCACGCCGGGCGTGCGGGCGTGTTCGCTGCCCTGCTTGCCCGCGCCGGAATGGAGGGGCCGCATCTGCCGTTCGAGGGCAAGGCGGGATGGTGCGATCACGTTGCCGAACGACGATTTGTGCTGTCAGCGATGGGAGACCTGAGCACGTCGTTCAAAATACTCGACACCCGTATCAAGCATCGCGCAGCCTGCGGCACGGTCATCTCGTCTATATTGGCGGCGGAAAAGATCGCGCCGCTGCGCGATTTTGACAATGCCAGGCAGGTGACCGTGGACGTTTACAAGAAAGCCAGGGATGACGTCGGCAGCGGCGAACATCGCTGGAGCCCGCAATCGCGCGAAGCCGCGGATCACAGCATCCCCTATGTTGTGGCGGCAACCTTGATGGACGGCACGGTAACGCCACGTTCTTTCAACGATGCGCATTTGTGGAACCCCGATCTGCGTGCGCTGATGCAGAAAATAGAAGTTTTGGAAGACCCGGCATTTACCGCGGCGTACGGCAGGCGACCGGTCGAACATCGTACCCGCGTTACCGTAGTGACCGCCAGCGGCGAACGCCTGAGCGCAGAGTCTGGCGGCGATGCGGACGATCAGTCCTCGCCCAAGAGCGACGCCCAGATTGAACAAAAGTTTCGCGGATTTGCCGAAGACCTGCTGGGTGGTAAGCGTGTCCAGTCGCTCCTGGAGCGATTGTGGAATCTTGAAGGCATGCGCGATGTCGCAACGATCGCGCCGGACTTCGTTCTAGATTAACTCAGGAAAAGCATCTATGCGATTAACTGCGGTTTTCGCCACCATTTGTGCAAGCGTGTTTGTGTCGTCACTTTTTGCGGCGCAAAGCTATCCCACCAAACCGGTGCGCATCATTGTGCCGTTTTCGTCGGGCGGCCCAACTGACATCGTCGCGCGCATCGTCGGCCAGAAGCTCTCTGAATCCTTCAATAAACCGGTTGTGATCGAAAATCGTCTGGGCGCCGCGGGTGTGGTCGGTGCGGATATGGTGGCGAAGAGCAGTCCCGACGGCTATACGTTGCTTTTATGCAGCAGCGGGCCCATGGTGGTCAGCCCCGGACTGCAGGACAAGATGCCGTACGATTCCGTGCGCGATTTCGCGCCGGTCATACTGGTGGTTTCGATTCCCTACGTGCTGATGGTGAATCCGTCGTTTCCCGCGCAGTCGGTGAAGGAATTGATCGCTCTCGCGCAGGCCAAGCCGGGGCAGTTGAACTATGGCTCCGCAGGCAGCGGCAGTGCGGGACATCTCGCGAGCGAATTATTCAAGTCCATGGCGAAAATCAACATGGTCCACATTCCTTACAAGGGCAGCGCGCCGGCCGCGATCGACCTCATGGCAGGACAACTGCAGTTGCTGCTGGATCCGGCACCGTCGGGACTGCCGCACGTGCGTGGCGGCAAGCTGAGGGGGTTGGGTATCTCGACTACGCGCCGATTCAGTCTGTTGCCCGACTTGCCAACCATCGCCGAGGCCGGGCTTCCCGGCTATGAAGCATCGGTGTGGTCCGGTATCTGTGCGCCGGCCCGCACACCGCGCGATATCGTCGCCAAACTCAACCGTGAAATCGCAAAAGGGGTATCGAGCAATGATGCTAAGGAGCGCTTTCTGAGTCTGAGCGCAGACATATCGCTTAACACACCCGAGCAGTTCGCGGCATTCATAAGCACGGAATTGCGCAAGTGGTCGCGTATGATCAGGGAAACTGGGGCGAAGGCGAATTAACATGAGTGAAAACAACGTTCCTCTGCTTTCCACTGCACTGGCGACGTTTATTTCCAACCATGACTATGATGAGTTTCCCGAAGCAATGCGCCGCTGGACAAAACTCATGGTCCTCGATGCGGTTGGTAACGCTTACGCTTCGACTCGATTCGAGTTTGCGCGCAAGGCACTGAATGCGTTAAGTCGATTGGGTCTGGGCGATTCGACCGTCATAGGTATGCCGGAACGGCTCGCCTTGCGTGATGCAGTGCTGATGAACGGCACGCTGATGCACGGGCTTGACTATGACGATACTTATCTCCCGGGAGGCGTGCATCTTTCCGGCAGCTGCGTTTCCACGGCCTTTGCATTGTGCGAGCAGGAGCACTCATGCGGCAAAGACTTTCTAACAGCATGCGCGCTGGGCTTTGAGGCCGGCGTGCGATTGGGGGCGGCGAGTAAAAGCAGTTTTCTGAAACTGGGATTTCATCCGACCAGCCTGATCGGGACATTCGCGGGCACTCTGGTCGCCGGTCGGCTGTGGAAACTCAGCCATGCACAACTGGTGATGGCGCAGGGCATAGCGCTGAGCTTCGCCTCCGGCAATATGCAGCCGACGCAGGAAGGCGCATGGTCCAAGCGGCTGCACGCGGGTTGGGGCGGCGCCGCCGGCGTTACCGCCGCCTCGATGGCGAGTCAGGGATTCACCGGGCCGCTCGAAGCTTACGAGGGGCGTTTTGGCCTGTTTCCGAGTTTTCTCGGCCCCCATGCCGCCGATGCGGACTTGAGTCTGGCAACGCACGAACTAGGCGAACGCTGGGAGTTTTCGCGATCGTCGATCAAACTGTATCCGGTTTGCTATCACTCGCATGCCTTCATGCGAGCCGCAACAGAAATGCGCAATGAGACGCGACTCGACACGACGCAGATAGCATCGATTAAAGCGCTCGTTGCGCCGGTTGCCGTGCCCATGATCTGCGAGCCGTTGGAAACCCGGCGCAAGCCGCATAACAGCTACGCCACGCAATTCAGCCTGCCGTATGCGCTTGCGTGTTGTCTGATTCGCGGTCGCTTCGGTCTCGAGGAAATTGAAGAATCAGCGTATACCGATCCTCAGCTTTTGGCTTTGGCACAGAAAGTATGCTACGAAATCGACAGCAATACCGGCTGGCCGAAATTTCGCACTGGCGAGATCATTGTGCGCATGAAAAACGGCGAGGAGATCAGGCGGCGCAAGAGCCTGTATCCCGACGAGCCGCCTGCGGATAAGGATATTATCGACAAGTTCATGGACAACACGCGGCTTTCGATGTCATCCACGCAGGCCGAAAGCACGATCGATCTGATTCTGAACATTGAGCGCGTGCCCGATATGAGCGCAGTCACGAGGATATTGTCGGGACAATCCAGGTAAGGAGTTAACAAATGAAACAGTTGGCGAGTCTGGTGCTGGCGGTGCTTTTTCTGGTGAATTCAGCCGTTGTGCACAGTCAGTCGGGCGGTGCATATCCGACGCGAGCTTTGCGGATATTGGTGGCACAGGCGCCGGGAGGGCAGGTGGACCTTCTGGCACGTAGTATCGCGCCGCTGATGA